>CAYVGZ010000058.1:0-8770 GCA_964450845.1 uncultured Candidatus Bathyarchaeia archaeon | reverse complement strand
GCCGCGCCCTTCTTCAGCGCTCAAGCCGAGCCATTCTCCAGACGGCGTAGCATGTCGGGCCTTTTGGCGGTGTCTGTTTGGCGTTTTTGGTGAACCTTTTGTGGTGTGTTCTGGTTTTTTTGGCCTATGCATGGTGTCATTGTGAGCTTTTGGGCTCATTTCACCCTTCGCTCCTCATCGTTTTTGATGGGGAGGTGCATCTGTTTAATAGCGTACACTAACTCGCTAAAATATTTCTGAAGCGGTTTCCGCAGATATAAGGATTACGTTGTATGTAATAAGGGTTTTTGATTGTAGGATTTAAAAGATGACGCAACCTATTTATGGTGTATGCATGGGTGTAGTGAAGGTAAGGACATGGGAGAATTGCCTTTTGAAAGGGTTGTGTCTGCTGGTGGAGTGATTTTTCGAAGAGTTAATGGTAAGTTTGAGGTAGCTTTGATTCTTCACAGAGGCGATTGGTGTTTGCCTAAGGGTTTGGTTGAGGGAAATGAGACGTTTGAGCAGGCGGCTTTAAGGGAAGTTCGAGAAGAAACGGGTTTAAATGGTGAACTTGTTGATAAAATTGGCGAGACTAGTTACAGCTTCGTACACGAAAAGCGTTATTTTAAAACGGTTCATTTTTATCTTTTGAAGCTTGTGGGCGGTTCAACGGACTTGCACGATTCTGAGGTTTATATGGTTAAATGGTTTTCTATTTCTGGTGCTCTTCAGGCTCTGACTTATGTTAAGGAGAGAGAGATTTTGGCGAAGGCGATAGAGATACTTAGGAAAGGGGGAAACCTTTAGTTTTGGTTGAGAATATTTTTATTTTTGTTGTTGTGAATGCTATGTGTGTGCCTCGGTAGCTCAGCTTGGGAGAGCGATAGCCTTGTAAGCTGTAGGTCGCGGGATCGAAGCCCGCCCGAGGCTCTTTTTCTATTGTGCTCTGCGCTGTCTAGACCCCCTTATATATACATTGAACCTATGGTTAGAATCTAGTGCGGTTTTTCCCTCGTTTTTGTCTATGAAAAGGTTTGGTGACGCAGAAATTTAAACGAGGTGTCAGAAGTCCAATTTAATATGGTTATCCTTACATTAGAGTTTTTAATCGTTGAATTTCGTTGACTAATGCTGGATAAGAATAGTCAGGAATGCGGTCAATCTCATTATCATGAAACCTAATACCCTAAGTGTGGTATTTACTTCAGCCCCTCTGGTGGCATGTTTTCTGTTGCTCTGAATTCTGTATCGAATCCAGTCAACCTGCAGAAGAATTATTAAGACATGTATTGCTTATAGATTGAGGATTTGAATGACAAGTCGTTTGTCTGAAATCTTCGAAGACGAGGAACTTGTTGAGAAAATAAAGAAGCGCTTACCATATTTGTTTCAGCTTGCTCAATTTGAGAGTTCAAGAGCAGGAAAAGCAGGAATGCAAGTAGGTTCTCTCCGAGAGAAGATTTTGATTGCGCTGTTAATTCACAAGTTTGGAGAGAAGAATGTTGAAACTGATATTCCTATGACTGAACGCGAAATAGATGTGAAGCTTTTCGGTCATCCCATTTCTATCAAAACCATCACTGGGATGGGTGGAGTTAAGATTATATGGACTGTCGATGCCCAGAAAGTAAGAGAATTCAGCGAGACTTACACTCCTAAATGCGATATTCTTCTAGTCCTTATAAAGTGGGACTCAGTAGGCAATTTCTATTATATTCCTCTTGAAGTCCAACAGAAGATTTTCAATGCAATCGGTCGCGAATACTACATCAAGCCTCCCAAGCTAGGAACAAATCCCAGAGGACCTGAATATAGTAAAGAAGCCTTACTTAGCCTCATTAGACACCCTGACACTCAGTCTTTTGAGATAGAATGGCATCGCCATGATATCAAATATGAACCTTATCAACGATGGATAGAATACTGGCAAAAAAAGAAATTGGCTTTTGATACAAAAAGTGTACAGACGAAGATTGAGTGAACATTAGAGTCTCTTACGAATCTATGAGTGCAAATTTTTCAAGTTTGACCTGTTCTTTTTGAGTTTTAGTTTGCCTAAGTTCATTCTGAATTCGTCTGTTCGCCATATCAACATATTCTTTTTCATCATCATATCCAATAAAATGCCTGTCTGTTTTGATGCATGCAATAGCGGTTGTTCCACTGCCAATAAAGGGGTCCAAAACAACTTCGCCTTCAAAAGTGTAGAGTTTGATAAGCCTCAGAGGTAACTCAACTGGGAACGGAGCGGGGTGACCGACTCTAGTAGCTGACTCGGTTGGAAATGACCATACGCTCTTAGTCCATTCTAAGAACTCTTGTTTAGTAATTGTGCTCTTTCTTTTCTTTGGATTTGGTCTCTTAAATGTATCTTTGGAAAAGACAATTATGTATTCGTGAACATCTCTCAAGGTTGGGTTACTTGCTGAACACCAGCTTCCCCAAGCCGTAGACCCAGCAGCACTCGAGCCCTTGTCCCATATGATCTCACCACGCATCAAAAAGCCAATATCTAGCATGCTTTGAATTACAAAAGCGTCCAAAGGAATGTATGGCTTCCTGCCCAAGTTTGCTACGTTAACACAAGCTCTTCCACCGGGAACCAAAACTCTGTAGACTTCTTTGAAAACGTTCCTTAAGAGCTCTTTGTACTCACCTAATGTGAGGCCTTTGTCATATTCTTTTCCCACGTTGTAAGGTGGTGATGTCGCCATCAAATGAACACTGTTTTCAGGCAACTCGTCCATGCTTTCACTGCTTTTATAAAAGACCTTATCCAAAAGGTCTATACGAATTTCGTTCTCAACATATTCTACTTCTCTTATTTCGGAAGGTATTCCCTCATATAATCTACTGTTATAAAATTCTGATGAATCGTGACCATATCTTCCTGGAGAGCCAAAGGAGCTCGTAGTAGTTCCTTTTTCACGATCTTTTCTTTTATTTAACTTCGTTTTCTGCACATTTACAGTGTTAGAGATCTCTGTTTTATGTGTAAGTTCATTGGAAAAGCCAACATCTTTGCTGGCCTTTTGAATTTGTTTTATTTCAAAGCCTTCTTCTACTCTAGTTAATTGCACATGACTGCTGACAGGGAATTTGCCTTTAAGAAAAGAGGACCAGATCCTTCCATGTTTGTCGAGCCTTGCAGTTTCTCCATTCACGAAGGTCGCACAAGGTGCAAACATGTCTCCAATTAACTCGTTTCGGCCCTTAGTAGGAATTTGAACAAAACCTCTAAGAACTTCCATCCTACCAAGAACTTTATCCACCATTTTCATTTTCTCCAATTCTTAAATCTCCTTTCCAGTTTATTAAATCTAACGTGAATGTTTGAATGAAGTAACTAAGCGTCAAACAGCCTTGTTTTTTACGCAGTTTTGTTTCAATAACACACTATCTCTATTTTAACCAAATTTAAATCTGCATGTCTCCTATTATTTTTGAGGGAGTTTGTTGCGCGAGTTTGTCTTGTTTTCACGTTTGGGCAGAACAGACATGAATTGGATTAGTTTGCATGATGCTGGTCGTTTAGACATAGTTTACGAATGCGCAGTCGCCAGCTTATTCCTTAGCCACGCTATCCGCAAAAACGTAATATTCCACACCATATTAAATGGTCCACCAAACCCGCCGCTACACGTAAAAATCGAAGGCGCAACCCTCTACGATGTACGCACAGATCAAGAAACATGGAAACAAATCCTAAAAAAAGTCTTATCCAGCAAACCGCATCCAGGCATAACTACACACAAAACCAGCTTCGAAGCACTAATAAAGGCTAAGGCAAACGAAGCCAAAATTTACGTTCTCGAAGAAGGCGGAAAACCTATATCAGAAATAACCATCAGCGACAAACCCGTCTTCGTTTTAGGCGACCATGTGGGCTTACCAAAAAAGGCAGAAGGCTTCGCGTTACGCTTCGGTGAAAAAATATCACTTGGAAAACAGCCTTACTTAGCAGCGTCATGCATAACAATCCTGAACTATTTGCTCGACAAATTCACAAAACACTAAGAACTACTAATCAATATTCAAGCGCAACAAACCTTTAATCTCCACAATCCTTCTCTAAAAAGTTGTGATTAGCATGGCGGAAAAGAAACACAAACGTGAATCAAGCGGTTTTATTGAGTTAGACTCTGAAGAATTAGGTTTTGTTCTAGAGCCAACACAAGTCGAAGTTGGTTCAGGATACGCAGTTTCCGTAAGCTATGACGAAGATGAGAAGCCAATAATTGACATAAAAACCTACGGAGAAGTAAACATCGCAGGGATACGAAAAGAAATTGAAAAAATATTCCCAAACGCCCAAATCCGACAACTAAACCAAACACAGACAGTAACCATAGTCAAAAAACGCAAAAGAAAACCCAACATCAAAAAAGAATAAAATATCAAAATTTCGCCCAAAATTCTGAATCCCGACACGAGATTAAAATAAAAGCCACATCTTCCCAATATAAATTTTCCTCCCAAAAAAGCAAAAATAAACATGCAACACAGAAGTTCTCACTTAACACCGTGCCTACCCAATTCACTGATTCAAAACTGGAGTTTTTCTTAAAATGTTGCCTTTCGAACAGTAGAGTATTTAGTTAAATCAGACCTCAATGCTCAATTAGATGACTGTTTACTTCAAAATTAAACATTACCACTTTTGAAGTGCTCCCAACCTCGCCGCTCAATGGACCTTCTTTTTCCATCAATTTCCATGAGAACCTGTCTATCAGCTGTAACCTTTCCTATTGACAAAAGTTTTCCGCCGACTTTTTCAACAGCTTTTTCTGCTTTTTTCCAAAGATTAGGTTTTATTGTTAATACGAGTTCGTATTCTTCTCCCCCATAAAGAGTCAACTCTAATGGGTCAAACCTGTTGATTTCCGCGAATTTCTCTACCTCCTCAGCTATTGGAAGCTTTTTTATTAAGAAGCCAACTCTGCTTGCATTTGCAATTTCATGGAGACTCAATGCCAAACCGTCGCTTGAATCAATGGCTGCAGTAACGGCTTTTGTCTTGCTTAGGGACAAACCCTCTTTTAATCTTGCATACGGCATCAAAACTGATTCAACAAGCATTTTGCGAATTTTGGGCAGTGCTTTAAGGTCATTGAGAAGAATTTTTAACCCTGCAGCTGTTTTACCGAAAGAACCCGTAACTGCTACGAGGTTTCCTGGTTTAGCTCCGCTCCGCAGAGCAATCTTGTCTTTTCTTGCTATTCCGAAAAGTGAAAGGCTGATTACGAGGTCTGATGCTTCGTTTGTGTCTCCGCCAATAATGTAGACGCCGTATTCGCGTGCCCCAGCGTTCAGCCCTTTCCCTATTTGTTCTATGTCCTTTTCCTTCAGTGTTCCCGGCAACCCAAGAGAGACGAGTATTGCTAAGGGCTTAACACCTTTCGCAGCGAAGTCACTGATGTTCATGATAACTGCTTTGCGAGAGGCTTGCCAAAGATTCATTTTTGGCGGAACATCGGTTTTGTCAACAAGCATGTCTGTTTTTAATATCGCAAGGTTGTTGTTTCCAATGTCGTATGCTGAAACGTCATCGCCGAAAGGTATAGGCATTTTGGGCAATATGTCTAAGCAACTCTGTATGATTTCAATTATTTTTCTTTCGCCCAAGTTTTCATTTGGTTTCATGGCATTCCTTCTTGAACCAGCGATGATGCCTACAAGCTTCAGATGTTTCCTTATTTCTCCTTTCTGTGAATCCTAAACATTTTTCCTTCTTGTAGACGGCGCAGTTGCTACAGTAAACGTTACGCGACGCAAGCAAATTTTTGTCCATTTTCTCTCCAGATTTTTATTACGGTGTAACTCATTTAAAATAACTATCCCACTAAGCGATGCAACCGATTTCCGAGCATCCAAGAATGGTAATGTTTAAATCTCTCGAGTCATGGTTGAAATGGAAGTTTTGAGGCATAAGCCATGCTTAAAATCAGCCCTTTCAGACAAGGATTCGACGAAGAGGCTTATGTTGACGTTTTCAGTGCAGCTTTTGGAGATTATGATGATATTAGAAGCATGACGCTTGAAGAAATGGAAACGATGGAAAAGTCTCCAAGTTTCAGTTCGGAAGGAATGTTCATTGCTGAATGGAACGGCGAGACTGCTGGCATGGTTAGTGCCTACATAGACAGGTTGAGAGAAGAAAAGAAGGGCTTCGTCCAGAACTTGGGCGTTCTTCCCAAATTCAGAAGAAAAGGAATAGCTGCAAAACTTTTGGAAACGGCATTGGAAAGCTTAAGGAAAAGAGGAATGGAAGCTGCTGAGACATGGGCGCAGACAGACAGAGAAGGCTGTGTACACCTTTTTGAAAAGTTCGGATTCAAACAAGCCCGAATCACAAGCATAATGATCAGAAAGCTCGATTTCATACCAGACGACTATCGAAAAGGCATGCAGTTGACAATTCGGGACATTCAGATGAGAGAAGAAAAAGAAATCGAATTGCTCAACAAACTTGATAATGAATCCTTCAAAGAACACTTCAACTTCAGACCCAGAACCATCGAAGAAACCAAGTACACGCTTTTCGAAATGCCGTGGTATACTGTGCAAAAATGGTTTTTCGCACTTCTAAACGGTCAACCAGTTGGCTATTGTGGCGTTGCAATCGACGAGGGACTGAATAAGGAGAAGAACCTGAAATGGGGGTTGATAGCGGACATCGGCGTTCTGAAACCACACAGAAGAAAAGGAATAGGAACTTGCTTAATGCTTCATATGATGCAAGAACTAAAAGGTTTGGGAATGAAAGATGCCTTTCTCTACGTCGATGAAATGAACCCAACTGGAGCCATAAAACTGTACGAAAAATTAGGCTTTAAGACTCTAAGAAAAAGTATCCTATACCAGCTACCACTTGTCTAGCTGTGTAGCGAACTAACGTTGCATTGTGTCTGTTTAAATAGGCGATTTATGCAAAGTTGATATAATGCGCCTCGGTAGCTCAGCCTGGTAGAGCGGCGGTCTCGTAAACCGCAGGTCCCGGGGTCAAAGCCCGGCCGAGGCTTCATTTGTTTTATTGCGAAAGGTGACGTGTATTTTTGTTGTGCGTGGGGACAGAAATGTTTATTACATATTAATATTAACGATATATAGCAGAGCTATGCACTCTAGAAGGATGAGTTATGCCTTCTTTCCATATTCATGATGAAAAGTTGAAATGCCCGTATAAGGGCTGTGGGAAATCGTTTGATAAGCCAACGGTTTTGACTGATTCTTCTTCAATTCCGAGGCAAACGTATTATGCGTGTCCCTATTGTATGTCAAAATTAGACATAATAGTGGAAAACATGAGACTTGTCGGTGTCAAACCAACTGAGTATCCAAAAGTTTTTGATTCACCAGCAAAATGCGTCCATTACTTCGGGTTCCTAAACACCATCCCTAAAGATATGCCAATTCCCGATGAATGCTTAGTCTGTCCAAAAGTGCTGCAATGCAACATCAAGCGACAATAGCAAGACTGGCGCTCTTTGTTAGTGTGCTTTAGGGTGTAGAAAAAACTATAGCCCCTCTATAAATAGATTCAACCCATTTTTGACTTAGAGGTGAACGCTAAGGGACTTTGAGTAATTGCTGGAAAAAACTGCTTCTAACCTCATCATGACCGCCATATCTTGCAAGCAGTTCTCTGGTAAGATACGCTAATATTTTTTGTAAAGAATAACCAAGCTAACGATTAGAGATTCTGGTTCTCGGTGTATTGTTGTGGGGCATTTAGTATTCAGCTCCTACAAAAGAAATCACTGCCTGAAACTGAAGCTCGAATAAGCTAAATACACAAACAACTAATTGAGAACAAAATTCTTAAACAACGAAGTGGACTTGAAAATCAGCGATAAGCTGGGGCTGTCGGCTAGCTTGGTCTAGGCTTGGAGACTTGGGCTCTCTAGACTCCGGTTCAAATCCGGGCAGCCCCATTAAAGGACTTGAACCCAATCGGGTGCAAGTATCCACAATCTACTGTAACGAGTATTTACCAACAAAAACATTGCCGCAGCATACTTGGCAAGAGTTTGAATCTGTCTGGGGCTACTATTGTTTGTGTGTGCGTGCAACGGTGCTAGACCCCTCTATTTGAAGCCAAATATGTTTCTTATTCTTGATGTGCGGTATGAACGAGAGTTTGAAGCTATCCCAGGCTACCAGAACGACTATAAACTCGGCTATCTTTTCGTTATGATAGTTGGGGCGTCTGCTTCTCGTGCGTTGTTCAAACTGTGGAAAGTGCTGTGAAAAAACGGAGATGGAGCTTTCAAGTAAGGACATCAAAAGATTAGAGGAAACAGGTTATCGCCGAGAAGAATTTGCAGTAGTAGATGATGGTGTGATTCGGCTCAGAAACGTTGGCGGATGGTGCTATTTCTACAGTCTCGCTGATAAGAAATGCCGAGTCTATGGAAAAAGACCATTGGGATGCTATCTCTATCCTGTTGTGTATATGGCAGATGAGGGTGCCGTGGTTGATGAATTATGCCCAATGGGACAGACGATTTCTGAACGAGAATTGAGAACTAAAGGAAAAATTCTTGACAAACTCTTGAAGAAGATGAACAACGAACGAAAGCGCAAATAACATGTTATCTTTTTCTATGCTTTAGGCTTGGAAAGCGTTATCCACAAACTAAAAGTGTAACTTCGTGGTGTATCCCTACTGTGGAAGGGTTGTGAGTAAGCCTAGGTTTTTTGATAGACCTGAATGCCGGAGCTGTGTTTTTAAGGGAGGTAGCTACTGCTGGAGGCAATGCCCATACAATATTTGGCGGAGAGAACC
>CAYVGZ010000057.1:0-8834 GCA_964450845.1 uncultured Candidatus Bathyarchaeia archaeon | reverse complement strand
AAAGTTGGCGACACAGCGCCTGATTTCACTTTATCGGATGAACGGGGTCTGCCGGTTAGTCTGAAAGATTATCTTGGGAAAAAAGTCGTGGTTCTGTACTTTTATCCGAAAGACTTCACATCAGGTTGCACGGCTGAGGCGTGCAGTTTCAGGGACAATTATAAGCTGTACCAAAGTAAAGGTGTGGTTGTAATTGGGGTAAGTCTCGACAGTGTGGAATCGCATTCAAAATTTTCTGAAAAATACAATTTGCCATTTGCTATATTGAGTGACCGCAACAAGGAAGTTGCTAAAGCCTACGGTGTGCTTGGGCTCGGAGGTTTTCTTACAAAAAGAGTGACCTTCATCATCAACAAAAATGGAAAGATAACGCATATTTTTCCAAAAGTCGACGTAAGACATCACTCAGAAGAAGTGCTGAAAGCACTCGAAGAAGTAGAGAAAGTCTGAAGGCGCTCTCTCTGATAGAACAAAATCAGCAGACGCCCTTTAGTGCTTGACGCCAAACCTACAGCAGTCTGAATGTTTCCATAACACTTGGCACGAGTGTTTGAACTTCGAATCTTCTCTGAATGAAATTTGCTATACTTAGACATTTTGCCCTTTCACCGTGACACACAACAACTCTTTCAGGTCTAGGCATTAGCTGGGCTATGTAGTTGGTTATTTGTCGTCTGTCTGAATGCCCCGAGAAACCTTCAATTGACTCTGCTTGCAATCCGACTTTTAAAACGTCTAGTTTGCCCTCGCTGCTCATCATAGTAACTTCATTTAAGCCCTTCTTCACTCTCCTTCCCAATGTGCCTTCAATTTGATAGCTAACAAAAATTATCGTGTTTTTGTCGTTGTCCGCCAAGCTTTTGAAATACTCTATTACAGGTCCGCCTTCAAGCATCCCAGAAGTTGCCATAATAATGCATGGCTCGCCATCTATTATATCCTGTCTAACATTTGGATGCTCCACAATTGTGAAATAGTCTGACTGGAAAGGATTTGTTCCCTCGTGAAGTATGCTGTGGCGAACTTCTCTTCCCAAATATTCTGGATAAGCCGTGTGAATTGCGGTTGCTTCTGAAATCATGCCTTCAATGAAAACTGGTGCTTCTTTCATTAGCCCATGTCGCATATACCCGTCAATAATGAGCATTATTTCTTGAGCCCTTCCAACCGCAGGCACAGGAATTATGACCTTGCCTTTACGCTCCAGAGTCTCATTTACAATGGCTGTCAAACGTTCTTCAGCTTCAACTCGTGAAGGCATAATATCATCTACGCCTCCATAAGTGCTTTCAGTTATCACCGTTTCAGCTCTCGGAAATTCTGTTTCTGCCGCCTCCAGCAACATGGTTCTTGCATACTTGTAATCGCCAGTATAGACAATATTATGCAAGCCTTCACCTATGTGCAAGTGACTTAAAGAGGAACCGAGAATGTGACCGGCATTATGAAGGGTCAAGCGAATGTCTGGAGCTATGTCTGTCACAACACCATACCGCAAAGGAAGCGTGTGTAAGACGCATTCACGAACATCTTTCTGATCATACGGCGCTATTACTCCTTGCTTACTCGCTACATCTAAATAATCCAGTTGAAGCAAAGTCATCAAATTGGAAGTCGGAGCTGAACAGTAAACTGGACCATCATACCCATATTTGTAAAGAAAAGGCACCAAACCACAATGGTCAAGGTGAGCATGGCTTATAACAACTGCATCCAAAGAGTCAAGCTCAAACGCTGGATTATCAAATCTTGGAAAAGCCTCAAAGGGTCTTGAAGAACCTGGATTGATGCCACAATCCAATAATACGTTGCTTTCTCTCGTTTGAACAAGGAAGGATGACCTTCCAACCTCTTGAACCCCTCCAAGGGCTGTAATTCTGAGGTCGCCAACCTCGAAGGTTTTAGGTCTGAAAATCCTTTCGCCTATAGTGCGTAGTATTCTTTCTCTATCTCTGCTTTCTGAATGAAGGTAATGGCGCATGTGAGTTACTATTTTTGAACGTAATGGTGGGCTCCTCAAAACATGAGGACGCCATTTAGTTCGCTTTATGATCTCCTGCAAAACCGTGCCGTTCTTTCCAATGACTAACCCGGGTTTTTTGGCTTCAATTATTATTTCGCCAAGGCTTGGATCAAAATTTATGTCTGTCACTTCTGCTTCAGGAGAAATTATTTCACGAGTTATCCTTTCGGCATCCGTTTCAGCAACCCTCACCGAAGGGTCGGAGCGTATGACTATTCTTTTCCTAATGACATTAACTATGTCCACGATTGCGTTGCTTTGTTCAACTAAAATTTCTGGTTTTTTGGTATAAACAGCAAGCGTTGACCCTTCATATTCTATTCTTGTCACTTCGGCTTCTTTTGGAACGTGCTCTAATATGTATTGGCTTATTTCTATCTTATCTCTTTCAGAACTCGGCGCCACAATTTTAACTTCCTCAATCGTTCAAAAGTTTCTTCTCTTCATCAGTTAACTCTTGATAACCCTTCTCATCTACTACCGCAACGTTAAAACTGTCTCCACTTGCCGCATCTCGCTTCATAGCAGAGTTAACAGCTTTGACAATTATTGGCAAAAACTCCTTAACGGACACGTCTTCCTTGTATCTGTCTTCTAGGATACCATAGGCTATTGGCGAGCCAGAGCCAGTGGCAACGCATTTCTCCTCTGTCAAACTGCCTAATGGGTCTATTGAGAAAACGTGTGGTCCAGTGTCATCTACGCCACCCACTAGAACCTGTGTTGCGTATCTAGATGAAAACAAAAGATTCGAGATTAGTCTTGCCGCCGAATTTATGGGCAGAGGCCTACCTATGTTCAGCTTGTAAAGTTGTGCGTTTGCCGTTAATATATCGACTGCTCTTTGCGCATCAGCGAGCGATCCAGCAATAGTCATAGCCAAGTGGTCATCTATTTTGTATATTTTTTTCCCATGTTTGTGGGCTACGTAGAAACCCATGGTTACACGGGTGTCTGAAGCCAATATGATGCCGTCTTTGCATACGACGCCTATGGTTGTTGTTCCCTTTAACACCAATCGATCAACTGCATCATTATTCATCATTTCATTTTTTCTCCCAAAATCTAAATGCATCGCAAGTTTACTTCACTAGGAAGTAGCATCATGTAATCATAACCATGACATTTATTAATATTACGGTTCTGTAATAGTAAAATAAAACAACGTTTTAATCAGGAATCGCTGGGTTTAAAAAGGTTTAAACATACATTGCTACGAAATTAAAGATGACTGTAAAGTTGAATAGTGGTTGATTTGCCTCTAAAACATCATTGGATGCAGCTTCCAAGGGAAGTAATGGTTGGAAATGGAACGATAGAGTATGTTCCTGAAATCTCATTGAAATTGGGATTTACGAAATCTGCGCTTATAGTTGCAGGTTCAAAAACTCATGATATTGCTGGAAAAACTGTCAAAACGCTGCTTGAGAAAGAAGGGTTGAAAGTTGACACTTTTCTGGTTGAATCAGCAACGGTAAAAGACGTGGAAGCTGTTGAAGAAAAAATAAGAGTCATGAAACCGCAAGTTGTTTTTGGAGTGGGTGGTGGAACAAAGATAGATGTCGCAAAGTTGAGTTCTGCTCGCCAAGAAATACCGTTCATAAGCGTTCCAACCACAGCTTCCCATGACGGAATTGCAAGCCCCCTATCTTCTGTCAAGGGCTTTGAAAAACCATATTCTGTTATGGCTCAAGCACCCATAGCCATCATAGCCGACACAAACATAATAATCCAAGCGCCTTGGCGCTTAGCCGTAAGCGGTTGCGGAGACGTCATCGCAAAATTCACCGCTGTAAAAGACTGGAAATTGGCGCATGAGGAGACAAATGAGTATTATGGAGGGTACGCTGCAAGTCTAGCTTTAATGAGCGCCAAACTTGTAATGCAAAACGCTGAACTAATTAAGTCAAGAAGTGAGGACGGATTGCGGGTGCTTCTGGAAGCCTTGATAAGCTGTGGCGTATCCATGAGTATCGCTGGAAGCAGTCGCCCATGTAGCGGTTCAGAACATCTGTTTAGCCACGCTCTAGACATGATTAAGCCTAATCATGCCATGCATGGCGAGCAATGCGGTGTTGGAACAATAATTATGGCTTATCTGCATAGAGCAAACTGGAGGCGTATAAAAGATACTTTGCAGAAATTAGGTGCGCCAACCGAAGCTTGCGATCTTGGCGTAGAAAAAGAAGATGTGATAAAAGCGTTGGAGATGACTGCAACCATAAGACCCGAAAGATATACAATCCTCAGAAAGCTGAAATTAAACCGAGAATTTTGCGAAAAGATTGCAAAGGCAACAGGAGTTATATAACGCTAAGTTTTCTTTTCGGTTTTAGGTTCAGCTTTAAAGGTTTCAGTATACTTAACAGTGGTTATTTTTGGGAAAAATCTCTGTATGTCCGTGGCTACGCCTCTCTTCGCTACTTGTATTCCCTCTAGGTAGAAGGCTTCTTCAGGCATTTCTATATTAATAGCCTTTGCCCTGATGGTGAACTTGAATTTGTTTTCTTCTACGGCAGGTATCCTTCGGTGAATGAGTGCCCCAATTTTTTCGCTTATCGTTTCGAGTTTCTTTTGAACTGTCACTTCATAAACCAGCGTTTTTCCGGCTAAAGGTGGATTAAAATCCAGTAAGACACGCCCAGCGCCTGCTGCTCGAACTGTAGCCATTTTATTATCATATTCAATGCGCATCCCAAGAGTCGGTGTTATTCCTTTAGCGGTCAAATGCCTTAATGAAACGCGTTTAACCTTTTCAGGGTCTCTTCCTCCAAAAGCTTTTTCTGGCGATATTTCAACAGGACTTGTTTTGCCAATTTCCATCGTCGTCAAGCTTTCGTCTAACGCTTTAAGAACCCACCCTTCGCCTATCACTACTAGTTTTGGTTCGTAGATTTCGCCTTCTTTGTATAAGCGTTCTTTTTTGGCTGTTTCCTCAATGGTGGTGTCGAAAGTTTCGCTTGTTTCCTTCACTTTAGCAATATAATCTATCAGTATAAAGTCGCCTTTCTGCAAAGCCATACTGCATCATCTTT
The DNA here is from genome assembly GCA_964450845.1 of uncultured Candidatus Bathyarchaeia archaeon. Taxonomy (GTDB): domain Archaea; phylum Thermoproteota; class Bathyarchaeia; order Bathyarchaeales; family Bathycorpusculaceae; genus CAVZKK01. The sequence goes on along the minus strand of CAYVGZ010000057.1, from coordinate 3,776 downwards.
TAAGGTATTGCCAAAGTAAGTTTTGAGCTTTAATAAAAGCTTTCGCTCAGATAACCTCAAAAATTCTGAAAGTAAATAGGTTCGAATTGGCAAAAACTCTTAGATATTGATCAATAATCAAGAAGTGGGTAAAGCGAGTTCGCTGTTTTATTTTTGTCTTTCCATATCCCAACGTTTGAACACTTCTTCGGCTATTTTTGGTCTATAAACAAAAATGTCTTCAGGATGCTTTACATAAAGATAAACCATGTAAACTCTTTCAAAGCTACCCGACCTAACCAACATGTAACTAGGCTTTTTTGGAACTATGTGAGCGTAGTTCTCGAAAACTTGGTTGAAAATTTCTGCAATTTTATCCGAAGAAACGCTATGGTCAAAGCATATTTCGAAAGTGTAACAATAAAGACCTACTTGTTCTTCATTTTCATATGCATAGTTGGTTACATCTCTATCCATAATCTGAAGGTTGCTAATTGAAACAATATTGTTCCCAATGGTCAATATTCTGGTATAATTGATAGTGACTTCTTTCACAATTCCTTCAACAGTTCCAATACGAACATAATTGCCCACTCTAAACGGGCGGGTTGCAAGCAGATAGAATCCTGCTATAAAGTTTCCAATAGTCTTGCTGGAGGCTAGACCCACGGCAGCGCCTCCGATGGCGGAAAAAGTCACAAGCCATTCGGTTGGTAGTCCGCCAGCTCTAACCATAAATGCTATAACGCCGATCAAAATTAAGACACGAAAAGTTAAAACTAAATTGTTTGTTACGTTTGGAGCTAAGTGAGCTCGTTTAGCGAATTTTAGCAGATATCTTGTTATCAATCTCTCCAGAATAACAGCTACTGTTGCGATAACAACTATTGAGAGAATAGTTGACAAGTTGACTCCCAAGAAGGTGTAAGACTCTAGATAGTTGAAGAACCCTTCAATCATAGCTTTTTCCACCCTTTTGCATGTTCTGACACTGCTTTTATAAACTCTTTCCCTCAAACGTTTTAGATTCCTTTTCAGCAAACTTTATTATCCTAACCTTCTTCAAGCCAAACTATTCAAAGAAACAGTATGAGAATGGGAAAATGAACCAGAAGGCAAGTTCAAACGACCGCAAAAGCGCTTACTTGGGTATTCTCCTTCTTGGAATAGTAAGCTTGATGGGTGACGTTGTTTACGAAGGTTCTAGGGGCGTAGTGCCCAGCTATCTCGAGTTTTTAGGCGCCACAGCGTTAATTGTGGGTTTGGTTGGTGGATTAGGCGATTTTTTTGGTTATGCTGCAAGGCTTGTTAGCGGATTTTTGGTTGATACGACTCGTGCTTACTGGCTCTTCATATTCTTAGGCTATGGTCTAATCGTTTCAATTCCACTTTTGGCATTTCCCCTAGGCTTGGAAATAGCCGTAATCCTTGTTTTGCTGGAAAGGCTTGGAAAGGCTTTCAGGTCTCCTTCCAGAGACACAGTATTATCAATTATAAGCAAGGATGTAGGAGCTGGCAAAGCGTTTGGAATCCATGAACTTTTGGACCAGATAGGTGCTATCCTTGGACCTTTAATCGTAACTTTTTTAATGCTTTCCACCAACAATTACAGTTTTACTTTTGCCTTTCTCTTCTTGCCTTTCCTAGTGCTTCTAGTAGTTTTAGCCTACACCTATAAGAAAATAGGCTCCAAAAAGATCCCCGTTGAACCGCCAAAGATCGAAGGAAAAAAAGAGAAACTCGCAAGACCTTTCTACATTTACACTTTCGCCGTCTTGTTAAATAGTGTTGGGCTTATACCTTACTCGCTTATTCTATTTAGGGCCTCAGAAATTCTTCAGCCAACTCAGCAGTGGATTGTGCCCGTGATTTACTTGCTCATTCAGAGTGTGGATGCGCCAATGGCATTAATTGCTGGTTATGCTTACGACAAGTTTGGGATAGGAGTTCTAGTTCTGCCGTTTCTGCTTTCCTTGTTTCCACCTTTACTTACAATGGGTGGTGCCGAACTGTCGACGCTTATAGCTGCGGCTTTGGTCTTTGGGTTGGTGCTTGGAACGCAAGAGTCAATTTATCGAGCAGCAGTTTCAGAACTCACACCAATTTCTTCGAGAGGCACTGCTTACGGCATTTTCAACACCGCCTACGGTGTCGGCTTCCTCATCAGCGGCGCATTGTACGGCTTACTGATGGAGTTAAAGCTACCTTTCATTGCAGTAATATTCTACGTTTCTGTAACGCAGATCATAGCAACAGCCTTATTACTCCATATTCGCTCAGAATTAAAGACACAAATGACTAGAAAATGAATATCCTAATGACAGCCTAGGGTACGTTCAAATATCGACTAGATTATCGGGTTGTAACAACAGCATGCAGTTCATCAAAACCTCAATTAGTAGGTGTGATTAGACACTGAAGAATTGGAGGCTATTAGCAAGCGAAAGAGTTCATGAAGCTTATATCTGCATGCGTGTTCTGGGTGCTAGTTGTATTTCTTTCCATAGCTTACTAGTACAAGTGCTGCATCGTATAGGTCTATTTCGTTGTATGGTTCGGCTATGTCACACTGAGAATTCCAATTATCGTCTCCACGTTCAGAACCATAGGCTACTAGCACTTTGATGGCGTCATACAAGTCAACTTTTAAATCGTGGTTTACGTCTCCAGGGTTCCAGTAGAAACGCGGACGCCAGAAAACATTCATTAAAGGATAATAGTTAACTCCTTCCCAAGGAAGATTAGTGCCACCGATTCCATCCCTATCCAAATCTTCACCGTCATAATCACTCCAATAATTGCCCACGGAACAATTTTGCCTGATGTTGTCACTGCCCCCATCAACATGTTTATCGACATTATCAATGAAGTTATTGTGGAAAATGAAGTTGTATCCCCAGTGTATATCCATGCCATAGATTTTGTCTCTCGTTATATTATTTTCAATGATATAGTTGTTGACATTGTCATAATCCCAGTTGATCAAGATTCCTGAAACGAAGTTATCTTCAATGTGATTTCTAGATATAATGTTGCCTCCAGAGTAAGAGATAACAATGCCAGCACTCTCCAGCCCTCCACCGTTGCCCGTTATGTTGTTATTGGTTATGGTGTTATTTGAAGATCTGACAAGTATTATACCCCAATTTTTCTTTTTTTTGTTATGATGTTTCCAAAGATGATGTTGTTTAATGATCTTTCGATATCTATGCCAATCTTGTTGTCCTTTATGGTATTATTTGTCACGACGCAGTTGTTCGTGTTTTTTAAGTAGATTCCACCAAAAAAGCTTACAAAGTGCCCGAGTATTGTAAAGCCTTGGATGGTGACGTTGTTTGCTGTTACGTTCATTGCATTTGTGTAGTTTCCGTCAATAGTAGTGGTCTCTCTATCTTCTCTAATCAACGAAACAGTCTTGTTGACAACCAAGTTCTCATAATAGGTTCCGCTCCTAACAAAGATTAAGTCTCATTCATCTGCGTTGTCAATTGCCCCTTGAATCGTAGGATAATTATCTGGCAACAATTATCCCCCCTGCAAGTTCTGCCTTAGCTTGCGAGACATTGGATGCTAACGAAAGCATACCCGTTAAAAGCAAGGTCAACAAAGCAACTGATAGTTCTCTTCTCACTTTCCTCCCTAATACCATAATGTGCCTAACAACTATAAAATTTTCACGATTTGAAACCCTGCATTAGGCACGAATTCTGGAAAGCGTGGTGGAGACCTTGGAACTTTCGGCGGGGAAAAATGGTGAAAGAATTCGAAACTGCAGCATTTGCGCTCAAAAAAGGAGA
>CAYVGZ010000056.1:0-8907 GCA_964450845.1 uncultured Candidatus Bathyarchaeia archaeon | reverse complement strand
AATCAGCCAGACGATACGAAAGGCTCAGAGAAATGAGGCTTCAAGAATATTTCAGACGAATTGGTGAGCACGCCAACGGAACATTTTTGCCCATTGAAAACCTGAAAGGCCTAATAATTGCGGGTCCAGGACCAACGAAATACGACTTTGAAAAGGGCGACTATCTAAATTATATGCTGAAAGACAAAGTCATAGATATAATCGACACAGCCTACGTGAACGAACAAGGTGTAAAGGAAGTTGTTGACAAAGCTCCAGAAATCATGCGGAAAATACGTTACATAGAGGAAAAACAGATGGTGCAGCAGTTTCTCTACGAAATTGGACATGACACTGGAATGGCAACGTACGGCGAAGAAGAAGTACGAAGAGCTTTAGAAGCTGGTGCTGTTAGAACGCTGCTACTTTCTGAAGGGCTAGATATCATACAAGTTAAAGTGAAATGCAATGCATGCGGACACGAAGAAAAGCAAACCATGAAAAGCCAAATGCTAACAAGTTTTGAACAAAGCCTCATCGGAAAACCGTGTCCGAAATGCAAAGCTCCAGCCTTAGGAATAGCTGAAACACAAGAACTAATAGAGAATTTCGCCCAACTGGCAGAATATACAAACACCGAAATAGAAATGATATCTGGTGAAACCGAAGAGGGACAAATGCTAAAAAATTCTTTCGGCGGAATAGCAGCAATATTAAGATTTAAAACTCAAGCAGAGTAGAAAACATCACTTACGCAGTAGAACATGTTCCACGTCACTTTTTCCAAAACCCTTTATCAACAATTTCTTCTGTTTGGAAGTAAAACCGGAAACAAGCTCTACTTTAGCATGAAAAAGCCGCGAAAACTCTTTCAATAGTTCTTTGTTAACTTTTCCCTTAACAGGCTTTTCCATACAGAAAACCACAATCTCATCTCCTTCAACTACAATTTTAAATTCTCTAGAATTCGGTTTTACGTTTACCTCTAAAATCGCGCCATCTTTAACTTCACTGATTTTCATAGTCTTCACGCAAACTTTAACGCTATTACATAAAAATATATTCAAACAAAACGGTTTATAAGGAAAAAGCTAAGCAGCATGGTATTCTTACAAGAGTTTAGGTGTTTGATGATGAAGCATCAATCATTGTATCTAGATTGGTACATTCATGCGCCAAGCCTAAAATACGATTTCCGCTCCAGTGGCCTAGGGTATTTTAAATATGATTTGATGCTGGGTCATGTTGATTTGAGTATTAATTATGCATGTGGAAACCCTGACGCTGCTAAACAGCTAGCCCAAAGGTACAGTGTTCAACCGGAAAATGTTTTCATTTCCAGTGAAGGCGCTTCAGGACAAAATGACCGGATAATTAGATGTATAGCAGAAAAAAGCAAAAGGCGAAATGAGGCAATAGTGGAATACCCAACATACGAGCCTCTATTACGGCAGGTGCAAGAGCATTTTCCACGTGTAAAAAGGCTGGAAAGAAACGAGAAAGAATCTTATAGACTTGATGCTGATGCTCTTCGAAAAATTGTTTCTGAAAAAACCAGTTTACTTGTGCTAACAAACCCACACGCCCCAAGCGGAGCAATATCCAACACTAACGAGCTAAAAGAAATTATGGCTGTTGCTTCTGAAAACCGCTTTTACGTTTTATGTGACGAAATTTACGCTGAATTTGACAGAAATGCTATACCCACTGTTTTTTCGTTTGACCAAGATTTTGGCATAGTTACAACAAGCTTCACAAAAGCTTACGGTCTTGGAGGATTAAAACTCGGTGTAGCCCTAGCTAAGAAAAACCTTGTAAACGAACTATACACAGACGTCTTGAACACTGTCGGAAACAGTCCAAATATAGTGCAACTTATTGCTACAGAATTGTTAAAAAAGGGCGGAGAAGACCTTGAAAGGCACAAGCAAAAATGGACAAACCTCAAAAAAGAAACAGAAGAATGGTTGAACGAAAAAGGGTTTGAATTTTTCCCCAACAAATCTGGCATAACTTACTGGGTGAGAGTGCCGATAAACGACACGTACAAATGGATAAATGATCACGCGATACCAAAACATGGTTTAGCAGCAGTCCCAGGCACTTTCTTTTTCTTCAAAAATAACTGTAAGCTGATAAAATCAAGCATGATGAGACTAGGCATAGGCAACATAAACCCAGACAAGCCAAACTTAATGGAAGCTTTGGAAGTTCTAGAGAAGGCACTAGTTACGTACAAGCAAACATAGTTTTATAGGCTCAGGCTTATGCTTTTTCTATTAGTTCTCAACTTTCAACATTTTCCTTAAAGCCCAACTGAACTTCTTTCTCAAAGTTTTAGAATACAGTTTCTCTAAATTGAAGTCTACCTTACTAGCCCATTCTACATACACTCTTGGGTCAATATAAGACTTGAGAGAAGTCCCCAGATTGTACTCCTTGGTTTTCTCTGCTAGTTCAATATCAAGTTTGGTCTTCTCAATTCTGTCAAGAATGGCATCTGTTTTCTTTCCCTGTTTACTTTTCTCTTCTAATTGAATTTCAAGTTCTTTAAGCCTAGCCTCTTTCTTAGCCAACCTTTCATTAAAATTCGCAGGAATCATTTTTTTGTGATTAGCTATTTTGGCTGCTTCTAAGTTGGCCGTCTTAGCCTGAAAAACCTTTACGTACTCTGCATTGTCTTTTTGGACGCCGCAGGTATCTAAGTATTTTTTAACAACTTTTGTGGTTCTCCAAGTTCGGAACACTTTAGCTGTTAACCCGTTCATTTTCTCTGAAAGAAACCTGGAAACTTTCTTAGAATCTAACCCTTCGAAGAGATATTCCTTGCATGTTTTAGAATAATGTTCAATGTTGCTGATCAAAATTGGAGGAGCATTTATGCTTTTAACCCATCTCACTGAATCTTTTCCTAAAAAGTCAAAATGCAAGACATTGCCGTCTATCTTGATATGTTCTGGTCTTAAAGTTATGGCTCCAACAGTGTCGGCTTCTCCAGGGTCCTTTTCGTCGCCAACTCTTAAGTTTAGTGCAAAGACAAGCCAACAAACCGTAGCTATCCTTCTTCTTTCGTCATCTTTGGCGTCTAAATTCTTCATGATGTGTTCTTCGATTTTTGGAATTACGTTACCTAACTGCTCTGCCTTGTCAAATTTCTCGCGTTCTTTCCTTTGTTTAAGGAATGCAGAATCTGAGAACCAGACGTATTTGATTTTTCCAGTAAGTTTGTCTTGCCATTTAGCTATGTACATTTTTTCCGGTTCCCAGACAATATCCTTCCAGTTGCCAAGCGGTTTTGGGCTGTTTTTGGAAAGATTCAGAATTATGTCCTCCTCTGTTGGTCCTTCTTTCCATTTTCCTCTTCTCGGATGGCTTCCTCTTCCAGTAAAGAGGCATGAAGGCTCTGCTGTCCAGTTAGCTATCTCTATTTTTTTTCCATCAACAACAGCATAACCATATTTTTCTTTAAGGGCTTCTCTTCTAGCTTTTCTTTCTGCTGCAAGTTTTTTCTTCTCTTCCCTCGTCATAGTTAGTTTAAGCGATTTTTCATGTTCTAGATGTTTGGAGATTTCGGAAAAATCAAATTCTAGACGTTCAACATCTTTTTCTTTAGGGCTATCATTCCCCATTTTATTTAAATATTCGTTTTGGAAATGCCCCAAAAAAGCTAGAGAAGAATTTTCCTTTTTCAATTGCCCCAGAAAATCTTGAAAGAAATTCTTATAAAAAACTTTGTCTGGAGGAGCGGCTGATTGCTCTTTCTTTACTAAGGCTATTGCCATCTGCTCGCTTTTGGGTTTCAGTTTTATTGCATGCCCTTTAATTTTGATGGTGAAGCCTTTATAATCGTATGGTGCAACGTAGACACCGTTATGCTGAAGACTTTTCAGATTATGCTTCATCCATTCCACCTAAACGGAAATAGCGTCTGAAAGCATGTATGTTTGGAAAGCTCGGTTTTTCACTTGTTTACTTCCTTAAAAACTTTATTTGCTAACTGAATCAGATATATAATCCTCCATGTCTTTAGCCTTTCTTTGTTGTTGCAGCTTTTTGTGTAGAAGCTCCACAGTTTTTCTTTCAACGTATCCTTTGTGCGGACGGAAGCCACCAGAGAATCCTTTAGGAATGTGTAAAAGTTCATGGATAATGGTTTTTTCTTTTTCCGCTTCAGACTGCTTATCGTATCGTTCAGAAATGACTTCAATCACATAGGCGGAAGGGAGATTGAGAACTTCTTGCCATATTTTGCCTAACCCATGAATGCGGGCGATCGTGCGCTTTGATTCGGAGCCCGTGCTTCTGACACAAAACACGAATTGAGGTACTACGTGGAAAAAGTCCAGGGATTGTGCAATTTCGTCAGCTAATCTTTTTACTTCAGGAGCTTCTTCATATTTTATTGGCATGGCTCTATCACTTTGAATTTTTCTAATAGAGTGTAGATCTTGCAACATATAGCCTTACATCATTAGGATTCAGCTTCCTTTTTAATAACCGAATAATAACAAAAGTGGCTTTGAACCATGATTAACACGAAAGTTCTTAAAAACTTCTAAGTACCATAAATACCGAATATATCTGTGAAGGGGCGTAGAGTATTCTGAAGCTGATTTACGTCGTTATCGACGGCATGGGCGACTTGCCAGTCGAAGAACTTGGAAATAGAACGCCTCTTGAGGCTGCTCAAACACCTAACATGGACTTTCTTGCAAAAAACGGAAAAACAGGATTAATGTACACTGTTGAAAAGGGCATAGCTCCAGAAAGCGATGTGGCCGTCATTTCGATTCTAGGATATGACCCGTTCAAATATAGCACTGGCAGAGGAATACTTGAGGCGGTTGGGGCAGATGTAACAGTGAATGATGGCGACCTAGCCTTGAGATGCAACTTTGCAACGTTAGGTCATGGAAACGAAATTCTCGATCGGAGAGCAGGAAGAGACTTGACTACAGAAGAGGCTGAGGAGTTAACTAAAGCTGTAAATGACGAGGTGAAACTAGAATCTTACCCCTCGAATTTTGAATTTAGGAACACTATTGGATATAGGGCAGTTTTAGTAATCAGAAGCAAAGAGAAGCCTTTCTCAAGCAAGATAACAAATACTGATCCAGCCTATTCTAGGATAAATGAACTTGGGGTAGCGGAAAGCAAAATTGAAATGGTTCTTAAAGAATGTAAGCCTACGGATGAAACTGAGGAAGCTAAGATTTCCTCAAGAATTGTGAACGAATTCGTGAAGAAAAGCCACATAGTTTTGGATGGGCACGAAGTAAACAAGAGGCGAGTTGCTGAAGGAAAAATGAAAGCTAACGCTATACTCACTAGGGATGGAGGGCATCTTTTACCAAAATTCTTCAATATTAACGAAAAATATAATGTTAACTTCGTTTCTCTCGCAGAGATGCCAGTTGAAAAAGGAATATCTAAACTAGCTGGTATGCACGTAACTGTTCTTCCCCCTCCTTCACATGACGAAAAAAAGGACTGCACACTAAGGGTAAAGAAGCTACTTGACCAGTTACCCCTTTATGACTGCTTTTATATACACATTAAAGGTCCAGATGAACCTGGACACGATGGAAAGTTTGATGTCAAAACAAATATTATCTCCATAATTGACAAGTACTTTTTGGGAGCTTTGCTAGAAAGAATAAAACTGGAAAACTACATCATCTGCGTGACAGCAGATCACTCAACACCCTGCAAACTAAAAGCTCATACTGATGACCCAGTTCCACTACTAATATCCGGAAACAAAATCAAAGGCGACAACATTTCCAAATTTTCTGAAAAAGAATGTAGAAAAGGAAGCTTAGGCATATTGAAACATGGCACCGAACTCATGCCAAAACTCATGGGCTTCCTCAAAACGCAGTAATGAGGTAGTCTTTAAAGACCCAGTACGTAGTCTTGTTCCTCTCTTTCTTCTTCCATCCCTTTGATTATGTTGCTAATATCTTTGCCAATTGTAACAAGTTTAAATCCAGAGGTTTTTCTTTTTTGCATGACTCTACAAGCTCGATGCTGGTTATTCTGCCATCTTGCAACCCAACTATTCTATTTCCACGCCTTTTCCATAATAGCTCAACTGCTTCGTTTGCGAATAAACCAGCCAAAAGTCTGCTCCTTGCTGTCGGGCTACCGCCTCTTTGAGCATAGCCCAAGATGCTAAGTCTAACTTCTGTTCCTGTGCTTTCTTCAATCTCTCTCGCAAGTTTGCTTGTGTCTCCAATCCCTTCGGCTGCCACAATTATGCCTGACCTTTTTCCCTTGGCGCTGTTTTCTCTTATAGTTTTGAATATGGCCTCTTTTTCGTACTTGACTTCTGGAACCAAAATTATTTCGGCGCCTACCGTGAAGCCCACAGTTAACGCAAGGAAGCCTCTTGTTCGTCCCATAACTTCAATTATGAAGATTCTTTCATGGGAAATTGCTGTGTCTCGAATTTTGTCAATTTCTGCAACAGCCGTGTTTACTGCTGTATCGAAGCCTATGGTTTCATCTGTTCCAAAAATATCGTTATCAATTGTTGCTGGCACCCCTACTATTAATGTGTCGGTTTCCCTGCTTAGTTCTAAAGCTCCTTTAAAAGAGCCATTACCTCCTATAACAATAAGACCAGCTACATTGTTTAAAGCAAGGGTTTCAGCTGCTTTCTTAATTCCCTCTTTCTTTGTAAACTCCAAGCATCTTGAGGTACGAAGGATGGTGCCGCCCAACTGTATTATCCCGCCCACGGAGCGAGGAGTCAACGGCCTAAACGTATTCGTTAACAGGCCCTCCCAGCCTCTCTCAAAGCCTAAAACTTGAAAATCCTTTGAATAAGCTATGCGAGTAATGGCTCGGATAGCAGCGTTCATTCCAGGTGCATCTCCACCACTTGAAACTACGCCCAAAGTTTTCAACATCACTCCTCCTTATCATGAAAATGACTTCAGAACAAAATATTACAGTGATCACAAATAAATCTGACCTCTTTGCTGAAGGAGAGCATTTTTGTGGTGCTCTGCCAGAAGGACAGCCTGCGTATGGAATGGTTATTGCAATCAACAAATTGATCAAATGAAGCGAAATCTCGTAAGAAGTGTGCTGGTCAGAAATGTCAAGCTTGTATGTTCTTCTCTAAGGATACGTTCAGTTCAAAGCCTTAGAAACAACAAAAATAGCGGTGCAAGGCGTTGGTACTGGTGGACCGGGGGGGATTTGAACCCCCGACCTCCTGAGTGCAAGTCAGGCGTTCATACCAACTGAACTACCGGCCCATCTGTGCTTTTCTGAATTGCTTTCACTTCTTTCCAATATTTAGGTTTCGTTTTGAAATGAATTTAAACCTATGCAGACGGTACATCATCTTGCAAAAACAGCAAATTTGTAATATACCAAAATTCCACAACTTTTAACATTCTATTACACTTAAACTAAAAATACTCAAAATCGACAGATAAGCTGTGATGTGACTATTTTAATGAAGAAAGCCAATGCAGAGACCTCAAATGTTACGTCTTCCAGAAATGTTTTCTTCAATCTAAGCGTTTTTCAATTTCTAACATTTGTAAGAAGAGGCGTATTCTACACCTTCATGATAAACTATCTCTACATGCTCATGCAATCAGCAACATTAACAGCCGCGCTTGGAACACTAAACATGGTGGCTTCTGCCTTAGGTCAGAACTTGCTATGGGGTAGAATAAGCGACCGCTACAAATTAAGGACCAAACTGATAATGACTGGCGAATCAATCGCAGGATTTGCCTACATAATCGTGTTTATCATCCACAAATCTCTAATTCAGACTGGAGAGCCCTTCCTCGCAGGCTTAGCAATAATTTTCGGTTTATCAATTCTAGAGTTCTTTTGGTCGATGTCAGACGTTGGATGGGCGGCACTGCTAACCGATGTAACAACTCCCAAAATCCGTGGAAGAATCATAGGTGCATTAAACTTTATCGCTTCTTTAGGCAGAATGGTCGGCATACTATTCGCAGGATTTCTCTATGCTGACGGCGCAGGCTTCGAAAATGGGACCATATTTTACATGGTAACCATTCTACTGTTCATTGGCGCGGCAATGATGGCTTTGATATCAAGGCATAGCGTTGTTAAAAGTGCCGCGCAAAAAAATCTAAGTGTAAAAGAAAAAGAGGAACATGAAGGTAAACTTGATAAAAATGAAAAAACATACGGTTGGTTTCTAGCGTCCCTCATGATAATAGTTTTAGGTTCGGCTTCGATCAACCAGATATTCCTCCTCTTCATAAAGCTTCCAAACGGATTAAATGCAAGCGACCCAGAAATGAGCTTCATACTGAGCACTTGGACCATAGGCGGCATGATTGCTAGCATCGCATTGGGAAGGTTGGCGGATAAAGTTGGAAAAAACAAAGTCATGTTCTTTGGGTTAATCATAGCGGCAATTACGCCTCTGCTTTATGGTGTCGCTCTGACTATTCCTTTGATGGCTTTGATTTATGGATTAAACGGTGTGTCATTCTGGACTAGCCAAACCGTGGGCTTTGCCATCGCAGGAGACATAATTCCAGAGCATAAAAGAGGGCGTTTGCTCAGCAGATATAATGCCGTAATGGCAGTAGGTTGGGGACCAGCGGGATTTTTGGTTGGTGGACCGCTTGCAGATATTCAAATTAAAATTCTAGGATTGCCGTCTTATACAGCCTATTTAAACACTTTCTTTACCTCATCAATCATGGTAATTCTAGGAACAATATTATTCGCTATAAAAATTGCAAGATTAATCTCGAAAATACCGTTCAAGTTTTAAACCAATACCTATAAAAACAATACGTAGTGATTGCGATGCTGCAATTTAAGACTGTTAAAATTGAAGCGCTAGAAAACTGCAATGTAATTTTGGGCATGGCGCATTTCATCAAAACGGTTGAGGACCTATACGAAGCACTGGTC
>CAYVGZ010000055.1:0-9069 GCA_964450845.1 uncultured Candidatus Bathyarchaeia archaeon | reverse complement strand
GGCTGCATGCTTTCCATGATTGTTCCACTAAGCCATGGATTAAGCTTCAAAAAGTTAGGCTTAGCAAAAGAGGAAAAAGAAAAAGGCTACGTTCAATGCTTAGACCCAGGAAAACCGTACACTGATGGCGGAACAGTGCTTTTCGAAATAAAACGTGAAAGAATCTAGTCGCTTATTTCATAACATTTTTATTGTGCATTGTTGAAATAATGGCAAAACGTCCAGTGGTTAATATGATATCGACATATCTATTTCAGATTATATTGCATGCAGTTTTGAGCAGCATTAACAGAGGTCCATGGTGGGAAATTATTCCAGAAGGGCTTCGTCTAATATTTACCATAGTGTGGTTCTTCGTCAATCTTTTAGTCTTAGCTGTTGTTCTATATCTCGCTGGATTAATCATTGTCGGCGGAAAACGTGCTCTTTTTTCGGATGCTTTCATAATTTCCCTTCTTGGAACAGTCTTGTCTACAATATTTTTCTTATTCATTCCATACAATCTACTTGCTTTGTTTCTCAGCGTTTTTGTTTGGTTGCTTCTAATTAAGCGTCTTTATGAGACTGGATGGCTCAGCGCAATTGCAGTAGGTATCTTGGCAATGATTATTTTCTTGGCAGTCACCGTTCTTTTAGCTTTAATCTTTGGTATTCTATTCATCCTCGAACGCTTTAGTCCCTTTATTATCCTAATGCTTTAGGAGCCTTGCAATTGGTTGATGCAAAAAAACAGACAGCACTACTAGGCATCGCTTTTCTGCTTCTCTTATTAATTTCTTCTTTTGAAAACACCGTTTTCTTTCACATGTCAAGTGATGTTCTAAAAAATCTAAGTAACGTTCAAAATCAGGCTCTAGCCGTCGGAGTGCTTTTCCTGCATAATATCATCGTGATTTCTCTCATTTTGCTGGGCATGACCTTCTACGTTAATTTGGTGGTTTTGAATTTCTTCAAAAGAGAAAAGCATGCAGATATTGTGCTTGAGCATCCGCGAACTTTTGCTTTAGTCTTCATGCTCGTAATCCTTTTTCTAAGCATTTTAAGGGGAAGCACCATTCTCTACGGTGGAATAAGCGTTGACGCCTTGCCTCTAATTTTGCTGGTAAGCACGCCTATTGGCGTAGTTGAGGGATATGGAATCTACTTGACAATTAAGAAGACTTTAAGCAGAACGATGTCCATGAAGGACTTGGCTTACATTTACGGCATATTCTTCATCGCCGCATTGATGGAAGTTGGCTTCATAAACCTTCTAATATCAGTTTCCGCATGATAAAATCTAAGTAGGGTTCAAAACTTCAGTTTTCTCTAATTTTCCTCTCAACTCTTTCATTAACTTCTTTAACCCAAAACTCAACTCCACAAGATAGCGGGGTGCTCCTTTCAGTCTCTTGTATTTATCAGGAAACTTTGAAAGGCTTTCTAAAGTTCTTTTTCTTATCTCCTCGAGCGATGGAAGATCATAGACTATTTTGCCCTTCTCCATCACTTTGACCAGCAAAGGCTCTCCATTTATTTTTTCATCCTCTAAAGCGATCACGTCTTTTGCGAAACGACCGTTTTTATCCTTAAATCTGAAGACTTGCTTTCTGCCTGGAAGAGTGGCTTTGCCTTTGCTTAACTTCATAATGGGCGAAAACTCGCCTTTCTCATTCATTTTTTCACTTAACTTATAAATAATGTCAACGTAGGGTCTGTCTGCTGAAGTTCCCATTTTGGTTCCAACACCAAACGCATCAATTTTTGCGTCTTCCATAAGCAACTCCTCTACTTTGTATTCGTCTAAGTCTCCGCTTGCGAAGATCTTGACATATTTCAAACCATTCTTATCCAGCAATTTCCTAACTTTTTTGCTTAACTCTGCCAAATCTCCGCTGTCCAGCCTTACCCCTCCTAACTTGAACCCACTTTTTTCAAGTTCTTTGGCAACTATGACTGCTTTTTCAGCGCCCTTAATATCGTCGAAGGTATCGATTAGAAGCGTTGATTTGTCAGGGAAAGTTTTGACGAATGCCCTGAAGGAATCTATCTCTCTTTCGAACAACATTACGAAAGAATGGGCCATGGTTCCAAAGATGGGGATGCCATATTTCATTCCAGCAAGGGTGTTAGAAGTGCCGTTACATCCCGCGATGTAGCTGCTCCTAGCCACCTTCATTCCTGCGTCGGTTCCATGTTCTCTTCTCAAACCGAACTCGATCACGGGTCTACCTTTCGCTGCTGTCATGACTCTTGAAGCCTTCGTCGCGATCGTTGTCTGTAGGTTAACTGTGTTAAGGATGAAGGTTTCTATAATCTGAGCCTCTATTATCGGCGCTGTAACCCTAATCAAAGATTCGTTTGGAAAGGCTATCGTGCCTTCTGGGATGGACCAAACTTCGCCTGTGAATTTGAAGTCCATCAAGTAATCGAGAAAATCATTTTTGAATCCTTGCCCTCTCAGGAAATCGATGTGATCTTCGGTAAACCTTACCTTTTCGAGGAAAAGCAGTACTTGCTCCAAACCTGCAAACAAGAAATAAGATCGGTTTGAAGGTAATCGTCTTATGAACAAATCAAAAGTCGCAGGCTCAAATCTTTTGTTGTCAAAGTAACTTGCGCACATGGTTAATTCGTACAAGTCGGTGAACATGCTCATGTTTTCTTCGTCCACGAAATCTAGAGAAAAGTTCATGGGTTATTATTTGATGGCTAGAAAATTATATCCCTTTCTGATGCTCGAAGGAAATCTCGTTAGACAGATTATGCAGTTTGTTCTAATGCATAGCTTTAAATAATGTTTTCATGAATTTTTGATTGAACGGTGCCAGACATGCTTTCTTACGCTGTAAAAAGAGTTATTCGCTCTTTGGGGCTTTTCGCTGCATTGCTGTTAGGAGTTATTTTGGCTTCCACATTCTTCGCTGGCGTTAACATAGAGGCTGACACCACTGCGAAAGCAGCTCTAAACCAACAACTAGACCGTGTGCCAGTCGACATCATTATTGGACAATATGGTTCAGAGACTTCCAGTTCTACGGTATGGACGGCGGCAGCATCAAAAGTTGCGAACGTGAGTGGTATAATTAGTGCAGAGGTAGTTTCCAGAGCCTATTGGTATGGAAACACGACTTTTGAGAACAACACCTCTCTCAGAATTGTGGGAGTATCCAGCATAACTAGTGTTTCACCTTTTTATGAAGGTCTCACTTTAACCTCAGGTGCTCGTTCACTTGGAGCCAATGAAACCTACGTGTGGGTAGGCTCCAAAAACGTAGGCAAGATAGAGTTAAACAGCACTATTTCATTGAACTTCACTTTTTCGTATTGGACTGATACCTATTCGCCGACGGGAAAGAGTGTAAGCATATCTCTTAAAGTGGTGGGTTTCGTAGAGCTTGATGACAAAGCATATTCTATTGCTGCAGGAGATTTCTACGAATCAGTCATATACAGATTCACACAAGAACAGTCATACCCCACTTATGGCGATAATCTGCTTATTGTAAACTGGACAAAAACTTTCCCCAAACTCTTAGACGCAATCCCAAACGATATTTCATATTACAGTAGTCCTTTCACAACCCAAATTCTAGCTTACATAAACAGAGATGCATTGGTTAATCCTTGGGATATTCAGGGTTCGCTAGGAGCTGTGGAAACGATTACTGCTCAAGCGAATCAGGCAGTTGCAATATATGGCATGAATGCTAATAATAATCTAGAACAAATTCTCATAAGCTACCAGTATACCAGCATGACTATGAGGTTTTCCTTTTTCGTTGTCGCGTTGCCTGTTTTCTTCATAGCCTGGTATGTTGGAACAACAGTATCAGATGTCTCCTACAACCTGCGAAGACGTGAAATCGGCTTACTATTAACGAAAGGATTCTCGACTGGACAACTGTTCAGAATGTTCTTAACCGAATCTTTCATGATAGGAATATTCGGCGGTCTCATAGGCGTAGGCTTAGGCTTTTTACTAAGCCCATTTTTTGCAACTGCAGTCGGAGGCGAACTTGGAGCAACCCCCGTATTAAGCCAAGAAGTAATTATTATAGCCATAATCTTCAGCCTAGCCATAACGTTGCTTTCCACTTTTCGTCCTTCAAGAAGAGCCTCAAAGCTTCCTCCAATCGATGCTTTAAGAGAGTACATGTATGTGGAGGAAGTTAAACCCTACAAGCAGCGGTGGCCTTGGATAGCCTTCTCTTTAGGACTCTACAAAATAATTATGTTTCTTCTCGGCATAAATTTGGCTCAAATGTACTATGGTGGTCCGCAGCCATTTGCGAATATATTCCTTTTAATCCTCTTCGGCATTTGGTTAATGATAGACTCCGTTTTAACTTACATTGGACCGCTACTTTTCTTTTGGGGTTTCACAAAACTCTTCATCCGTGGCTCCTTAAAATTTCAGGAGCTTGTCACTCGTGCGGCAAGATTTCTGGGTGATTTAGGAACCTTAGCTACGAAGAATGTTCAGAGAAACCCAGCAAGAGTTGCTTCCGTCGCTTTCTTAATCGCTCTAATTATAGGCTACAGTTTTCAGACAGTAGGCGCCGTTGCAAGTGAACAAGACTACATAACCCGTGAAGTAAAAGCTGATGTAGGTGCAGACATAAGCGTTCAACTAACCTCCGCAACTAACGCTTCTAGCATAGCAAACAGAATAGAGGATGAGCTTTCGGAAGTAGCTTTTGCAACGTTGGAATACTCCTTTACTGGAACATTACCTGGACAATATTTTTCAAGTCAGATTCGGGCGGTTGACCCTGACAAATGGCTTTCAACTGCCTACTACGAAACTGAATGGTTCAGCGGAAATGATGTCACCTCAGCTTTTCAGAAAATGAGAACGAATAACCTAACCATAATTTTGGAACGAAACTTGGCAAAAAGCCTAGGGAAAAAGGTAGGAAACAACGTAACCTTGACTATTGGTCGTTCGACGCTGGAATTGAAAATAGTTGGATTTTTCGGTCCAGAGGTAACTCAACAACAATATTACATCCAACCGTATGCGTATGTTACAGGAACCTTTTGGTCTTACATGCCCATTGGACTCTATGAATCATTGGATGGAAGCTTGTCTGCTTCGACTAGAGTCTTGGTGAAACTAGAACCCGGTGCTGATGGAAAATCTGTTGCACTTGAAATCCTAAATTTTGGCAATGTCAACTATGTGCGCTCCGTAGCGGAAGAACTGGAAACTCGTCAAAGTAATTTAGTGCTCTCAGGCTCCTTAAATATTCAGCGAATAGGAGTCGTATTCTCCATACTAGCAGCTTCAGTGGCAACAGGCCTAGCAGCTTTGGTGAGTCTCCAAGAGAGGAAAAGAGAAGCGTCAATTATGAGTGCTCGTGGATTATCTTTCAAGCAGTTAGTGACCATGCTTCTAGCAGAAAACTTGGCAGTAGTAGTTTTTGCTGCAGTTTTAGGCATTATTGTAGGCTTGATTGTGGTGCGCGGCAATGTAGCGGCTTCCAACGCCACAATGTACTATTCTCTGGTAACGCATCGAATGGTGTTTCCACCCGACGCCATAATCCTTCTATCCACATGCGTAATCCTAGTTTTTGCTTCAGCTATAATCCCAGTACTCCTACTCACGAAAAGATACATTTCAAAAATTGATAGAATGGTGAGACTTTGAAAGGAATGAAAGTAATAGTAAAAGATTTGATTCGAATCTACCGACTAGGAAACGTGGAAGTCCAAGCCCTAAGAGGATTAACCATGGACGTTGGTGAAGGTGAAATGGTCTCCATCATAGGACCCAGCGGCAGCGGAAAAACCACACTACTAAACATCGTCGGCGGGCTCGACCAGGCCGCAGGAGGCTACGTTCAAGTAGGCGACGTTGCAGTTACAGCTTTGCAACCGTCACAGTTGGTTGATTACAGAAGAAAGATGGTTGGTCACGTATTCCAAACGTTAAACCTAATTCCAACGCTGACAGCGGCGGAAAATGTTGAACTTCCCATGATGGCTCTAGGCGTTTCCAGAGGAACAAGAAATAGACGCGTACAAGAGCTTCTCGAAATTGTCAATCTAACGGACCGTGCCACCCACAAACCCGAAGAGTTAAGCGGAGGCGAACAACAACGCGTAGCCATGGCAGC
Source organism: uncultured Candidatus Bathyarchaeia archaeon (assembly GCA_964450845.1). GTDB lineage: Archaea > Thermoproteota > Bathyarchaeia > Bathyarchaeales > Bathycorpusculaceae > CAVZKK01. Next base: position 2,965 of record CAYVGZ010000055.1, on the reverse strand, counting down.
GGCTTTGGCAAATGACGCTCCGCTTCTTTTAGCAGATGAACCCACTGGCGAGTTAGACACAGTGAACGCGAAAATTGTTGTTGATTACCTCGTTAAAGTAAAGAGGGAACTCGGTAAAACCATAATTATGGTGACGCATGACCCAAGCGTCGCAAGAGCTGCTGACAGAATACTTCGCATCGAAGACGGCGTGATAAAAATGGCGTTAACTCCATCAGAAGTTATAGCTGAAGAAAAAGCCGTATCATACATTGACCAATTGAGGGCAAGAACTGCAGAGATAGACGCTCAACTGCAGCAGCTGGATGAAGATTTTAAAGCGGGCAAGATAAGTGGAGACGAATACGTGCAGAGAAGGCAAAGCCTCAAGCAGATGAAGGACAGTCTAAAAGAGGAACTGCACAGAATGGGCGTAGTAACATAACCTAACTTACCATCTTCTCTTCAGCGATTCGTATCCCCCGCTTCTTCAACTCGTCCAAAAACAATCTAAAAAGCGCCTCATCCTTTCCTATTATTTCCGTGGGAACAACACCTTTTTCCTTTAATGCTTTTTTGAGCACCAACTGCGCAACGATCGACGCTGAATAAGCCGTGGTTCTAGCCATAGCTGTTACACTCTGCTTTTCATCGTAATGATCTAATAAGTGGTAAACATAACACGTTTGCCCGCCATTCTTAACTCCTGAAACCTCAACTTTTATCGCTACAATATCTTTGACCTCAGGTTTTCGAAGCTTCTGCTCAAAAAGCTTGACAGTAAGCCTTCGAGGCGATACACTTACACCGTCAACGTCAATTTGTTCTTCTTCAAAAAACCCAAGAGCCTCGAGCAGTTTTATCTTTTCAGCATGTCCTGGATATCTGAGCGTTTTCTCCCACATATCATACGCATCCGTTATCGTTTGCGGCAGAGTTCTCAGTCCATCAGTGTAGAAGGCTTCAAGCTTACCGAATTCTGGAAACTTTATTTCTTCCAATCCTGTTAAGGCTTCTACTTCGATTATTCTGCCTTCTTTAACTATCCTTGCTTTTCTCTTATACTCGTCGATTAGGTTTTCTGGAGACCAAGTGATAACGTAATCCAAAGGTGGGACAGGTTTTTCTGGAAGACCGCCCACCATTATGTGTACAGCTTGCACCTTGTCAAGCTCTGTTACGGCGTGTCCAACAAGGATGTTGCTGATGCCAGGTGCTAGTCCGCAGTCTGGAACAATGGTTACATTTGCCTTTATGGCGTCATCAGTTAATGTTAAGGGATTTTCAGCCATGTAGGAGACGTCAACTAAGTCTTTTCCTGCATCAATGCATGCTTTAGTTAGGCTATAGCCAAGTTTTCCAGGCAAAAACCCCATAACTAAGTCAAAATCTTTCAATGCATTAGCTAGTTGGCTAGGGTTTGTTACATCTAGCTGAATCCATGAAACATTTCCTCTGCCAATTCTTTCACTTACTTGTTTGGCTCTTGTCTCGCTTTTGTCGGCTACAACGACTTGGATGGAGCTTATGCTTTTGGCAAGGTCTTCCGCTGCGACTGAACCTATGTTTCCAAGGCCCAAGATTAGTACTTTCATAAGTCGTAATGAAGAGAGTTTCTCATTAAAGCTTTCCTAAAAGTCAAGAATAAAAAATTTGAAATTTTAGTTTAACTATAGAGTGATGATTTGAAAGTCTTATATAGCACCATGACAATTGTAAGTCTGAGCATCATGGCTGAGATTTGTCCGACATGCGGGCTTCCCAAAGACTTGTGCGTTTGCAGCGAAATAGATAGGGAGCAACAAAGAATTCGTATCAGACTTGAAACACGCAAATTTGGCAGACCAACAACCATAGTGGATGGCATAAATGACAAAAACACAAACCTTGCAAGCACGGCTCAAAAGCTGAAAGGCGTCTGTGCTTGTGGAGGAACGGCGAAGAACGGTCAAATTTTGCTTCAGGGAGACCATCGTGAAAAGGTTCGAGAATATCTAATAAAGCTTGGTTATCCAGAAGAAAACATTGAGCTTCAGTAGTTGCCCTGCTGCATAAAGGTGTAAGCTCGGAATGAAACTGCTACAAAACATACGTGAAGTATTTAAAACACTAAAACATCGGAAACCATCAAAAAAATTCTGCCCAAGGTGTGGAAGCCCAAAAATTCGCTTATCAAGCAGTCTCGATTATTGGTTGACTCCCAAAAAATACGTGTGTGAAAACTGCGGATATAAGGGTCCAATATTTATGGAGCTTGAAAAAGAAGAAAACTCGCAAAATAACGCCGTTTAATCTGGAAGCTCTAGATTGAGCTGTTTCTTCAAAGTCTTATAGCGGTTCCGTACTGTGACTTCCGTAACCCCAGCGGCTTCAGCAATGTCCTTCTGAGTCTTCTTCTCATTATTCTGCAAACAAGCAATGTATAACGACGCAGCAGCCAAACCCATAGGGTCTTTCCCAGCAGCAGCCCGCCTTTTCCGCGCCTCACGCAAAATTGCTATGGCAATTCCCTGTGTTTTGCCCGATATTCCTGTTCTTTCAGCAATTTTCGAAATATACGTTAAAGGATCAGCAATAGGCATCTGCACATCCAATTCCCGAAGCAAAAGCCTATAACAACGGGCAACATCCTTCTTATCAACCAAACTCGCCTCAGCAATCTCCCGCAAGGTTCTCGCCGTTCCACTTCCACGACAAGCCGCATAAAGCGCAGCAGCCGCAATAGCCGCAATAGACCTCCCGCGGACTAATCCCCTATCCAAAGCTTTACGATAAATAACCGCAGCCTTCTCTTTAATAGGCGGCGGAATGTAGACCTTGTCTGAAAGGCGATCAAGCTCAGCCATTGCTTGGGCAAGGTTTCTGTCAATTGAAGAATGCACCCTAGAACGGATTTGCCACTTCCGCAAACGCCACATCTGCAAACGTGTTGAAAGCGGAAGTTTTCTTCCGAAAGCGTCGCGGTCAACTTGGCTTATGGCTGTTG
>CAYVGZ010000054.1:0-9461 GCA_964450845.1 uncultured Candidatus Bathyarchaeia archaeon | reverse complement strand
CGCCTAATCTCCGTTATTACAGCCATCACCAATTCGCCTTTCTTCTCAGCTTCCTCATCTATTTTTCCAACGTCTGGCTTTGGCCAAGGCATCAACTGCAAGCTTTTCTGTCCCATGTCTTCAGCATACATTGTTTGGTAAATCTCTTCTGCTATGTGGGGTGTTATTGGAGCCAATAGGTGGATTATGCGGTATAAGACTACATAAAGCGTAGACTGCGCTGCCTTTCGTGTTTCATCTCCGTAAATTTCAGGCTTGTAAAGCTTGTCCTTAACTGTTTCAAGGTATTGGTCACAGAAAATGTGCCACGTGAAATTTCGTATTTCCTCTATGGCTAGGTTGAATTGGCATTTTTCGAACGCTTCAGTGACTTTTTGTGTTAGTTTTTCAGCCTTGCTGAGAATCCACCTGTCTAAAAGCTGCAATTTGCCTTCTTCGCTGGGTTTGTAATCTTTCAGTTGAACGCTAACGAAACGTGCTGCATTCCAAAGCTTGGTTAAAAAACGTCTTCCATATTCTACGTCAGGCCAGCGGAACGGAATGTCTGAACCAGTTGCGCCGCCAGCGGCAGCCCATTGTCTTGTGGCGTCTGCACCATATTTTGTGAAAACTTCTGATGAAGCTATGTAGTTACCCAGAGACTTATGCATCATCCGTCCATCTGTTCCCAGCACCATGCCGTTGATTAGACAGCTTTTGTAGGGTTTTTCATCGAACAACGCCATGTGTCGAACCATCAGATAGTATGCCCATGTGCGAACAATGTCCACACCAGACGGATGCATATCAGCAGGAAACAGCCTATGCCAGTCTTTTCTGTCAGGCCAACCTGCATGAACAGCGCACGTTATAGATGAATCAAACCACGTGTCAAGAACATCTTTTTCGGGCTTAAATTCGTTAGAACCGCATTTTGGACATTTTTCGATTCTGGGATTTTCTATTCTAGGGTCTATTGGCACCCAGTTTACATCAGCCACAATTATGTTGCCGCATTTTTGGCAGTACCATATCGGTATGGGTGTTGCGAAGACCCTTTGTCTAGATATTACCCAATCCCAGTCGAGTGATTTTGCCCAGTTTATTAGCCGATGTTTCATGTAATCTGGATACCATTTGATTTCCAAGGCGTTTTTTTCCAGTTGATCTGTGAGAATGCGGGTTTTCATGAACCATTGTTCTCTTTCAAGGATTTCTATTGGAGTGTGACATCGCCAGCATGCTCCTACTTCTTGCCCCAGTGATTCAGTTCTTTCCAGCAGTCCATCTTTTTTTAGGTCTTCAATTACGGTTTTCTTTGCTTCCTCGCTTGTCATACCCGCATATTTTCCGGCGTTTTGGTTCATTTTTCCTTTTTCATCTAAGATTATTATTACTGGTAAGTTATGTTTTGCAACAGTTTTTACGTCTGCTTTATCGCCGTATGTGCATATCATGACAACGCCTGTTCCAAACTTTGGGTCAACAAGGTCGTCACCTATTACATTCACTTTTCTATCAGTTGTCGGAACCAGAACCTCTTTTCCTAAATACTGATTGTAACGTTCATCATTAGGATTCACAGCTACAGCCACACACGCCGGAATCAATTCGGGTCGTGTAGTCGCTATCCTTAAGAAGCCGCCCTCTGCAAGTTTGAACTTAATATAGTTCAGCTCAGTCGTTCTTGATTCGTATTCCACTTCGGCATCAGCTATGGCAGTTTCGCATCTTGGACACCAATTTATAGGATGCTTTCCCCGGTAAATGAAGCCCTTATCGTATAGAAGAATAAAAGAGAGTTGAGTGCGCCTCCAATAGTCAGGGTCCATAGTCTTATATTCAGTTGTCCAATCTGTTGAACATCCAAGACCAATAATGGCTTCTTTCATTAAGTGAATATACTCGTTTACGTGGTTCTCGCAAAGTTTCCTAAATTCGTTTGGCGGAAGGTCCGTTTTCTTGATTTTGTGTCGTTTTTCAACCTCCACTTCTGTAGGCAAACCGTGACAGTCCCAGCCTTGAGGAAAATAGACATTGTATCCTCTCATATGCTTATACCGCGCTACCATGTCAAAGTATGTCCAGTTCAAAACAAGTCCCATGTGAAATTCTCCAGAAGGATAAGGTGGCGGAGTATCAATACTAAAAGCTGGACGCTCCTTGTCTCCCCAGCTAAAATGGTAAATTCCCATTTCTTCCCATTTCTTCTGCCACTTCTTTTCGATGCTACTAACGTCAAATTCCTTAGACAACTGCTTCATTTTGCAACATCCCAATATGCTTAGACTTTAGGAAAGATAAATATACAACTAAATAACGATTATCCTCGCAAGGTTTAGGGGAGCTGGGCTATAATCCGGCTGAGAGGACGGCTAAACGCGCCGTCGACCCGTAGAACCTGATCCAGGTAATGCTGGCGGAGGAAAAAACCATAAATCAAAGCTGTAGTGGTTCTAAAATTAGAAAATGTAGTTTCATGGAATTTTGGAGGCACATTTAAATGGTTAAATTACCGCCTGAGTGGGGAACAGAACCAGTACCAGCCGAAAAGAGAATTTTAGGAATATTCGACTATTTCGTTTTATGGTCAAGTTTGGCTGTAGGCTTACTTGTGCTTCAAGCCGGTGGTTTGCTTATTCCAGGTCTGTCTACAGTTGGAGCAGTTATTGTGGCTGTTTTAGGTTCAGTCGTAGGCTCTCTGATGTTGGGCTTAGCGGGTGGCTTAGGTAGCAAATATGGTATACCTACAATGGTTAGTTTGAGGGCAGTCTTAGGGCTAAAAGGATCGTACATACCTACTATTGTTAACGTGCTTCAATTGATTGGCTGGGCGTCGTTCGAAATACTGATAATGGCTAATTCCGCCTCTCTCATAACAGGCCAATTTTTAGGTGTATACACGACATACTTTTGGATATTCATTTTTGCATTCTGGTGCATGCTTCTAAGCATTGGTGGACCCTTAGTGGTTATCAGGCAATGGTTAGAGAAGTTTGCTATATGGCTCACCTATGGAACCGCGATCTTTATCACTTACATGGTTCTCTCAAATTTTCCACAGCTTGTAACATTTCAGGGAGATGGAACCCTGCCAATAACGTTAGCCTTAGACCTCGTCATAGCCATGCCAATATCATGGTGGCCGTTAATATCAGATTACAACAGATTTTCAAAAAGCGAGAAGGGAGCCTTCCTAGGAACAGCCGCAGGCTATACTTTTGCAAACTCTTGGTTCTATGCTTTAGGTGCCCTGCTTGTTTTGGCTTATGCTGGACAGACCGTAATATCTGCAATAGTTTCGATAACTTTTGGAGGCTTAGCTTTAGCCATACTGCTAGTTGACGAAACCGATAATGGCTTCGCCGATATATATTCTGGAGCTGTGTCAATACAGAATATTTTGCCCAAAATGAAACAGTGGAAACTAATTGCCATAATCACGGCTGTAACCATTCTCCTAGCAGCTTTAATACCGCAAGACTGGCAAACGACATACGAAAGCTTCCTTCTTTCCATTGGCGGGTTCTTTGTGCCCTTGTTAGGCGTGCTTGCCGTGGACTTCTACATTATCAGAAAAAAACAGTATAATTTAGAAGAGTTCTATTCATCCACAAGAGTTTTGAAAGTGAAACCACTAGTTTCTTGGTTTATCGGAATCATAGCGTACTTCACATTATATAACTATACCAATTGGGGTTCAAGCATACCATCATTTATAATTGCAGCCGCCGCGCTTTACTTGCTTGAAAAGGTGAGTTAGAATGTTCAAAACTGCAAAGGTGAAGAAGAAAATCCCAGTGGCGATAACGATAGCTGGAAGTGACTCTGGCGGAGGTGCTGGAATCCAAGCAGACCTCAAAACCTTCGCAGCATTAGGCGTGCACGGCACAACGGCAATAACATCCGTCACCGCTCAGAACACTTACGCGGTTACTGCAGTTGAAGACTTACCCACTAAAATTATTCGAGAACAAATAAGAGATGTGGCTGAAGACTTAGGCATAGATGCTGGAAAAACTGGGATGCTTCACACCGAAGAAATTATCAAAACCGTTTCTTCAGAAGTTTTAAAGCACAAGTTTGCGTTAGTTGTTGACCCCGTTATGGTTGCCAAATCTGGGGCGCCGCTTTTGAAGCCTGAAGCTATAGATGCCTTGAAGAATCATCTTTTGCCAAAAGCTACGGTTATAACGCCTAACAGACTTGAGGCTGAAAAAATCTCTGAGATGAAGATTAGAGGCATAAAGGATGCTGAAACTGCTGCAAGAGAAATCTCCAAGATGGGACCTAAAGCTGTTGTTATTAAAGGCGGACATTTGGAAGGCGAATACGCAGTAGATGTACTGTACTATGAAGGCAAATTTAAAACGTTCAAAACCCCACGTTTAGAGTCCAAAACCACCCATGGAACAGGCTGCAGTTTTTCGGCAGCCATAGCAGCAGAGCTTGCCAAGAAAATGGACGTACCAACATCAGTTGAAAACGCAAAGAAAATTGTAACTTTGGGTATAAAGTTTGGATTAGACATCGGAAAAGGTTACGGACCGGTAAATCCGATGGCTCATCTCTACCGTGAATCTTCAAGATACGATGTTTTGATGAATCTTGAAAAAGCCAAAATTTTGATTGAGAAAACTCCCGAAGTTGCAATGCTTATTCCTGAAGTTGGCATGAATATTGCCATGGCAGTTCCCTACGCAGAAGGCATTGATGATATTGTTGCGATAGATGGCAGAATTGTAAAAACGTTTGAAGGTGTCAGAGCGGCTGGTAATCCAAAGTTCGGATGTTCTTCTCATCTAGCCAAATACATACTTGAAGTTATCAAGCATGATGAGACGAAAAGGGCAACGGTTAACATAAAATTTTCAGAAGATATTCTAAAAGCTCTACAAAAGCGAAGTATGACGATTTCTTTTTATGATCGTAAAAAAGAGCCTGAAAGAACAAAAAGGGTTGAAGGAATGACTGTACCGTGGGGGATAAAGGAAGCCATTAAAGAAATTGGAAAAGCCCCAGACGTGATTTATCATAAGGGCGACATTGGAAAAGAACCGATGATAGTGATTTTTGGCGAACAAGCTTACGATTTGGCTAAACTTGTCGTGCAGGTTGCTAAGGAGATAAAAAAGAAGTGAAAACAGGAGCAACTTATGTCAAAAAATTGGCAGTGGTGGCTGTATTCTCTGCCTTAGGCGTGGTTTTATCACCCTTCACGGGATTTCCTGTTTTCGGTACAATAGCCAACCCAACACAACATATGACCAATGCAATTTTAGGCGTACTCCTAGGTCCATTTTGGGCAGTATTAGCTGCTATCATAATCGGAGCAATGAGAAACATGTTGAGCATCGGCACTGTCTATGCTTTCCCAGGAGGAATACCTGGAGGCATAGTTGTTGGTATTGTTTATTGGTTTCTGAAGCGTCTGAAAAGAAGTGAAAAAACACGTCTCATATCGGCTCTCACTGAACCAATTGGAACTCTGTTGATAGGTGCCCCTCTTGCCCTTTTTCTGGTTGCTCCATGGATGGGACCTCAAGGTTATTCTAAAACACTTTTAGATTTAACGGCGAATGAGGGGTCATTGTTCGCTTTTCTTATTTTTGGAGGATGGTGGGCTTTGAGCTGCATTCCAGGAAGCATTATAGGATTCACTATTCTTTTGATTCTAAAGAGGGTTGAGATAAGTAGGGAAACTTTGTTTGGAGAAAAATAAACAGAAATTAAAGTTGAAAGGCAAAGAAATCCTCAGCAAAAAAGTTTTAATATTGGGTGAAACTGGCTCTGGAAAAACTAGGCAGGCAGCCAAACTGCTTACAGAATTCATGACCTTGATAAAACTTGAAAAAATAACAATTATTGATCTGGCTCCGCAAAGAGCAGGTGAAATTGGTGGAAAAATAACGGACTATCTGAAGATTCCTAGTGAAGTCAAATACCTTTCGCCGAAAAATGTTTACACACCACGATTGGCTGGTAAGTCGCCTGAACAAATTCTGCGTTATGCAGAATTAAACAGAAAGAACATGGAACCATTACTTAAAGAGTTTGTGCGCAATGCCAGTGAGGTTCTTGTTCTAAATGATGTCACACTCTATCTTCATTTGGGCGAATTGGAAAACGTTTTAAAATGCGTAAGATTGGCTAACACCGTTCTAGTCACCGCATATTACGGTTCAAAACTCGATAATGATTTGAGAACGGAAATAAGTCTAAGAGAAAGAAAATTGACTGAGAAATTAGCTTCTTTCATGGACTTAGTTGTTAAAATCAATTCTCGCTGGAAAATTGTAGATGTTCATGCGTTTTCCACGCACGAATCCAATTAAGGTTAAGCCTACGTTTCTGGCAACTGCAATGCCTGAGTCTATTGCTGCTGCCAAAGAGGTTACTATTGGTAAGCCAACCCTTGCGGCTTTAAGGGTTATGTCGCCTGTTAACCGTCCACTTAATGTAAGGAAGCATTCTTTGAAATCAGTTTCGTTCAAGGCTCCGATACCGATTGCTTTGTCAACAGCGTTGTGGCGACCCACATCCTCAGCGAATGCAACAAGGTTTCCGTCGCTTTCATAGATGGCTGCGGCATGTACTCCGCCAGTTTTTCTGAAAATCTCAGCAATGGAGTTTAATCGGTTGACGCTGTTTAGTATTACTTCAGCTTTTACTTTCAAATCTGACATAATTTTAGGAAGCTTTCCAGAATTATAGGGTGATGTGCTTCCGCAGGTGGAAAATATCACGCGGGAAAAATGGGTCAAGAGTTTAAGTCTCTTTTCCAAGTCAATATTCGCTTTTAGTTTAACATGGCAAACTCCTTCCCCTTTGAAACTTATTTCATCGATTTCTTCAACCGATTTTACGATTCCCTCCGAAAGCAAATGCCCAACAGCTAATTCTTTCAGGTTTGACGGGGAACAGAGAATAGTTGCGTAATGACTTTTATTCAGGAATATGTGGAGGGGCTTTTCTTCTGCTACGTAATCTGTCATTTTTTGAGCTTTTTTAGCTGAAACGTCGACTTTTACAATTTCAACCTTCAACATACAAATAACTCCATATTACCTCTTCAATTCGGACAGGACAAAATTCACAATTTCGTCGGCAATGTTAACTCGCGTAACTGATTGCAAGCCCCTCCATCCAGGCTGACTGTTAACTTCAACGACCAAAGGTCCTCTGGGACTTTCTAGAATGTCTACGCCAGCTATTTTGCATTCTATGAGTTTTGCGGATTTAACAGCCATATCCTCCAAAGCTTCATCAAGCCTTAGCGGCTCGGTTCGAGCACCTTGGCTGTAATTGGTTTTCCAACTGTTTGCAACACGCCTCATGGCTGCAACAACACGGTCACCAACAACAAACGCTCGTATGTCGGAAAAACCATGATGCACAAACTCTTGAATGTAGATTACACCATGATAAAACGTTATGCTTCTAAAGACTGTGGAGGCAATTTCTGAGTCTTGAATCCTTGTTGAGCCAATTCCTCTGGAACCAAAAATTGGTTTAACAACAACATCTCCGCCCAGCTCATTAAAAGCCTTTAAAGCTTCGTCAACGTTTTCAGTTGTAGCCGTGTGCGGAACAGGTATGCCATTATCCTCCAAAATTGCCAGAAGATCATACTTGTCAACGCAGTGTTCAATGGCTTCAGGCGAGTTTATGACATACAAACCTAAGCGTTGAAGCCTATAAAGCATGTCCATTCTGAAAACTATCTCTTCCAGTGAACCTCGCCCAATTGGACGGATTAACAGAGCGTCTAGGTCTTCTGAAATGCTAGTGTCGCCAACGTTTAAGCACGGTTTATACCCAACACGGGCAACTAACTGTGGAAAGCTGAAGCACATATGAGGTATGTTCTGTTTAGCTAGGGCTTCTCGAAGCTGGGTTGAACTCCAAGAATTTCTGTTTCGTGTTACTATTCCAATTTTCAAAAACGAACCTTCTGGCGTTCAAATCTATGAAAGATGCTACTAGAATTATGTTCTTAAAGTTTCCGTGAAAAAATCAATAGATACTGATTTTTTTCCGCAACTGCCATTTTTTCGGTAACCGATATTCATTTATTTTAGGTTTTATAAGCTATGATTAATGTGGATTTGATGACCAAAACGTTCATGATGAAACTCAATGAGATACAACCCAGTCAACTGTACATAAGTTCTGAAAAATTGTCGGAAGTAATGAAGACGTTTGATCCTGCAAAGCCTGAGCTAATTGAACCCATACCGATCAAGGAACTCGGAAACACAATAGTCCTTGTAGATGGCCATATGAGGGCCTTTGCTGCTTTTTCGTGTAACGTTCCTGAAATTCCTGTGTACTGGGAAAACGAGGAACTTGATTGGGATGCTTATAAAATCTGTGTGGAATGGTGCAGGAAAGAGGGAATTCGCACTATAGCGGATCTGAAAAACAGAGTTGTGCCTCAAAAGGATTACGAAATATTATGGTACAGGCGATGCGAAGAAATGCAACAAGACCTGCAAAGAAAAAACAAAAAAGACACACTAGTTTGAAAAACGACTGTTGATGGGCTGAGTGGGATTTGAACTCCACACCACGTGAAGATTTCTCCGCAAGCTCTTTTTAGTGTTTTAAATTCGGATTGAGTCATGTTTATATGAAAATCAAAAATAAACTGTTACTTGTGTCCAAATGAAAAGCCAAGATTTGAGCGACAAGAAAAAGCAGCTTGATCAGTTGGTAAAGGCTGTTTTGAAAAGCCCGAAATATAGAAATGTCTGCGAGGACCTCATCAAAAACATCGGTCTGCACGAACTTACGAAACGGGAAAATCTGAAAATAGCTGTCAAATCTACGAAAAATAAATTGCATCAGATTGGTGGAGCATATTTTTTAAAGAAGCCAAACTATGGCTTTTGGCTGGAAGAGTTGAGAAAAGCCAAGAAGTCAGGAAATGAGGATTTTTTTCGCAAAACTTGCGCTGAAATAATGAGTTATCACTATTCAACTAGGGAACGACTGAATATTCTGGATGAATTTTATGCCAGAATATTTTCGCTTGTTTCGCCCGTCCAGTCGATAATGGATGTTGCCTGCGGATTTCATCCATTGTCAATTCCTTGGATGCCCATATCTGAAAAGGTGACATACTATGCTTATGATGTTTACAAAGATATGACAAGTTTTCTAAATGAATTTATGGCTATAGACAATGTTCGAGGGTATGCAGAAGTCAGGGACGTCATACAGCATGCACCAGAGATCAATACTGATCTGGCTTTTATCCTTAACACGATACCTTGTTTTGAACAGATTGAGAAATCGGCTGGATTGAAGATTCTAGAATCGATTAATGCCAAGTTTCTTGCAGTTTCATTTCCCGCTAAAACTCTTGGAGGAAGAGAAAAGAACATGCTGAAACATTATGAGGCAAGGTTTAACAAGTTAACACAAGAAAAGGATTGGGCTGTTCAACGATTGAAGTTCAGAAGTGAGCTAGTTTTTCT
>CAYVGZ010000053.1:0-9705 GCA_964450845.1 uncultured Candidatus Bathyarchaeia archaeon | reverse complement strand
GGGGAAAAATGGTGAAAGAATTCGAAACTGCAGCATTTGCGCTCAAAAAAGGAGAGGTTTCGCCTATAGTGAAGACAAAGTTTGGATACCACATAATTAAACGACTGGAATAAATAACAAACATTTTAAACCTGTTTCAGCGCTTTTTCAACTTCTTCTCTTATGATGTAGCCTCCAATGTGTAGTATTGGTTCTTTAATTTCTGGGTCTATGTTCATTGTTGCTGTGCACGGATAGCTATGATGGGCTTTCGCTATTGCGTCGTAGAGGATCTGCCTTCTCGTTTCAACTCCCACCAGTTTTCTTGCTATATACCACGTGGAACCGCATGGAGCACTTCGCCTAACAACTGCAGAGTCCACAAATTCACGTTTGCCCCTTTTTGCTGTCAAAACTTCTAATGAGGGTCTTCCAACTTTAAGTTCAGTTACAAACCTAGAGATTAGGGGTTTGCCTTCTGCTGGTTCCAGCGAACATAAGGGTTTCGGAAACACATTTTCTAAATCCAGTTCTTGGCATTTTTCTTCCACCTGCTTTCTAAGGCCAGATGGAACTTCATTGAAGTCTTCTATTGGCACAATTAACCCCTTTATCCCGAATTTTTGTAAGTGATGTGGCAGTTCTAGTAACAAATCTTTGTGCAGTCCAGACGCTATACATAAATCGGCTTTTGGAATCTTCTTAGGCATGTATTTTTCTGGGTTATCAATAAAAGCCGGAAGTTCTGATGAGCATTGTAATTGCACTGCCGCTCGGATGTTACGGACATAGCCATACACACTGTATTTGCAAGAGTCGCAGTAGAGACCGCATGATTTGCAGAAACTAGGGTCGTTTATCAAGTTTCTTATTACTCGTTCTGAATATTCCCCGCTGTAAATGAAGACTAAAGTTAACGTTTTTTCGCTACTAGCCAAATTCAAACTTACACCCAATCGTAATCGTGTGATATTTTAATACGTGGCAAGTAGCACATGTTCTAAAAAGAGGTCTTCAGGAAATGCTCCAATAAATTCTATTTTTTCGTTTATGACAGTTTTTGGCGTTCCCATCACAGCATACTTGATGGCTAACTGTGGAAATTCGCTTGCCTCGATAATGTCTGCTTTTATGAAGTCACTTTCTATCGCGAATTTGTAGGCAATGGCTGCCACAACTGGACAATATGGACATGTTAAAGTCACGAAAACCTGAATGTGAACTGGTGTTCTAATTTCTCTCAGCCTACTTCTTGTTTCTTCTGAAATGTCTGTTCTGCCTCTTGAAACGCTTATTACACCTTCCAGAAGAGTTTGAAGCTCATAACCGTATGGTAAACCATAAAACCTTATTCCATAATCCTTTTCACGCACAACGGTTATTGCAGGAACCTTATCCACGCCGTATTCCTTGGCCTTCTCAGAATCCTTAAGAAAATCGTAGATTTCAACTTTAATCTTGTCATTTAAAGTGGCTAATTCATTGATTAACTGCCTAGTCTGCATGCAGAATTGACATTCAAATTCTTGAGTAAACATTATAATTTTTACTGGGTTTTCCTGCTTCTCGCTGAGCTCGCTTTTTAGATGCTCCTTATGTTCATCAGGTATCAAACTCATTCTATCATCATCTCAAACTCGTAGTGACTTTATACAATACAACGATTTTCCAAATTAATCTTTATCTGTTTTACTATAACATGAAGAAAGGGAGGGTGAGGCAGGAACAATAACCAAGTTTAACTTACATTTTAGTCAATGCAGACGCTCCAGAAGACAGAATTCAGCGAATTTTCAAGTTAACATTGAAAAATTGCTCTATTGGAAAGCTGTTCGAAAAAGCGGGAGTTAAAACAGACTACAACATAAAAACGCAGAAAGCAGAAAGAATAGTGCGTTTTGGAAGAAATCAGCTTGGAAATGGACAGTTTTTAGTTGGGCAGCCACCAGCATATTCGGATTCTGCAGCAACAAATTTTGTCTCTTTAGTTTTTACTTCTCCTATGTACAGAACTTGCTCAGGTTTGCTTCCATATCTAAAAACAGTGACTCCTTTACATTTCAGCTTCCATGCAAGATTGTAGACTGTTTTAACATCCTCAACGGTCGCTTCTGTTGGCATGTTTACAGTTTTTGATACGGCATTGTCTGTGTACTTTTGGAAGGCAGCTTGCATCTTGACATGCCATTCGGGTTCAATGTCTAGGGCTGTGACAAAAAGCCTCTTAACATCTTCTGGTACTCCATCGATTTTTTGAACTGAACCAGTTCTGGCTATATCTTCGAGAAGTTTTGCGCTGTAAAATCCTCTTTCCTTGGCAATCATTTCAAATAAGGGATTGGTTTCAAAAAGCCTTCTTCCACCTAACACGTTTCTTATGAAGGAAATTGCGAATATAGGCTCAATTCCAGACGAGCAGCCGGCTATTATGCTTATGGTTCCCGTTGGCGCCACGGTTGTGACGGTGGCGTTTCTCATAGCATGATACTTATCTTTATAGATGCTTTTGTCAAAGTTTGGGAAGGATCCTCTTTCTTCACCAATTTCAACAGATTTCTTGTGGGCTTTTTCTTCGATAAATTTCATTAGGCTTTCAGCAAGCTGCACGGCTTCTTCCGAGTTGTAAGGAGTTCCAAGTTTTATGAGCATGTCTGCGAATCCCATGACTCCCAACCCTATTTTCCTGTTGCCTTTTGTTATTGCCTCGATTTCCTTCAAAGTGTACTTGTTTGCATCGACTATGTTGTCAAGAAAGTGAACAGCGTTCCCTACGGTTTCTGCTAGTTTTTCCCAGTCTATTTTCCCATCTTCAACCATTCTTGAAAGATTTATTGAACCCAGATTGCAAGATTCATAGGGGAGAAGAGGCTGTTCACCGCAGGGGTTGGTTGACTCTATGCTTCCAACTTCAGGAGTTGGATTATGCCTATTAATCTCATCAATAAAAACAACTCCGGGGTCCCCTGTTTCCCAAGCAGATGTTGTCATCAAATTCCAAACATTTTGGGCTTTAAGCTTGGCTACTGCTTCTTTATTTCTGGGGTTTATTAACGAGTATTCGCCGTCCTCTTCGAGGGCTTTCATAAATTCGTCGGTAACAGCCACAGAAATGTTAAAGTTTGAAAGAAATCGCGGGTCACGTTTTGAGGTTATGAATTCGAGAATGTCCGGGTGATCGACCCTCAAAATTCCCATCATGGCGCCTCTGCGTTTTCCCCCAGCTTTTATAATTTCTGTAGATGTATCAAAAACCCGCATGAAACTCACTGGGCCAGAGGCTACTCCCTTAGTTGACTTAACTACATCTCCTCTCGGTCTTAGCTTAGAAAAGTTAAACCCAACGCCTCCACCAGTCTGTTCAATTAAAGCCATGTTTTTTACCGTGGTGAAAATGCTCTCCAAAGAATCTTCAACGGGCAAAACGAAGCAAGCAGATAGTTGACCTATATCCGTTCCTGCATTGAAAAGAGTCGGAGTGTTTGGAACAAACTCAAGCCTCGCCATCATACCAGAGAAAATCTCTTCGCTTTTGCTTACATTGTCGCCGTGTTTCTTGTCGATTTCGGCTACGGCTCTAGCAACTCTTGCAAAGAGTTGAGCTGGAGTTTCCTTGATTATTTCTTGTTCATCTTTTAAGAGATATCTGGCTCTCAAAACTTCTAGGGCGTTAACCGTTAATTTCGGCTCTAATATTCCAAGTTTTTCTTTTAGTCCCCTTATTTCCTCTTTCTTCTTCCTGTAATCTTGATATTCCGCTGCAACTTTTTCGTAGCCATTTTTCTTTAAAACTTCTATGACGAGGTCTTGGGCATCTTCAACCGATGGGATTCTATCCTCAAACTTTTCCTCTAAAAGCCTAACCACTTCTTCGGTTATGCTTCCAGCTCTTTCTCCATCCTTAAGTTCAACAGCAATGAAAGCCTTGTGGATTGCATCCTTGATTCTGCTAGAATCGAAATCGACGATTTTTCCATCTCTCTTCTTAATTTTTGTGACAGACATGGTCAATCACTTAAAATTAGCTGAATTATGGTATAAAAGGTTTGAAATTAGCTAGATTGCAGCCCTTAACGTTCCAATTATTATGTTGGTCCATTTATTCTTTTTTGACAAACTGGTCCTTAGGAACTCCGCAGACTGGACAAACCCAATCGTCAGGTAATTTTTCAAAAGGTGTTCCTGGTTTTATTCCGTGTTCTGGATCTCCTATTTCTGGATCATATATGTAACCGCAAACCGTGCATTCCCACTTTTCCAATTTGTTTCACCATCCCTTTAATTATCATTTTTGTATATGAGGTTAAAGAAGAAAGTGATGATCAATTTGAAGTGCTAAAGTAAGGATCGGAGTTTTTCGATTAGCTCTTGCTTCATTTCTTTGTTTTCTTGAATTTCCTTTCTGGCTTTTCGCCAGTCTGCTGAGCAGCGTCCATAACTCGATTGTTCACCGATATATTTGTGGATTGTTTCGTCTATTTTCTGTTTGTTCTTGTCTGTAACTTCTATTTCAGCTTCTTCTAGAACGTTGTTAAACCATTTCCAACAAGCCATTATGATCATCAACTTCACTTTCTGTCTAGTATCATATAACCTTTGTTCAGAGTAACTAGTTTTTAATAGTTGGATTTTTTTCTTGTTTTTTGGTAACGTTGGGCACATCTTTCACAACAAAAGATGTATTGTTTACCATCAATTACGGTGCGATAGGCTGCCAGTTGGCATGCGCCTGGTTGGATTTTTATTTTACAGAATTCGCATCGGACGAACTCTTCTTTCATTTCTTCGTTCCCTCCTTATGTTTTTTGTAATAATCCTTAATTGCCGCGTGTAAGGCGTCAGCAGCTAGGTTGGAACAATGCATTTTGATTGGTGGTA
The DNA here is from genome assembly GCA_964450845.1 of uncultured Candidatus Bathyarchaeia archaeon. Taxonomy (GTDB): domain Archaea; phylum Thermoproteota; class Bathyarchaeia; order Bathyarchaeales; family Bathycorpusculaceae; genus CAVZKK01. The sequence goes on along the minus strand of CAYVGZ010000053.1, from coordinate 4,851 downwards.
ATCCATCAAGCGCATCAGCCACGTTTGCGCGAGTGATTTTTAGAGCTTCCTCTAATGTTTTTCCTTTGGCTAGTTCTGTCAACATGCTGCTAGTTGCAATGGCTGCGCCGCAACCGAAAGTTTTGAATTTGATATCTTCTAGGCGGTTGTCCTTTACCTTGATGTAGATTGTCATCATGTCGCCGCAAACTGGATTTCCAACGGTGCCTACGCCATCGGCATCTTTAATTTCCCCCATGTTGCGCGGGTTTTTGAAGTGTTCCATAACTTTTTCGCTGTACATTATTCTTCCAACTCCTTCGGTGTTAATGGCGAAATTGCCCTTAATCTTTTGACTATGCTTGGCATTATGCTTATTACATAGTCAACTTCTTCTTCTATGTTTTGTTTGCCTAACGTGAACAATAATGAACCATGTGCCTCTTCGTGTTTCAATCCTGTTGCCAACAGTACGTGTGAAGGTTGCAACGTTTTTGTGGTACATGCAGAGCCTGACGACGCTGCAACACCCAACATGTCTAGGCTTAGCAACATTGATTCACCCTCAATGAAACTAAATCTGACCGCAGCGTTATCTGGTAAACGTTTAGTTGGGTGTCCATTTAAGAACGAGTATGGAATGGAATCGAGTAAGCCTTTGATGAGTTTGTCTCTAATTTTGATTTCTCGTCCACTTTCACTTGGTATATCTGCCGCGGCTAATTCTGCTGCTTTTCCAAATCCAACTATGCTCGAGAGGTTCTCCGTTCCTGATCTTAAGCCTCGTTCTTGTCCTCCGCCGTGGATTAGTGGTTCCATACGCGTGCCTTCTTTTATATAAAGCGCGCCAGTGCCTTTAGGTCCATACATGTCGTTGGAGGAAAGTGTGAGCAAGTCTATGCCTTCTTCTTTTACGTCTATTGGAACTTGTCCATTTGCGGCGGTAGCGTCCACATGAAAATAGGCGTTCCTGCTGTGCACTATTTTGCTGATTTCTTTTATAGGCTGAATCGTTCCTATTTCACCGTTTGCATACATGATGGAGACAAGGATTGTTTTATCGGTTAATTCCTTCTCCAAGTTTTCCAGATTTACAAAACCATAATTGTCAACTGGAAGAAATGTGACTTCAAATCCTCTCATCTTCAGGAATTTGCATGAATTGACAATTGACATGTGTTCAATGCTTGAAGTTATTACGTGTGTTCCACGGTCTTTGTTACGGTAAGCAACACCTTTAATTGCCACATTATTGCTTTCAGTTGCACCCGACGTAAAAATTATTGACTCTCTTCTTTCAGCGTTAATCAATTCCGCAATTTTTTCTCTTGCTTCCTCCAGCGCTTTCCTTGGTTCTTGGCCAAAAAAATGAAGAGAAGAGGGGTTGCCATAAAACGCTTTCATGTACGGCAGCATTGCCTCTATCACGCGGGGGTCGACAGGTTTGCCCGCTGTGTTGTCCATGTAAATTCGTTTGGTTGCTGACATTGTTAATTCTCTCTTAGAAACAGAGGATTGCGTCTGCGCTCAGTGCTAGGTCATTAAGGGTTGCAGCGCCGACAATGTTGGCTTCTGGTGCAAAGTCTCCTCGTAGAATCCCCAATAATCCGCAGCTTTGTTCGCAGACTACTAGTTTTACACCAACCTTTACGGCTTGGTTCATTACTTCGCTGAGAGATGGAAAATCGCCTATTTTAATTTTTTCTGCTTCTCCTTTTTTGACTAGTGTAACACCTTTTATCAGAAAATAGACGGTTGCGTCTATGCCCATCATTGCCGCCGTAGTAGCTAAAATGAATGGTGCATAAGAGCGTTCTGGATTGTCAACTCCGCTTGTTTGAACATATAATATTTTCTTTTTTTCAGCCATTTTTTTCGCCTCCTACAAATATCTATTATTTCACCTTTTTGATTAATATACGAACCGAATTCCCTTCTTTACTTACGCTTAGGATTTCCTGTTCCAAATGCTTCACAAGGCTTCGTATGTCTGCTTCTGCTGCTGGATCATCTGCCATAACTTCCAGAACTTCTCCAACTTTCATCTCGTCCAATTCCATTCTTGTTTTGAAAACTGGTTCTGGGCAGTATAACCCCAGACAGTCCAAAGTTTTGTCAGGTTTCACCTTCATGGCAATTCCTCTAAAACAAGAGTCGATAAAAGAGAATAAAAATTTTCGCTTGATCCGTTAATAAGAAAAGGAAACTATAGGCATAGATTTAGAAAATGACAAAATCTATATTGGTTTTCAGTGAGACCCGCAGCGTTAGGCATCATGTTTTGCATGTCTTACATAGATGGGCTCTCAGATTATGTAACTTGATTTTGATTTTGTACGTTGTAGTTTAGCTGGAAAAAGATGAAAAAGAAGTTTTTGTGTTTATTATTCTGGCTTGTTTAAGGCGGAGTGATTTTTATGGCTTGAGTTGGGCATTGAGTTTCGCATGCAAGACATTGTATGCAGTCTTTTTCTCTGGCTGGATCAGATTTCTTCTCGGAGGTTGGGTGACCAGGAGAGTCTGCCCAGTCAAAAAGGCTTACAGGACAAACCTCTATACAAATGCCGTCTCCAGTGCAAACTTCCCAGTCAACTGCAACGTTTGTTCCATGAATTCCAAGTTTCGTGGGAGGTTCCACGGGTCCCCACACGTTATGGCCATTATGTTGGCTCACAATTTTTCGCTTTTTCTGAAAATCTGGATCTATTGGCAAAACAACCCACCAAATAATAGCTAAAAAGCATGCAAATATTAGCTTTTCTAATTTGAATTGAACAATCAAGGTTTCCGACAATATGAAGATTATAATTTTTATTTAAATTACACTTTCATATATGCCTATGGAGGTAATGTTGTGGAAAAATTCGACGTTCTTGTTATCGGCTCAGGTTCTGGAATGATAGTTGCTTCAAACGCAGTTGGAATTGGTCTGAAAACGGCCGTAGTTGAGTCGGGTCCCATGGGAGGAACATGTATAAACCGGGGGTGCATTCCTTCAAAAATGCTCATTTACCCGGCAGATGTGGCTGTCATGGTTCAAGAAGCAGAGCGCGTGGACGTGAATGCGACAATCAACTCAATCAGCTTCGAAAAAATAATGCAAAGAATGCACCAATTTGTCACCGAAGACTCTCAACACCAAGCTGCTGCCGTAGAATCCACAGCCAATGTTGTTTGGTTCAAAGGCGTAGGTGAGTTCATTTCAGACTATACGATGAAAGTTGCAGGCCATATGATAAAAGCGGACAAAATATTCATCGTCTCGGGTGCTAGACCCGGTGTTCCTTCAATTAAAGGCGTAGACAGTGTGAACTACTTAACAAGCGACACGGTTTTAGAACTTAAAAAGCAGCCTAAGAGCATGATTATCATTGGAGGAGGATACATAGCAGCAGAGTATGGTCATTTCTTCTCAAGCATAGGCACCAAAGTTACAGTAGTTCAAAGGAATCCAAGACTTCTGCCCGAAGAAGAACCAGAAATATCTGACTTAATTAAAGAAGAAATGGGAAAAAGGATAAACATATTCACAAACTATGAGGCTCTTGAAGCAAAAGAAAAAAATAACGTCAAAACTATATTGGCTAGAAATCGAGCAGATGGCACTTTGAAAGAGTTTTCCGCTGAAGCCTTACTAATAGCTGCTGGGCGAGTTCCCAATTCTGATCTGTTAAAGCCTGAGAAAACTGGTGTGGAGTTGGATGGAAGAGGTTACGTGAAGGTTAACGAGTATCTTGAAACTGGAAAGAAAAACATGTGGGCTTTCGGAGATGCCATTGGCAAACAAATGTTTAAACACGTAGCCAACTACGAAGCAGAAATCGCGTGGCACAACGCTATTCATGATCATAAAGTGGGAATGGACTATTCTGCAGCGCCTCACGCTGTTTTCACTCATCCACAAGTCGCTTCGGTCGGCCTGAAAGAAGCAGAAGCAAAGCAAAAAGGCTACAAGATTTTGGTTGGAAAAGCGTTCTATAAAGATACAGCCATGGGAGCTGCAATGGGTGAACCAAAAGGATTTGTGAAAGTCATTGTAGAACGAGAAACTGGGAAAATTTTGGGCGGACACATAGTAGGACCTTTTGCATCTACGCTTATACAAGAGATTATAAATGCTATGATTTCTGGAGACAGAACATTCCTTCCGCTTATTAGAGCCTTGCACATTCATCCCGCAATGTCAGAAGTCGTCCAAAAAGCCTTTGGCAAATTAAGAGAAGCTTGAGAAATATAACGAATTGAGCTATCTTTATTAAAATCGAATAATTACGTAGGAAACAAAAGCAAATGTGAGCGTGTAACGAATGAAAATAGTTAAAGTTCAGGGCAAAGACAATAAACACAAAGTTTTCTTGTACGCAATAAGCACATGCGCATGGTGTAAACAAGCAAAGAAGTTCCTGAAAGAGAACGGTATTGAATACGAGTATGTGGACGTTGACCTTTGCGACGAGGAAGACCAAGAAAAAATTAGCAAGGACATTCTGAGCAAGGGAGGAAGACTTAGCTATCCAGCGATAATCATAAATAACAAAATCGTGATTAACGGCTTCCATGTGGACAAGATAAAAGAGGCTTTGGAGATTTGATAACTTTAGAAAAAGTGCGGCAAAGAGCAGAAAGCGATGCAAAAACCTATGGTTACTACCTTCACCCTGACCCCGATTTTCTTAAAGACCTTCTTGAAGGGCTGAAGCAAAATGAAGAGCGATACGGTTATCCCTCATGTCCATGCAGACTTGCTTCTGGAAAATTCGAGTTTGACAGAGACATAATATGTCCATGTGATTATAGAGACCCAGATGTTGCAGAGTATGGAGCCTGCTATTGCGCTCTCTACGTTAGAAAGGACTTGTTTGAAGGTAAAAC
>CAYVGZ010000052.1:0-10440 GCA_964450845.1 uncultured Candidatus Bathyarchaeia archaeon | reverse complement strand
GGGCAGTGAACAGGGCTTTTCTTCTGGAAGAAAGTGAAAGCAAATGGAGGATTCTGGTTCATTTGAGAACGGCAGCATACGTTGCTTATGCTGTTGGAAGCTTAATAGCTGGTTTTCTTCTAGTTTGGTTTTTCTACGAGGGAACAATGATATTTTGTGTTTTAGTTATGCTTCTTGTGATTCCAGCTTCTCTGTTGTTGGCTGTTAGGAGAAAGGAAAAGTTTGACGTGGCGAAAGCTTTGCATTTTCTGGATTTTAGGAAGAAAGGAAAGGCTTTCAAGATGTTCATAATTCTGTTTTTTGTGATGGGATTGTCTTTTGGGTTTCGAAGCGGCTTTGTTTTTCCCCTGTTCTTAAGTGAAAATGGGTTTGATGCAGAGGCAGTTGGGATTCTAATCGGGTTGCAGATTTTGTTAGCTGGTTTGTTCTCTTATCTTTTTGCAAAAAGAGTTGAAATCGGGAGACTTATACTTTTGAGCGGAGTACTTTATACGGTTGTGCTGGTTTTACTTGGTTTTTCGTTTTCCGTGTTTGCAGGTGTTCTCGTTGTTGCTTATGGCGTTGTCGATGGTCTATTAAGTATTGGTCAGGAAGGAATTTTGTCAAAGATTACGAGCGAAGAATCCTATGGGATTGATATTGGATTGTTAATGATGGGGCTTCATGCAGGGGACACTTTGAGTTTAGCGTTGTCAGGTTTTCTCATATCACTGTGGGGTTTCACGGCTCCATTTTTGGCTTCAGCGATTATTTTTGCGCTCTTCTATTTAGGTTCTTATTCCATCTTGAAAAAGTAGTGCGCTCTGCGGTGACTAGACCCCCTTATATATAGATTGAACTTGCGATTAGAATTTTGGTTTGTGAACGAAGCATGGTTAGTCTTGTTTTTTGTTGTTTTCTTTTTGGAGGGTTTTTGTTGATATTTCTTTGATTAGAGATTCTTTTTTGCCGCCTTCTATTTCTATTTGTGCGTTTGGATATTGTTGCTGAAGCTGTTTTTTGAGCGTGTTTGCGTCTGTGTCTTTTCCAACTTTGGCTTTGACTTTTGTTCCTTCAGGCGTTTGCACGACGCTTATGGAGTAGCCGCTTGCGGGAAATTCATCTAATAATTTTGTTTCGTCGAAAAGTGAGTTTCCGAATAGTTCGTCTATTATGCTTCGCTTACGCTTTTTTTGCGAAGCCATGTGTGTTTCCTCAGAAATTAAAGTTTGGTTTCGTGCTTAAAAATTTAATTAGTTGGTTGGGCTTTGTAGCAGTGTAATTGCCTAGGGTGGAAACATGAAGGGTAAAGCGGTAATATTGATGGGTTCGGAGCGGGATTTGGAATTCTGCCGTGAAATTGCCCATTATTTAAAGTCTTTAGGGTTGGATTATGTGTTTCGTGTTGCTTCTGCGCATAAGACGCCTGAAAAGGTTTTGGAGGTTTTGAAGGAGTTTGAGAAGGAGAAGGTTGTTTATATCACGGTTGCGGGAAGGTCTAATGCTTTGAGTGCTTTTGTTGATGCGAACACTGTGAAGCCTGTTATTGCTTGTCCGCCGTATTCGGAAAAGTTTGGTGGAGCAGACGTATACTCTTCGCTTAGAGTTCCAAGTGGAGTGGGCTTGGTTGTGACCGTTGAGCCTGAGGGCGCTGCTATTGCGGTTGCGAAGATTTTTGCGGTTGAGGATGCAGACTTGGCGAAACGTGTTAGAGAGTATCAGCTTGCCAAGAAAAGGGAGATTGAGAAGGCTGACGAGTCGGTTAAAAAGTTGAAGTAGTGCAAAGAGCCATGGGCAGCGTAAAGGACTTAGAAGCAATCAAAAAGCCAACAAGAGACACTATGGGAATTGGCAGGTTTCATTTTTCTGATCGGTATTCGGTTTTTGATTGGGGTGAAATGCCAGACCTTATTGAAGGAAAAGGCAAAGCCTTGTGCATGATGGGAGCGTATTGCTTTGAAAGGCTTGAAGAGAAGGGCATTAAAACGCATTATCGCGGACTCGTTGATGCGAATGGGAAGGTTGTGCGTTTTGACGAGTTAGATCAGCCTTCCAATGTTATGGAAGTAAATTTGGTTAACGTGTACAGACCTAAGGCGCATGTGGAAGATGGGAAGCTTGAGTATGATTATGGCGTTTACACGCCTGAGTTGAAGAATTTTTTGATTCCGCTTGAAATAATTTACAGGAATGGGTTGCCTGAAGGCTCTTCAGTTTTTAAACGTCTTGAGCAGGGTTCGGTAACGCTTGAGGAGTTGGGACTGGATCATTATCCAAAGGCAGGCGAGAAACTTGAGAAGCCGATTTTTGATGTGAGTACGAAATTGGAGGAAGGAGACCGCTATGTGAGTTGGGCTGAGGCGCAACGGATTGCTGGTTTGACGGATAGCGAGGTGGGTGAGGTAAGGAGTTTGTTGTTGATGGTTGACGGGTTGATTAGCAAGTTGGCTGGAAGGGCGGGTTTGGTGAATGAGGATGGGAAGATTGAGTTGGGTCTTGATCCCTCTAGGAGGCTTATGGTTGTTGATGTTGTGGGCACACTGGATGAGTGTAGGTTTACGTTTGATGGGTTGCATGTAAGTAAGGAAATAGCTAGGCAATACTATATGAAGACAGAATGGTATCATGGAGTGGAAGAAGCAAAGAAAAAAGCAAGCATAGAACAAGGCATAGAAGACTGGAAAAAACTAGTCAAAACAAAACCACCAAAACTAGATACAATGCTAAAAATAATAATCAAAGAAATGTACTTGGCGACCGTAAACGAACTTACAAAAAAGGAAGTTTTCGATGTCCCAAACCTTACAACAGTAATCAAGGAGTACAAGAAATATCAATATCTTTAAAAACATATTAATCGAAGACCCTAGAGACATCAGCAAAATTGTCAAAGGACCAGTATATTCTTCACGATAAACGAATTTTGTTAAATGAATGGTGAAATCAAAACTCACATCTTATTTCTATCAATATTACATACTCCCTTAAACAATTTGGATATCGAAACGCTTTAATCTATTCTTCGTAGAATCTGTTTATTCGAGTTGATTATAGTGAAGGCGTTTATTTCTGTTGACATGGAAGGCATGCCCTACGTCGTAATCCCCGGACACTTAGGTTTGAAAGGCACGTTATATGAAGAGGCAAGAAAAACAGCCACAAAAATCACTTTAACCGTCGCAGAAGAACTGCACAAAAGCGGCTTTGAGCAGACAGTCATAGCTGACAGTCACGGACCAATGGTTAATCTTCATGTGGAAGACTTGCCTGAATATGTGGAAATTATTAGAGGCTTTCCGCGACCGTTAAGCATGGTTGCGGGCGTAGAAGACTGCGATGTCGCACTGTTTCTTGGTTATCATGCAAAATTTGGCACAGCTAAATCTACTTTTGACCACACTTACAGTGGAGGAAGCATAAACAAACTTGAAATCAACGGAACCGAAGCCAGCGAATTCCTTCTAAACGCTTACACAGCAGGCGAATACAAGGTTCCAATAATACTCGTAGCAGGCGAAGCCCAACTCTTGAAAGACGATGTTAAGCGATATGCACCATGGGCAAAAACCGTCGCACTAAAACAATCCCTAAGCCGCGTCTCAGCTAAAAGCCCAAGCATGAAAAAAATCGAAAAAGAACTAAAACAAGCAGTCAAAAAAGCCGTGAGCAGCTTCAAACAACACAAAACCAAACCACTGACAGCCCAAAAACCAGTCAAAATCGCCATAACTTTCCTAGTAAGCCACTTCGCAGACGTAGCCGAACTCTTGCCAAACGTAAAAAGAACCAGCGCACTAAAAGTAGAATACACAGCCAAAAACATGACAGAAGCATACAAAACATTCGAACTTCTCATACTAGCCGCAAGTGGTACATCCGCCCTTCTAGCACAACTAATCTAAGAAATAACTTGTCAAATAAAAAACAGGAAGGACGTAGGCAAGAACTAAGTTACCAATTCATGCAACTGATCAGCTTTCAATGCCCTCTTGATTTCCATGGCTATGCGGTCTCCTGTGCTCAGTCGCTTCATGTACTTCGCATTCGCATACTGGGCACCCAAACCCATATGCACATTCGTCCCACCACCATGCCTCAAGGCTACGTCCTGCGTTACTGGAATATGCATATACGGGTCACGCTTATCAGGTACATCATACAAACCATAATCAACAGCATTCTTCGCTTCCGCACCGCCCGTAAAATCAAGCTTCACAGCGGGCTTAAGCTCATACTTGCTAACACGATCCCAAGTGATCAGCGTCTGCAAACACCAAGCACCAATAATCCCAGGAAAAGCGTACTCTCTACACGCAAGCAAAAACCGATCAGCATACCGATGCAAATCTTTAAGCAATGATTCTCTAAGGCTTAAAATGCCATGAGCTGTAACCTCGAATGACGGAACCTTCTTAATTTTATTCTGCACATCAGTCGGCAAACGCTTCAAACCGTCAAGAATGGTTTCGCGTCTTTCGTCAATGGACAAAAACTGATTAGCAAGGCAAATCCGCGCCTCTTCTAGGTTCACGTTGTAAAGTTTCACAAACCACTTCTCAACATCGCCCCAATCGCTCTTTGCATCCAAAGGTGAAAAGAAAAAGTTAAAATTCGCATGCGGACCAAGCACAATCTGTTCCACACGCCCATTTTCCAACGCCTCCTTACTCAAATTTCCAGCCTTAACCTCACGCGCAACCTTCTCCTCCAAATCCTGCGAATCAGCAGCAAAAATAAACTCTCTCTCAAAAGCCCTATGCGCATGCTCAGCCTTCAAAATCATAGGCTCTTCTATAGGCTCTTTGAACTGTATTCCGTCTTCGTGAACCTCGTACTTGTAAGCTTTAGGCGTTGGAATGCCAGCTTTCTCCGCAAACCAGTAATAATCCTTCTCAAGCTCACCCCTATTCTCAATCTTCAGCAAAGTCCTCGAACCCAAAATCGGAACCGCATAGTCATTCTCAATCACACTGCAATACTCGTCACCGCCAACATAAACAGCAAAAGCCCTATTCGTAATCTGCAAACACTCCAAATCAACAAGCTCATCCGCATACTTCACAATATCAGAATACTTATCCAAAATCATTATAACGCTACGCCAATCACCGCTCTTTTTTATATCCTTAGGGTCGTTTACGACACGCAAATCCCGCCTCACCAAACCAGGCAAATCCTCAACAGTTTCATCTGGCTTGCCAACCATGGGATTCTGAAGATAAATCCTCGCTCGACCAGGCGTCGTGTAGATTATGCTTCTTACGCCGTAGTTGCGTTGCCCCTGCCAAGCATCCAAAGCCGAATGCGAACCCAAATTTAATCCGACAGGTTCCTTGTACCTTTTAACTATTTCCTGTATCTCTTCTCTTCTTATAACCATACAGATCACCATTATAGGTACGAATCTAATCACTCGATTGTTTTAAACCTTTTTTACATTTAACCGTTAAAACATTGTTAGGCGAGTGTATCAGAAGAATCTTCTAGAAGTTTATTCTATCGCATTTTTACATACGTGGTTATAAAGAAAAATGAGAGCGTTTATCATGGGGAGAAAGGAGTTGGCTGAGGTTCTAGGCTGGATATTTGTCGACCACGTTCCATTGCTCTATGAAAAGAGAAGAGTTGCAAAACAACTTCAAATCGAAACATGGCTTGACCTTTCCCAACTTGTTAAGGAGCTAGGAATCGAAAAAACAGATGAAAACAAACGAAATACAAACGCAGCACTAAGCTACATTGTTTAAAGACTGCAAGCTTCCAAAACAGTTTCAAAATTTTCACGCGTTCTATCACTTTTGTAACGTCTCAACGCCTCGATAATTGCCTTCTCGTCTTTTCCGCCAAGTTTTTCAGCCATTTGTTTAGCGACTAAACCGCTGATGAACAGAAACTGGCAAATTGAAGTAACATTTGACGGTTTTCGATTTAAGCTAGCTGTTTCAAAATCAACTATGAAAGGCACATCGCTCTTATCGATAATTATGTGTTTTGGAGCATAGCTCAGTTCTCCATGATCTAAACCAGCCTTGTCCAGCCGCCAGCACTGCTCCAAAACCTCACGCAAAACTTTTCTTATCTGCTTTTTTCCTCTCCGCTTTTCAACCCATTTTGGAAACAAATCACCATCGACAAACTGCATCAAAAGAAAATCTTTGCTTACGCACAAAAGTCTCGGTCCAACACCCACTGAATTTGCTTTTTTAAGCATCTCCGCTTCCTGCCGCATTCCAGAACGCCCAGCGTCCACCCTTCGAATTTTCAAAGCCACTTTTTCTCCATTTCTGTACGCTATTGTGACTATGCCCACACATCCTTTACCCAAAACGGGTATGTTGAACGCTTGCTTTTCTCCGCTGAATTCTAAGGTTTCAACACGTAGCCTTCGCAGTTCCCTTAAGCGTTTCTTTAATTCTGCCCTAGTTGGTTTGGGATAGCACAATATGGATGCATATGGTTCTTCACTTAATTTTTCAATGGTTATCACTAGCGTAGTCTTCAACGTTTATTCCTCCAACTATTATACTCAGGTATTTACAGAAATAAAAATAACAACATCGTAAAGTTAATAGGAAACATAAATTCTGTTTCAAAAAGGAGCATAAAAATGCCAAAATTTAGGCAAACACCCGAAATTCTCAAGCTTATGGACAAGAAAGAAAACATACGCAACATAGGCATAATAGCCCACATAGACCATGGAAAAACAACAATGACAGATTCGCTACTTGCTGAAGCAGGATTACTATCGCCACAAATAGCAGGACAAGCCAGAGCGCTTGACTATTTGGAAGAAGAACAAAAACGCGGAATCACCATAAAAACAGCAAACATATCGCTGTTGCACAAAGTGAGCGGACATCCTTATGTAATAAACTTAATCGACACGCCGGGTCACGTGGACTTCGCAGGCAAAGTGACGAGGGCTTTACGTGCCATAGACGGCGCCGTGGTAGTTGTTGACGCAATAGAAGAGGTCATGGTTCAAACGGAAACTGTTACCCGCCAAGCCCTAGATGAAAGAGTGAAACCTGTCCTTTTCGTAAACAAGGTGGACCGTTTAATTACGGAGTTGAGGCTTACTTCAGACAAGATTCAGAATAAGTTTATTCGCATAATCCGTGACTTCAACAATCTGATTGAAATTTATGGAGAGCCTGAGTTCAAGGATAAATGGGAGGTTGACCCAGCGAAAGAAACGGTTGCTTTTGGTTCAGCTCTTCATAGGTGGGGTTTCACACTAAGAACAGCTCAACAAAAGGGAACAAAATTCACCGATATTATAGATGCTTATGCTAGGGGCAAACATCAAACGCTTCCTCAGTTGCTTCCTCTTCACAGCGCAATACTTGACATGGCAGTAAAAAACACGCCAAACCCAATCAAAGCCCAAAAGTATCGGCTGCCAAAAATTTGGAAGGGAAAAATAGAATCGGAAATAGGCCAAGCAATGCTGAACTGCGATGATGATGGACCAACAGTCATGTGCATAACCAATGTTCAAACAGACCCGACGGCAGGTCTCGTCGCAACTGGAAGACTCTTTTCAGGTTCAATAAAAGATGGAGACAAAGTCTACCTAGTTGGCGTAGAGAAAGAGTACACTGTGAAGCAAGTTTCCATGTATATGGGCGCTTTCAGAGAGGCTGTCAACAGAATCACCGCGGGCAACATAGCCGCTTTGGCAGGTCTCGACATGGCAAGGGCAGGAGAAACCCTCGTTGACATTAAGCACAGAGATGTTATTGTTCCCTTTGAACGCATAAAATACCTTTCAGAGCCTGTCATAAAGATAGCAGTCGACCCAAAGAACCCTAAAGATTTGCCACGTCTAGTGCAAGCTATGAATAGGCTATCGGTGGAAGACCCAAACCTAGTCACTACCATAGACAAGGAAACAGGAGAATACTTGCTGAGCGGAATGGGTGAACTTCACCTGGAGATTGCAATGAAGTTTTTGACACAGTATAGTGGTGGAATACAACTTGCCGCATCCAGTCCCATTGTGGCCTACAGAGAAAGCGTTTTGGAACAAGGCAAAGTTGTCATGACGAAAAGCCCAAACAAGCATAACAGGTTCTGGGTGCAAGTTAAGCCGCTGGAAAACAAAGTTATAGAATTGATGGAAAATGGTGAGCTTGCCGAGAACATGGAACAGAAGCAAATTGAGAACAAGCTGCAGGAAAAGGCAAAATTTCCAACGGAAGAAGCAAAAAATGTTTGGGCCTTGGATGAGCACAGAAACATGCTTGTCGATTTAACGAAGAATATTCAAAATCTCCATGAAGTGAAAGACAACATAATTTCAGGATTTCATTGGACATGCAGGACAGGTCCTCTGTGCGAAGAACTTCTGAGAGGGGTGAAAGTCGAGCTGTTGGACGCTCAAATTCACGATGATCCGAAAAAAAGGGAGCCACAACAGGTCATGCGAGCCATAAGCCGTGCAATTCTAGGCTCAGCCTTAACAGCTAAACCAGTGCTACTCGAACCTATCTACAAGATTAATGTGTCTGTTTCAAACCAATGGTTCGGAGCATGTTCAAACATCTTAACTCGCAGACGCGGGAAAATATTGACCACTGAACACAGAGGTGCATTAACAGTGATTGCCGGGCACATTCCAGTAACAGAAACTTTTGGCTTGTCGGCAGAGATGCGTTCTGCAACTTCAGGTCATGCCTTCTGGCAGTGCACCTTCGCCCTTTGGGAGAAAATCCCTGAAAACGTTGCCGCTGAAGTGATTGAACAGATTCGCAGAAGAAGAGGCTTACCACCAGAAGTCCCTAAGCCAGAAAAATTCATAGACGAAGCTTAAAATACTTAGACACTTTTGTTTGAATTCGATTATCATGGACGATAGACTCCAGAAAATAAGGGAAATTGTGGAAAAGGAGCTTTCTAGCTCGCATCATGATATAGAACATATTGAAAGGGTTTACAACCTTTGTTTACACTTAGCAAAATACGAATCGAATGTAGACTTGGAAATTCTTAAAACAGCGGCTTTGTTCAAGCATCAATAGGGCTAACTCCATGAAGATTCAATTGAATGCTTTAGTTCCATTTGATTTGGGTTTCACCCTCTGTTGTGGACAAGCTTTTAGATGGAACAAGCGAGACGAGTGGTGGCGTGGAATTGTTGGAGAACGTGTTTTTAAAATACGCCAAACTGGCAACAGGTTGGAATTTGAAAACATAAACGCAAGATTTGTTAAAAATTATTTTGGCTTAGACGACGATTTGCTAAATATTTTTTCGCAAATTAGGAAAGATACGCATTTAATGCAAGCTGTTGAAGCCTTTAAAGGCTTGAGAATTCTTCGTCAAGACCCTTGGGAATGCCTAATCTCATACATTTGCGCCACGTACAAGAACATTCAGGCAATAAAACAAATGCTATCTAATCTTTCCAAGAAATTTGGAGACAGAATACGCTTTGACGGATACGATTTTTACACATTTCCGACACCACAGACGCTCGCAAAAGCAACTGCTGAAGAATTAGCCAAATGCGGCCTAGGTTACAGAGCAAAATATGTGTCTGAAACTGCAAAAATGGTTTACGAAAACGATTTTGAACTTGAAAGTTTACGGAAGTTGTCTTACGAGAAGGCGAGAGAAGAATTGTTGAATTTTCCCGGGGTGGGTTTGAAGGTTGCTGATTGTGTTTTGCTTTTCTCTTTAGGAAAACTTGAGGCTTTTCCAGTGGATGTATGGATAAAACGCGTTATTCTGAAGTATTATGGAAGCTATTTTCCGAACGAGTTTACAATAAAAATTTCAGGTAAAAAATCGCTTACAAGCTCACAATACGAGAAGTTGAATTTGTTTGGGCGAAAATATTTCGGGGATTATGCTGGTTACGCCCAAGAATACTTGTATCATTACGAACGAACCAAACGCTAGATTAGACCCTTCTCCTTCAAGGTTTCAGCCGCTTTATTCCCATTGGTGGTTGTGATGGATATTGCTTCTGAAACAAGTTTCATCACGTTGACGTAATTGTGCTTTTTAATTTGCTCAACGGCTTCGTCAAGCTTTGCGCTGACATTTTTAAAACCTTGAACATTAGAAGCATTCGCTGCAATGTTGACTTCTCGAATCAAAGCGTTAAAGTACGCAACCAAAAGCTTCTCTGCGCCAGAGGCTTCCTCGTCTCGCATCCCATCTAAAACATCCAAAAGGCCGAAGGTCAAGATTAGATCCGACTTTATCTTTTCTGCATAATTAAAAACTACTATAGCTTTTTTAGTTTCCGACAAAGCTTTCTCTCCAACCTAACTTTGGTATAAGATAGACTTTTAAAATCTTTCATGACGCTTAAATGCAGAAAACGTTTAAATTAACTTGAAAACAGCATATTAAATGAAATATGGATAAAGCGGGCCCGTAGCTCAGCTAGGTAGAGCGACAGGCTCATAACCTGTTGGTCCCCGGTTCAAGTCCGGGCGGGCCCAT
>CAYVGZ010000051.1:0-10873 GCA_964450845.1 uncultured Candidatus Bathyarchaeia archaeon | reverse complement strand
GTTTCGATTCCTTTTGCTTGTGCGGTTAGTATAGCCCCCTTATATATAGGTTGAACTTTGGTTTCAACGTTGCCGAAAATGTTTTCGACTGCTTGTTTTACTTTGGTTTCGGATTCTGTTGGGTTAATTTCAGCTTCGATATAAATCGTTATTTCATCCACTTTTCTTCAACCTTCTTCAGGATTTCTTTGATTTTTTCTTTTGCGGCTGCCTTTTCTTCTTCGTTTACTATTTTGTATTCTGCCATTGTTATAGCTTCTCCTAACCCCACGCTTAATTCTCGCTGGTCCCTCTCTTTGAAGATTTGACAATTTTTTGGGTCGTCGCTTCTTTTGCGCCGGTAAAGCCGTTTGAATCTTGTTTCTGGAGAGGCTTGAATGGCTATGAGGGTGAATTTTGGAAAGTTCTTTTTAAATTCTTCAACTTCGTTTAGGCTTCTTATGCCATCTACGATGATTTTGTTTTCTTTCGAATTTTCTATTTTTTGGATACATCTTTTTGCTATAACATTGTTTCCTTCTTTTTTTCTCAGCTCGAGCATTATTTTTCCAAGGTCTTCTGGACTAAGCTCAAGATGTCTTCTCTTTGCTTCTTCTCTAACAACATCACCCATCACCACAACTCCGTAACCGCTTCCTTTTGCAATAGCGACAACTACTGATTTCCCGGCTCCAGGCATTCCAGCCAAACCTACAACAACTTTATCAGCAGTCATTTTGCACCCTTTTTGATGGTGTATCTGGCTATTAAGAGATAGTTTTTTACATTAAAAGCATTTATGAGGAATAGAAGCAAAAAATATGCAAAGGAATAACTATGTCGGAAGCAATAAGAAGTTTCATAGCCTTTGACATAGACAGCGAATCAATTCTAAAGAGAATAGCAGACGTGCAAAATCTCCTAGCTAAGACTGAGGCAGACTTGAAACTTGTCGAACCAAAAAACATCCACATTACCTTGCGATTTCTCGGAAACATCAACTCGCCTATGGTTGAAAAAATCCATGAAGAAATGAAGAAGGTCAAGTTTACAATCTTTGACGTCAAAATTCATGGAGTTGGCGCCTTCCCAAATCTGCACTATCCACGGGTATTATGGGCTGGAATAACCCAAGGCGCCGACCAACTGCGAAGCATTTTCAATCAGCTAGAGCCCAGTCTGCGCAGTTTAGGGTTTGCACCTGACTCCAAAGGCTTTAGCCCTCACCTGACAATTGCTAGGGTAAAATCTGGAAGAAACAAGGCTGAACTTGGCAAATGTGTCACCGAAAACGCCAATTATGAATTTGGAATCGTTAGAGCTCAGTGTTTGAGACTTAAAAGAAGTGATTTAACACCGAAAGGTCCCATCTACTCAACCCTTAAAGAGTTTTGCCCACAAGAATAAAGAAAAGGACATGTTTATGCAAGGAAAAATTGAGAAAGTTTGCACAACCGTTTTAGAACGGGTTACACCGAAAAAACGAGAACGGTCCAAAATTGAGGCTTTAGCAAAAGAACTAAAGAAGAAAGTTGTTTCCGCATCAAAAGAGTTAGGCGTCGAAGCCGAAGTGCGCATAGAAGGCTCTGTTGCGAAGGACACGTGGCTCAGCGGAGAGCCAGACATTGACGTTTTCATGCGTGTTTCAGCAAAGATACCCCGCAAATCTCTAGGAAAGGTTTGCCTAAAAATAGCCAGAAAAGCAACAGAAGGCTCAGAACAGATTGAAAGGTTTGCTGAGCATCCCTACCTTGAGGCAATAGTTGACGGTGTTAGAGTGAATATTGTGCCTTGCTATGACGTTAAGCGGGGAGTGTGGTTAAGTGCCACAGACCGAACACCGTATCACACGGACTACGTTAAAAAGCGTTTGAGTGAACAGATGCGGAGCGAAGTGCGCTTATTAAAAAAATTCATGAAGGGGACGAATGTTTATGGCGCAGAAATAAAAATTGGCGGTTTCAGCGGCTACCTATGCGAACTTCTAATATTACATTGCAAATCCTTCGTAAAAACGCTCAAGACATTTGCCCAATATAAACAAAGAATAGTCATAGACATCGAAAACTATTACAGAGGAAGAGAGGACGAATTACAGCTTCTGTTCAAAGAACCACTTGTAGTTGTTGATCCAGTGGATAAGGGAAGAAACGTAGCTTCTGCGGTGCGACTGCATAAACTCTATACCTTCGTAGCCGCTGCAAGAGCCTTCCTAGAAAACTCAAATTTAAAGTTCTTTTATCCGCCAGAAACAACAGCCCTAACTGTGAAAGAACTGAAACAAAAATTAGAGAAACGAGGCTCCACAATCATCTTTTTAACTTTTGGAAAAGTTGACGCAGTTCCAGACGTTTTATGGGGGCAACTGTACAAGTCTCAACGCTCCTTAAGCAAACTTGTCCAGCTAAACGATTTCAACATTTTAAGAAATATTCCATGGAGCGACGAAAAAATTCTAAGCATGTTCATATTTGAACTTGAACAACGCATTCTTCCGCCGATTAAGAAGCATTTTGGACCGCCTCTAGAAAAGGAGCATGAATGTGAAAAATTCTTTTTGAAGCATCTGGGTAATCTGGGAACGATTTCTGGACCTTACATTGAAGATGGAAAATGGGTCGTGGAGATTCGAAGAAGATATACTGATGCAGTTGTATTGCTCAGCGATAAGTTAAGGGATGGAGGAAGAAGAACAGGTGTTGCAGAGCAAATTTCGCAGACACTATGCAAAGGATTTGGAATATTTGTTAATAACGAAATAGTAGAGGTTTATAAGAAAAATAGCGAGTTTGCAAAGTTTCTGACAGATTTTCTCTCTGGCAAGCCCAAATGGTTAGAACCCTCTTAAACCCAGCACTATTAACACTGCGCCTAGCAACCAACAGTAAAGCGCAAAAAAGTGAAACTTCTTCTTGGCTAGGATTTTCCATAAGAGTTTCAAAGCAAAATAACCAACCAACGTTGCAACAACCATTCCTGCCAGAACTTGCCAACCCAACCCCACAGTTGTCAATTCATCGAATTGTGTATAAAGAGTTAAGCCTAAAGCCCCAATTATAGCTGGAATCGAAATTAGAAAAGAGAATTTGAAGGCTTTTTCACGCTTTATCCCAAGCATAAGTGCCGCTGCAATTGTTGCTCCGCTTCTGGAGATTCCCGGAATTATAGCTATTCCTTGCGCTACACCAACTATCACAGCAGCCAAATAGCCTATGTTATCGGTTTTTTCTTTTCCAGCCTTCGTAAAGTAAAGAACTATTCCACAGAGGACAAACGCTGTTGCAATGGGCAAAACGCTTTGAAAGGTATTTTCTATAGATTCACCGAAGACTAAACCTATTAACGCCGTTGGTACTGTTCCAACAATTATCAGAGGAATAAATCTCCCGTATTCTGTTTTAAAATCAAATCGCACAAGCGCAGAAAAAATATTCTTAATGTCTCTTCTAAAGAAAACAAAAATAACAATTAACGTTCCAATGTGCAGGATAACATCAAAAAGTATTGGAACTTCTAAGCCTAGAAAATGTTCAGCTATTCTGAGGTGTCCAGTGCTCGATATCGGAAGCCACTCTGTTAAGCCTTGAATTGCGCCGAGAATTATAGTTCTCAGCAGGTTTGTCAAATCCAAACATCATCACTGCTTTCCTTTTCTATTTCTGGGTCAGACTTAAAAGACTAATTATGCAAATTGCTAAAACTATCATGTTAGTCCATACGGGTGAACATCCGCTTAGAAGCGTTGAAAACCATGAAATGTTAACGAAAAATACCTATATAAAAAAGCGCTTTGTGACTATTTGAAAACTTCAAACCCTTAACCCAAAAGCAGAAGTAAACGGTCTAATCTATCAGCCAGACGAGCATCCTAAAGATTTAAGGCGCAGATAGGAATTCAAACTCTGCGAAACTTGAAAAAAAAGTTTACACTATTATATGAAAAAAATGTTGGAAAAGCGATTATTGGGATTAAAGCTGTTAGCTTAACCTAAAATCTTCGCCTTTGATTTCTTCTTTTTGCCCAGCACTCTCGGCAGTAAACAGGCCTACTTGGGTCAGGTTTGAAGGGAACTTCACATTCCTTACCGCAATCAGCACAAACTGCCTTGTGCATCTCTTTCTCTGCCATCTGCTATTTCAACTCCTATACTATTTATTGTGCAAAAATTGCTTCTTGCACGGTGTATGTATTCACTGCATAGTCATTTATAACGATTACCTTAAAATTATTCATAAAACGATAATTGCAACGAACAAAAAGCCACAAATCGCCTTTGACAGCTGTTTATGTGTTAGGCGTTTACCATTTTCCAGATGGCGTCTTCCATTTCTTGACCATGCTTCTTTCCATAATAGATTCCCGCCACTTTGGCTACAAGCGGAAGCGCCATTTGCTTGACAAGCTTGTAAAGCAATGGGTTATTGATTCTCTGTTCTAGAAAGGTGTCCCGCCAAATTCTGACATTGTATTCCCAACAGCGAGTGATGAACAGCCAACGTGCTTTTGTCAGAGAATTAGCCTCTGCCCCGCGCTTGTTCATTAGCAAACAGTTTTCCAGCGGAACGAAAAGTAATGGAACGTAGAAGGCTTGATAATCTTTCAAGTCATCCATTAATTCAAGCGTTTCGATTACATCTTCTTCCCTTTCGTCTGGAAGTCCAACTATAAACGTGGCAAGCGGATACCAATCATTGTCGTTCAATATTCCGAAGGATTGACTAACAATCTCTTTCCACTGTTCAGGCTTAAAAGGAAGCATTTTTCCAGCCATGTACTTCCGCATCAGCCTAACACTTCCAGTTTCTACACCCGTTTCAGAAGTTACGATACGCTTTTTCGCGTGACTATACCAGCTACGCTCTATCAGGATTTCAGCGAGTTCTTTAACCATGCCACTATCACATACAACAGGCGCTAGAGACATATGCGAAGGTTGTATAGCCTTAACTCTAGGATGTGTTGCTACGCTTTTTACAAGTTTCAAAACTGCTTCCTTATCTGGAATGAACCGTTTGCTTTTTGCGCCGTACAGAAAGATGTCTTCCGTAACCAGAGTAATATGATCACTGCCCTCTCGTGTTGTTGTCTCCACTTCTTTCATGATTCTTTCCAAGGGCATGTCACGTTTTTTTTGCATGGTAGGCGTGCAAAACTGGCAGTTTCGGCCACAACCTCTAGAAATCTCCACACATCCATGAATGGCTGCGTGCCTAATGGTTGGAATCTGTTCGTTCTCTGGGCTGTTCTCGATACGAATCACTGGTGGAAGGTGCTCTCCGTTAACTGCCTTCTCAAAAATCTTGGCGACAGTGTCTTCTGCTTCGCCGATGACCACGCAGTCTACACCGTAACTTTCTGCTACTTTCTTGCGTTCAAGTTGCCATGCGCCAAAACCGCCTACAATCACTTTAGGCCCATATTTCCGAATGCTTGGATGTTTTACCAGCTCCTTGAACTCGATGGCGTTCATGGATTCGCCTCCGCCAACAATCGAAGAATATGTTTTGCTGACGAATCCCATTCCCGTTGGATCCATAGACGATATACCCACTGCCTTCGTGTTGGGACCTACGAATGCGTCAAGGTCGAACGGGTGAACCACTGCCACCTCAGACTCGTCGAAACCGTTTTCCAATAAAACTGCTTCCACTTTTCTCAAACCGTAGGGCGCATATTTTGCCCTTCCGTCATTGCCTTGTTCTACTCGTGGATATAGTTTCTTTCTGACAAACCACAAAGGTAAAGGACCCTTAGCGAATCCAGCCACGAATGCGACAAAGGGGCTATTGTAAAATTCACTCATCTCAGTAGCTGAAGCCGTTAGCACCACTTTTGCGCCTGGATTTCCTGCCATCTTTGCTTCCCTTTAATATGCTACCGAAAGATTTCTTTGCAGACGTATTAAACAATTGTTGTTGGTCCTATGATAAGCTGTCATTTAAATTAATGAAAATCGCATTATTTAAAGCACTCATACATGGCTAGTGCAAAAACTGGAATAACAAGGCTGCAGTTTTGTGCCGGAGCTTTTTCGCTAGCTATTCCACTTCTAGGTTTCTGCATATAGTCTTAAATATTTCCGAGCATGTCAGTTTTGTATTGGAGTTTTTGGTGGAATAGCCTAAATAGGTGCATGTCGATGATTTTAGATTTAAATGGGGTTTACACTGTTGAAGATTTTGCTTGATGAGATGTATGCGGGTTTAAAAGAGTATTTTGAAACTTTAGGATGGGAAGTGTTAACCGTTCAAGATGCGGGATTGAAAGGAGCAAAAGACAAGGACATCGTAGAGTACGCTAAGAATAACAACTTGTTGCTTGTTACGCAAGATCAGAAACCAGCAGAGCTTGCAGAACTCACAGGAGTCAAGTGCGTGTTAATCTCCAATGCGATGATTGCCAAAATCGCAGATGCAAAAATAAGAGAAAAGTACCCAAACATAAAAACGAAATGACACAAACCTCTTAAGTTAATGTTTTTTGTTTTTCTGCTGATACAAAGTTTGAAAGTCTGACGCCTATAAGCCTTATTTTTCTGTCTGGTCTAAGGTAGACTTGCAACAGTTCCCTGTCTGCTTTCTTTATGTCTTGCAAACGATTTGTGATTAATGGTAATGTTTTGCTGTGAGTGTGCGTTTCAAAATTTTCGTAGCGCACTTTAACGGTAACTGTTTTGAAGTAAAGGTTTTGCCTCGAAACATCCTTATGCGCTTCTTCTGAAAGCCTATCCAAGGTATTAAGGATTAAATCAATAT
The DNA here is from genome assembly GCA_964450845.1 of uncultured Candidatus Bathyarchaeia archaeon. Lineage (GTDB taxonomy): Archaea > Thermoproteota > Bathyarchaeia > Bathyarchaeales > Bathycorpusculaceae > CAVZKK01. Next base: position 4,138 of record CAYVGZ010000051.1, on the reverse strand, counting down.
TTGATGTGTCTTCTTCAAATGTTGTTTCGCGGCTGATGGACTTGATTTCACCTCTTTCTTCAACCTCGCTTCTGTCGATTCCATGCGCCATCAAATAAATCTGCGTGCCCATAACACCGAAGGTTTCTGCCAGCACCGCAGGGTCGTGGCGAGCCAAATCGCCTATGGTCGCAATTCCCATAACCTTCAATTTCTGTTCAGTCTTCCGTCCAACCCAGAGAAGCCTACGCACTGGCAGCGGAGCAAGAAACTTTTCCGTTTCGCCTTCTTTAACCGTTGTTAAACCGTCTGGTTTTTGGAAGTCACTGGCTATTTTGGCGATAAGCTTGTTTGGACCTATGCCTATAGAACATGTGAGCTTTTCCTTCTCGTAAATTTCTCTTTTTACCTGTCGTCCTAGGGCTTCGGCTTCCAAATAATTCTTCACTTTTGAAGTTACGTCTAAGAAAGCCTCATCTATGCCCCATTGCTCAAATTTGTCTGCATGTTTTCGCAGTATTTCCATGATTTCGTTGGAAACTTTTTCATAAAGTTCGTAGTTAACTGGCAAGTAAATGGCTTCTGAACAGAGTTTCCAAGCCTTTGAGATGGGCATGCCAGACCTAACACCGAGCCTTCTAGCCTCATAAGAAGCGCTGCTAACTACTCCCCTGCCTCTTCCTTCTTTAGGATCAGCCCCAACAACTATCGGCATTCCCTTAAACTCAGGATGTTCCCTTTCCTCCACCGCGGCAAAGAAGGCGTCCATATCTACATGCATGATGATTTTGTTTTCCATGATTCCAGCCTTACTAAGTTTAGTAACCTCTTCTTTCCTGAGATGCGGCTTTCAATGTGCATAGCAAATTTTTTCACGTTTTCTTTACCATCAATCTGAATACCTTTCCAGTAGACATGGCATTTTATTCCTAACTCTTCTAACATCTTTTTAATGGTGGTCTGAGCATTTTTGTTTAAAATTGCAAAACTAACCCTTCTCACGTACTTTTCTTTGTTGTAAATTATTGATCCATCCGAATCGAAAAATCCGCCTAAGAAGGCGGAAATGTTACTTTTATCATCCCAGATCCAATTGAATCTATTGGTAAGAGTTTCGAACCAAGCATTTTCTCTCCAGTCTCCCAGAAAATTAACCATTGCCTTACTGATAAAAGTACATTCGTAATATTTTCTCCAAATTCCCTTTAGTTTATATTTATTATACTTTCTTAGGCGGGGTTGTATTCCAAATAGTACTTTTCCAATTTTCGAAAATTGATTCACAAACTCTTCAGATACAACCGTTAGCGATGCCTTGTAAGTCTTGGACTTATCTCTAAGAGAACTAACGTATCCATCACCTGCTAATACGCCAAGAAACCAAGCTAATTCCTTTGATGGTTGAGGAATTTTTATTTTCTTTTGTTGCACTTTTGCAGCGTATTTTCTTCTGTTAAGCCCCAAACGATTGGCTCTCCTTATAAGAGCTTTTTTTGTTATATATGGTAGATACTTTTGAACCTCTTTTATTAAAACTTCAAGAGCAGTATTACTATACTTTTCTCTGAGAATTTTATCAATCGCTTCTTTATGTGTAATTTTCTTTAAACCTAATTTATTGGCTTTCTTAAAAATAGATAACCATGTTCTGTTTCTACCTATTCTTCTAAATATTTCAACCAAATCACGCTTGGCAGTTTTGGAGTAATGTTCTTTTAGCATTTCTATTTCATTATTCGTCCATTTCATAAGTCTTATTATTAATTTCCTAGTTATTTAAAATCACATGTATGTGCTTACGACTCCTCTGCCCTTTCCTTCTTTCGGGTCTGCCCCGACAATTACTGGTTTGCCCTTATATTCGGGATGTTCCCTTTCCTCAACAGCAGTGAAGAAATGGTCCATGTCCACGTGGAATATTATGCGTTTTTTCTCACTCATGATCTTCCTTTTCTAACACGCTATTTCAAGGTAAAAACTGATATGTCTGCCGATTTGAACCTATCGCAAAAAAGCACGCGTACACAATTCGGCATATGTTTAATTTCGCTAACGATTTTCCGTTCATAACCCTTAATGCCGTCTTTATCTAGATAGTAAGGCAATTGTTGGAGGAACATACAATGCAGAATATTTCGACGGATGCCGTTCAGAAAATTGCTGTTGATTATCTTAAGAAAAGGAAGAACACCGAGAAAATTGACATTTCCACAGTTGAGCAAAAGAATGGGGTTTGGATCATCAGGGGCACATGTCCCATAGACTTGGAAGGACATCCATGGGCCGAAAAATTCGAGGTTGTTGTAGACGGCAAAGGGAGAATTACATATACGGACTTTTCGTTGCTATAGGAGATTAGCGTTAACCTTCAAGCCTTAGTCTGCCATCTTGAATCGTGTAAATAGTATCTGCCACTTCAACTATTTTTTCATCATGTGTCGCCACAATAACCGCTGTCTTTTCTTTTCTGTGTATATCAAAAAGCAACGCGATTATTTCTTTTGCAGTTTTTGAATCAAGCTCGCCAGTGGGTTCATCAGCAATTATTATTTCAGGATCGTTGGCAAGCGCCCTTGCTATGGCTACGCGCTGCATTTCACCCATGCTCAACTCTTTAGGTCTGTGGAAAACTCTTTTGCCTAAACCAACAGTTTCAAGAAGCCTTAATGCTTTTTCTCTTTGCTCTTTTTGAGGCTTATTAGCTAAGGACATGGGCAATTCTACATTTTCCAAAGCCGTAAGCGTCGGCAACAAATTGAAAGTTTGGAAGACAAACCCCATGCGGAAAAGCCGGATTTTTCTACGTTGACTGCTTGACAGAAGTGAAGTATCTGCATCATCAGCAAAAATTTTGCCCGAGGTCGGATAATCATTTAGCCCAATGAGGTTCAGCAGCGTCGATTTTCCTGAGCCTGAAGGTCCAACTATGGCTATGAATCTTGCTTCGTTAACTTCAAAATTGACTTTGTCAACAGCAGCTATCGTCGATGATCCTATGGTGTATGTTTTTGTCAAATCTACCGTCTTAATATGCATTAATATTCAGCCCTCAAAACTTCAGCTATGCGCATTCTAGTCGCGTTTATGGCTGGAATTATTCCGCCTAAACAGCAAACAAAAACAACTGCTAAGAATGTTTCAAGCATGTAGAAGGGTGGAATTATTTCGTAGAAGGTTGGGAAAAACATGGCAAGTGGAATGTTTGTGTAAAGGCTTGCCAAAATGAAAGCCGCTAAAGAGCCGAAGACTATGCCTAAGACGCCGCCTAAGACTCCAATTAATGACGTTTCGAATATGACAACGCGGAATACGTAGCTTAATGGTGCACCCATGGCGTCTAGGGTTGCGAAGTCCCTACGCCTTTCTGAAACGCTCATAATGGTTACGGTCATCACAAGTATTAGGCTCATGAGGAAAATCACTGTTTGTATGCCAATGTTCCATGTCTCAACTTGAACTAGAATAGGCTGAATCATATCGTTTCTTTCAGTTTCCGTTAAAGCTTGAACATACGATACCTGTTGCTCTATGGTATCTGCTAAATCTTTTTGCGAATATCCTTCAATGGGTTTTACCGTGATTATGTTGGCACTTTCTGGATAGGTGTAGATTCTCTGTGCTAGTTTAAGCGGCATGATTATGCTGCGATTGAATATGGCCAATTTCGTGTCTAATATGCCAGTAACATTTAGCTTATGCCCGTTCACTGTTATTTCTTTATTTACAGTCCAATTATATTGGTCTGCCAGCGATGCTCCCACAAGGACTTCATTGCTTGATTCGTTTGTTGGATAATGCCCCACATTCCCTTTTAATGGGGTTAATCCAAGTATTAACCCCCAATCTTCAACGGGTATTCCGATGGTGAAATTCGGCGGAACAGGCTGAATTATTCCTTCAAAATTTATAGAAGTTATGAATAATACTGGAACAGCCTTTTCTGCTTCCTTAATATTTCCTTTTATTTCCTCAGCTAAGCTTTGTGGGAAGGCGCCGCGGGTTATTGGAATCGCTTGGATTACTATAGTGTCTTTGCTGACAACCATGACTTGTCCGCTGAAGAGCACGTTCATTTCTTTGATTACGCTTGTGTATCGCATTGTGGTGGCACCTACTGCTATAACAAAAGTTGTTGCGAGGGCAATGCCTATGATGCATA
>CAYVGZ010000050.1:0-11246 GCA_964450845.1 uncultured Candidatus Bathyarchaeia archaeon | reverse complement strand
TCCACTGTGCTTGATGTTATTGCTAGCTCTGCGCTTGGAATCACGTGAATCCACCAGTCTAGCGGCACAAATGAATCATCGTAGTAGACAATTAGCCTTGCTACAGAATCTGTTGAAGCGTCGCATGGCACGGTGCCATTCCATGTTAAAGTTTTCGTTTTGCATGGTTTAAGGGTTAATGTTTGTGGTGTTCCAGTCCAAATCCATTTTTCGCCTTCGAAGGCTATGTTAACGGACCATGTGCCCTCGGTTTTTCCAGTGTTTTTGAATGTAATTTTCACAGTGAAAGCCTCGCATGAAGTTTTATCAACAACGCCGCTGCCGCCGCACGCAAAACAAGTCAAAGATTGATTCGGGTTTGAGCCTACGGCTAAAAAGCCAACCATAATAATCAGCGTAGCTGCTACAAGGGACAATAACGCATACCTTTTCCTCATTTCCCTCATCTCCTCCAAAAAGTAAATGTGAACCGTACGCTTTATTCATTCTGTAAAATACTTCTATAAAATAACAATAGAAGTTTCACTAGGAACCCAAAGTTCAATCTATATATAAGGGGGTTCTAGGCTCCGCAGAGAGCAAAAGCTAACAAAACTGAAAAACTACAGAAGCATAGCCTTATTGGCTTGCTAAAATTTCAAAGACGCTCATGGTGTGAGTCTGAATTTGTCTCGTGGATAAAGTGTAACCTCGCGTATGTTCTTCTTCCCAGTCAACATCATCGTCAACCTTCCCAAGCCAATAGCCCAACCAGCATGAGGAGGCATTCCATAATCAAAAGCCTGCAAATGATGCTTAAAAGACTCTGGACTCAGCCCCTTCTCTTTCAACCGCTTAACCAAAAGCTCTTTCGAAGCTATTCTCGTGCCACCTGAAACCAGTTCTATCCAAGACCACATCAAATCGAAGCCCTCACACACCTTTGGATTATCGTCTCGCGGTTTAATGTAGAAGGCTTTGGAATGGGTTGGCCAGTCAGTTATGAAGTAGAAGTATGGGTAAATCTTACCTAAGGTTCTGAGGGCTGTTGTTGGTATGTCCTCCCCCCAAGGAATCTCGATGCCCTCACGTTTTAAGTTGCGCAGAACTTCGTCATAGGTTAAGCGTTTAAAGGGAACCTCTGGCACTTTTATTCTATGTTTCAGCGTTGACAGTTCTTTTCGACATTTGCCAACTACAGTTTTGCAAACATATTGCATCAACCGTTCAAGCAACTGCATCACATCTTCAGCGTCTGCAAATGCCTGCTCAATATCTACAGAAACAAATTCGCTCGAGTGAATACGCGTATGTGACTCTTCAGCACGGAAAAAAGGACCCACTTCAAAAACCTTTTCAAGACCCATCACAAGCTGTTCCTTATACAATTGCGGACTCTGCGCAAGAAACGCCTTCCTCTTAAAATAATCGAAAGAAAAGAGTGCAGCGCCACCTTCAGTTGCTGAAGCAATTATACGAGGAGTATACACTTCGATGAAGCCCTTTTCAAAAAGAAAATCTCGTATTGCCTCCAAGGCTGTGTGTTGAATCTTGAAAACTGCTATGTTTTTTTCTTGGGAAAGGTCCAAAGCCCGCGCGTCCAATCGAACCTCCAGATTCGCAGGCGTTTTTCCCGATATGTCAATGGGCAACTGAGGCGAAGCAGTAGCCAAAACCTTGATTTCTTTCGGTATCACTTCGACACCTCTCGGAGTCATATCAGTCTTTTTCACAACCCCCTTAACGCCTATGCTGTACCTCTTCAGCAAAACATCAGACTTCGACAAAACTTCGCTGTCCACCTTTTTACGCAAAATCGTAACTTGAATTGTGCCCTCTCTATCCTGCAATATTAGAAATCGGATTGCACCCAAATCCCTAATCTCTTGAACCCAGCCAAAAAGAGTAACCTCTTCGCCATCCATTTCAGGCTTTACGCCAGCAGAATAATGCGTCCTACACCAATCACCAATAAAATCTAACCTCATAGATTCACACTCAACCTAGTCCGTGAACTCCACACGCAAAGTCATATTGCGAACTTTACGAGCAATCTCCTTTAAAGCCTTTACATCAAAAGGCGGCTGAGAACCGCGCCTTTTTCTTAAAATAACTCTAGTCTCAGTAGTTCCATCGGGCAGCCAAATCGTGTTAATCGCCAATATACCCAAAGGAGCAAACAAATCCTCTAAAAACTTTCTATCATCAACCCCATATTCCAAAACACGAACACTTTTACCAGTTTCCTCACCTAAAGCTTTAACAATTTTCCCACCAAAACCCAAAAGACGAGGAACATCCCCAAGCCCAACAACTATTGCCAAAGTTTTGCCTGCGTCAACTGCCCCATGAAAATACACATTCTGAAGCGAAGGATACTTTTCCTCCAAAGACAACAACAAACGGGCAATCTTCAAATCTAATTCGCTAACTTCGCCAGACTCAAGTTTACCCAAACACTTTTGGCACAGCATCCCACTCTTTAAACAGAAACTGCATAATACCGTTTTCACCTATAAAGGCGCCCTCCACAAATAAAGGAGGGGCGGCGGAGCTCTGAAAGTTTATGCGAAACTACTCTATCTTCCAAGCGTTATCTCGATTGTGCTAACGTTTGTAGGCATGCCACCCTCTTCTCTGGGTGCCATCTGCTGAGTCCCAATGCCAACTTTTTTGATTTGTACATCCGGTAAGAATCGGCGTCTGACAACTTCAACGACGTCAACTGCTATGCTTATGGATCTTCCTCTTGCTTTAACATTCACTTCTTTTGCTCCGCCGTGAAAGAGGGTTATGCAAGCCAGTACATAGTTCATTACTGGCTTATTTCCGATCAACACTGCGTTGCTTTCTGACATTTTGTACCGCCTCACTCCTAGTTTTCACTTTTTCTATGGCTTCATAACCATTTTTGTCGATAAATAAATACATTACGGTTTTAAATTCCATTTAACAAAATTAGAAGCTAACAGCGATGTATCTTTTGCATTTTGATTTTGCTAAACATTTAAATAATCCGTACTATTGTAAAGCTCAAACTTAACAAAATAATACAGAGGAAAACCCTTTGGAGGCTCTTACAAGACGTTCAATGCAACTGCTACGAATGCTTTATGAAAAAGGAAAATCCGCAAACACTTACACACTCCGTGTAAAACAAGACGAGTTAGCAAAACAACTAGGCATAAGCAGACAAGCATTAAATGTTCACCTACGAAAACTCAGAGATCTAAATTATATACGCACTGGAAGGGGTTTCATAGACGTAACCGAGAACGGATTAGATGTTCTTGGAATAGCCTCTACCCCCGCATTTGTATTCATCAAGGTATCACCCCTTAAAAGAACATACGCTTACGAAAAAGTCAAAGAACTCGCAGTCCAGAGAGCCTTCAGAATAACAGGCGACGTTGACGCCGTCTTGATAGTTAGCAGAGAAAAACTTGACGAAGTGTTAAGAAGACTATCTTCTATTGATGGTATACAAGACACAAAATCTTACGTTACAATAGAAACCATAAAGTAAGGAGAAAACCGTCATGAAACTCTTCGAATATGAAGCAAAAAATATACTCGCAAACTATGGAATCCCAACACCTCGAGGCGGATTAGCAACCGACCCAAACCAAGCCCAAGAAGTCGCATCTAAACTGAAACCACCATTCGCAGTTAAAGCACAAGTGTTGGTTGCTGGAAGAGGAAAAGCGGGCGGGATATTATTCGCCAATTCCATTGAAGAGGTAGAAAAAGACGCGGAAAAACTGCTAAGAATGCAGATAAAGGACATACCAGTCAAAAGCGTATGGATTGAAGAGAAAATACAAATAAAAAAAGAACTTTACTTTGGCATAACAACTGACAGATTTAATCAGAGCTACGTGGCAATTGCTTCTGCAGTTGGCGGAATGGAAATAGAGGAAATAGCCACAAAAGCTCCAGAAAAAATAGTCCGATTTCCAATAAATCCTCAACATGGTTTTCACTCTTTTCACGCCCGTCAAATGGCTAGAAAAATGGGTTATGTAGGCAACCAACTTTCTGAGCTTGGAGGAATTTTTGAAAGACTATATTGTGTTGGTATGGATTATGACGCAGAATTGATTGAGATGAACCCTTTAGCAGAGACTATTGATGGAAAATTTGTTGCAGCAGACGCACGTATAATATTAGACGACAACGCCCTATTTCGCCACCAAGAATACAAAAAGAGGCTCTTGGAAGGCGAAAGTGAACTCACCCCACAAGAAATAGAGGCAACAAAAAACGATTTGGCTTACGTCAAATTGGACGGAGACATAGGCGTGATAGGCAATGGGGCGGGACTCGTAATGGCAACACTAGACACAATTCAATACTACGGAGGAAAACCAGCAAACTTTCTAGATGTCGGCGGAGGAGCACCTGCAGAAAAAATAGCCACAGCCCTCAAAATAGTGTTTTCAGACCCAAAAGTCAAAGCACTCTTCATAAACATTTTAGGCGGAATCACCCGCTGCGACGAAGTTGCACTGGGAATCCTAGAAGCAAAGGCAAAAATTGGGGCAACAAAACCAATGGTTATCAGGCTTGTAGGCACAAATGAAGAAGAAGGAAAACGAATACTAACAGAAAAAGGAGTGCACGTATTAGAAAGCATGGAAGAAGCCGCACAACGAGCCGTTGAAATTTCTAGGAATGGAGGCAAATAAACTTGGGAATAATAATTGACAAGAACACACGCGCAATTGTACAAGGCATAACTGGAACTCAAGGAAGCTTCCATACCAAGCTTATGCTAGAATATAGAACAAAAATCGTTGCAGGCGTAACCCCTGGGAAAGGAAAAACCCAAATTCACGACGTCCCAGTCTATGATACAGTCGAAGAAGCCCGAGAAAAACATTCAGCAAACGCTTCAATAATTTTTGTACCAGCTCCATTCGCCGCAGACGCAACTCTAGAAGCCCTGGAGAACGGAATAAAAACCATTGTGATAATAACTGAGCATATTCCAATAAAAGACGCTGTCAACGTAATGGCACGCGCAAAACAAGCCAATGCAACAATCATCGGACCAAACACCCCAGGCATAATAACTCCAGGAGAAAGCAAACTCGGAATAATGCCTGCCCACATCTTTAAACCTGGCACCATAGGCATGGTTTCAAGAAGCGGCACCCTCACGTACGAAATAGCAGCAGGTCTAACCAGAAAAAACCTAGGACAATCTACATGCATAGGCTTGGGAGGAGACCCGATAACAGGCTTAAACTTTCTAGATGCACTTAGAATGTTTGAACAAGATCCACGAACAAAAGCCATCGTTTTGATAGGGGAAATTGGTGGCAACCTCGAAGAATTAGCAGCCGAATACATCGCAAGCGAGAAGTACCCAAAACCAGTTGTGGCATTCGTAGCTGGACGTTCCGCTCCACCCGGAAAACGTATGGGACACGCTGGCGCAATAGTTATGGGCAAGGCAGGAACGGCTGAAAGTAAGATTGAAAAGTTCAAAAGTGCTGGCGTAAAAGTAGCTGAAAAACCAAACGACGTACCAGAACTGTTGACGAAACTCGTTAGTAGCTAGAAACAAAATGAACACCATCCAATTTAGTCCTTTAATGAAGAAAAAGGGAATTTAGCGCAAGAAATTGCGAAAGAACTTTGGTTGCTGGCAAAAAGTATATTTTCTAGCAGACTATCTGAGCTTTAGCCACAAGAAAGAGAGGTTAAATAAATGCCAATTATGGACCCGCTTAAGAAGACCATAGCTCAAAAACATAGACTCTACATGAAAATCTGCAGAGAATGTGGCGCAAGAAACGCTGCAACCGCGGTTAAATGTAGAAAATGCCGAAGCAAAAACCTACGCTGGAAGAAAAGAGAAATCGTAAAATAATTTTTCCAGCATTTTGTCTAATATGTCATCAAATGCGAAAGCGGATACATTTAGAACTCTTTTTACTGAAGAACAGTCATTAAGGTTTCAATGCTAAAAACGGTGTTTGCACAACCATTCTTTATTAAAGGAACAGCTTGACCCGCCACATTTATTCCTTTCAATACTTCCCCGCTCATTCTTATCTCTTCACCACATGCAACTCCAACAACGCCTTCGTAGTGTTTAGCTTTCAAAATTTTAGGAATGCAAGAACCGCCAGGCAGTATATAAACGTCATAGCCCTTCTTTTCGGCAAAGGACACCGCCTTATTAATTGAGCAGTCTGGAGAGCAGTGTCCACAAATATAAGAGGGAATATTCGGGTCAAAAACTGCTTTACAACGACTATCCATATATTTTCTAGAACAATGAGGCAGAAAAAGCGCCTTTTTCTTTGCTTGTACAAATTTTTCTCTTTCTACAAGGTTTCTAGCTTGCATTTCTATAAGGTCTTGGAGAAGAAGCACAGCATCAGACAAGTTGAGACCTGCCACTTCTTGAATCTTGAATTTTTTTATCATTTCCTGCGCGGTTCTGCCAACTTTTTTATGAACACCTTTTTGATAGCCAAGTTTGGCAATTTCAGTAAAGAAGAAGCGTGGAACTCTCGAAAGGTCAAATGTAAATTTATATGGCATAACTCATATGTAGAAACAAACAAAGCTTTAAGATTAACTATTGCATATACTGTCCTAAGTAAATATAAAATGTAAATGTGAAGCTCAAGGAGGCTTGATGTTGGGTTTACTGGACAGGTTTAGGAAGGGAAAGAAAGAAGAAAAGAACACAAATATGGAACACGCAAAAATAATAACCAAACTTGAAGAGCTTTGCGGAGACGATAAAGAAACCTATGAAGCATTATTCCACACGATGTTTCTTGACCCTAGGAAAGTCGAAAGTTCAATGAAAGAGGCTGTGGAAAACGCCAAAAACTTTGAAAAAGCAAAGGATGCCACAAGGGCTAGAATACAGTATGAAATTGCCGGAGGTTTGGCGATTTACGAAGGAAACGTGAAAAAAGTTGTAGAGTTTTTCAGCGAAGCCGCAAAGATTTCGCCAGAAATGAAGTACACGATATTGAAAAACCCGGAGAAAGCTGTAGCCAAAGCTCAAGAATATTACAAGCAATATTTGAAGTAATCCATAAAGATCTATAAACAATGTAGAAAAATGTTATTCGGCTATTTTCCTGCTTCTTCAGTATAACCCAGAAGGTCTCTAAGAGATTTTACTTCTTCCCGCAACATGTTTACTTCGCTTTCAAGGGCGTTAGCCTTTGATTCTGCAACTTTCTTTAGGTTGTCAATTTCAATCATTAAATTTGCCCGTTCAGTTTCCAAGGTCTTTATTTTTTCTCGAAGATTCTTCAAGGTCTGCATGAGTTCTCCCTTTATGCCTCTAATTCTTTCAACCATGTTTTTAATACTTGCTGTCTCTTCAAGCTTGGTTTCTACTTCTAAGGCGGCTCTAAACCTTGCTTTGCAGTTTGGACATTCAAATATTCCCATTGCAATTTTGGATTCGCCCTTTTTTAATGGCTTTCGCATAGGCATGGGCCAAGTCTTAACTGGAGTGGATACATCAATCCCGCATTTTGGACACTTGACCAAATTGTGAGCCCCTTTGTTAATTATCCTCGTAGGGGCTAAAATGTGTTTTGTAGTGAGTGCACAAATAGTTTTTGGAGTAAATTATTAATTGTGAACTTGCAAAATATTGAATCAGTGAGTGGAAAAATCATGCAGGTTACCGAAATGAAAACGAAACTGGAAAAAAAGATTGAGGCATTAGAGAAAGAGAAAGGCTTGCTTTTGGAGGAGGTTAGGCAACTTAAAGAAGTTGTGGAATTAAGTGAGAAAGCAAAGGGTTTAGAAAGTGAGGTTAACAAGCTAAAGAAGGAAGTTGAGACGTTAAAAGATAAACTTCCGCATGAATTTCTTCAGGAACTGGGCAAACTCGCGTCGTCAACATTGAAGGGAGACGAGAAAGAGGAACATTTAGGAGAAGAGTACTCCAGCTGCGAGGAAGAAGAATTACTTTAGAACTGTTAATGAGGCACCCGAACCAGATATTTAGAAAAAGAGGGGTTAAACGGTTATCTGGAACATTAACCGTTCAACAAGCTCTTTGTAGCGGTTTCTAATGGTGACTTCGGTTACTTGTGCTATTTCAGCTATTTCCCTTTGTGTTTTTCTTTCGCCAGTCAGCACTGAAGCTATGTAACTTGCGGCAGCCGCAATACCTGTTGGGCCGCGACCGGAGGTTAATTTTAGTTCCTTTGCTGCGGCTAGAATTTTGTGGGCGATTTCTTCGACTTTTCCTTGCATTGTTAGTTGGTTTGAAAACTTTGTTATGTACTGGCTTGGTTTGAGAGGCGGTATGGAGTAGTCGAGTTCTTTGATTAGGAAACGGTAGCTGCGACCGACTTCTTTTTTGTTTACGCTTGATGCTTGTGCTATTTCTTCTAATGTCCTAGCTAGTCCGCATTTTCTGCAAGCTAAGTAAATTGCTGCTGCAGTTACGCCTTGAATGGATCTTCCACGTATTAGCCGCTCTTTTACGGCTTTTCTGTAGATTACTGACGCTGTTTCGAGGATGTTTTTGGGAAGACTTAGGTTGTTGGCGATTTTTGTGATTTCAGATAATGCGAAGGCGAGGTTGCGTTCTGTTGCATCTGAAACTCTTATGCGCCGTTGCCATTTTCTGAGTCGGTAAACCTGTGCCTTCTGTCCAGGTGATAAACTTTTTCCGTAAATATCTCGGTCATGCCAATCAATCATTGTTGATAAGCCTTTATCATGAATTGTATAAGTTAAGGGAGCACCAACCCTTGTTCGTTTTGCTCTTTGTTCATCGTCAAAGGCTCTCCATTCGGGTCCCCTGTCGGCTATTTTTGCGGCTACTACGATTCCGCAGTCCATGCAGACTATTTCGGCGTTTTCGTAATCACGCATTAGTCTTGTGCTGCCGCATTCTGGGCAGCGGTGGACTTTTATGGGTTCAACGTGTTGCGCTTGCACTATAGGGTCGGAGTCTTGGCCTTCTTCCTCATCGCTCATTTATTTTTTTCTCCTTTCTCCTTTTTGAGGGGAAATGTACAACATTTTATTGGTGAGTTCCTCAGGTTTTAGGATTGTAGGTCTTATGGCTACGTAGGGCGAGGAGACGGGTCCAAATAGGTCAAAAATTTTTCCAACAGTTTTCAGGTTTTCGTCAACAACTGTTTCACCGATTCTTGGAATGTTTTCGATTTTTATTATGATGTTTCTGCTTGGACTTATGTGGAGGACTCGGCCTAATCTGTGCAAAATTTTAAATTCCCCTCGTTAAAAGCGGAATGGTTCAACGAAGCAGATTATTTAAAGCTTTCTACATAAATTTGCAAACGAAACGACTTTTAGAGATTTTAGTCGAAACCTTCATAAACAAGTCTATAAGGCTAATATCTCCCAAAGTTTGCCATTCTATGTCAGAAACCCTGTTCTCCATCAGACAAACCACAACTCAACATCCCCAAAAGTCGAAACCTTCATAAACAAGAAATGTCGATAACACTCTGCACTTAAACAAGGGTGAAGGCACATGTCCAAACCATTCTACGTAAAATTCGAAGTCTCAAAAGAACTAGCAGACGCAGCCTATGAAGCCCTACAAATATCCTCAAAAACAGGCATCGTCAGAAAAGGCACAAACGAAACAACAAAAGCCATAGAACGCGCACAAGCAAAACTCGTAATCATAGCAGAAGACGTCGACCCCCCAGAAGTAGTAGCACACTTACCACTACTATGCGAAGAAAGAAAAATCCCATACATATTCGTCCCAAGCAAAGAAAAAATAGGCACCGCCGCAGGCATCGATGTCCCCGCAGCCTCAGTCTGCATAGCCAAAGAAGGAGACGCCACAGGACTAGTCAAAGAAATAGTTGCAAGAATTGAACAGATGAAAAGAGGAACAACGTGATGAGCAGGGAACAGAAAGAAACCGCAGGAGAAGAACCCACTCCAGCCGAAGTAATTCAAGTCATTGGACGCACAGGCGTAACAGGCGAAATCTCACAAGTCAGAGTACGCATCTTAGAAGGAAAAGACAAAGGACGCATCATAACACGCAACGTTAAAGGACCAATACGAGCCCAAGACATACTAATGCTCAGAGAAACAGAAAGAGAAGCAAAAAAAATCACCAGATAACCCGAAATCAAAATCATCCAGAGGAATCAACTTTGCCCAGACCCAGAAAATGCTCATTTTGCGGCAACGAATTCCCAACAGGCACAGGCATGATGCACGTCAAAAACGATGGATCCATTTTGTGGTTCTGCTCAAGCAAATGCAGAAAAAGTTCTCTAAAATTTGGAAGAGACGCCCGCAAACTTAAATGGACAACATACTTCGGCAAAGAAGAGAAAGGAAGAGCCTAACTGTTTCAAAATTTTAAAACTTGCGTTACAGGAAACTGCAGAGAAAAAGCGGCCTAGGTTTTGCTTTGAGATTTTAGTCTCTGGTATTTGTATCGTTTTTTGATATATGTTCAAACTTGAAAGAACTGTTTTATTAAGACATGCGACAGGTATCTCCAGAGGGAAATAAATGAGTACAAAAAACAAAAAGAAGCTGAAAAAACTGGATCTACTAGAAATGTCTAACCCGCAAAGAATTCAGCTAATTAAAGAAGTTAGGGAAAACCTTCGACAAAAAATGGCAGAAGCAAAGTTATGGCAATCACTGCTTGAAGCTGAAAACCTAACCATTAACGGAAAAATCATTTGCAGAGAAGATGAACAACTCGGCAGATTTTACCTTGACAATAAAATCTAAGTAAAATCCTCACCATAATTCTTCAACATCAAAACCGAAAACTCTTAGCCACTTATATCTCCTCTAGCCAACAAAAGCTATGGTAGCGGGGAGTAGATTTGAACTACTGATCTCTGGGTCTCTCAGATCACTTAGACTCTTATGAGCCCAGCGGGTTAATCCTGGCTACCCCACCCCGCTGCTTTTATGCTGAATCCATGCTTTCTTAAATCTTTTTGGGAGATATAGTCTTACCATTTATTAATGTGTTTTATTGTAAAAACATTTTAGTATCACACGCGTATTATCGTGCTTGGTGCAAGCAGAATGGATAAACCTTATTTCCTTCAGATATTCAATCCTGTTCTTGAGAAGCCGATTTTTGTGCAGGGGCTTCCGGGTTTTGGAAATGTTGGGAAGATAGCGGCTCACCTTTTGATGAAGTTTTGTGGGGCAAAACCCTTTGCGGAATTGTATTCGCCTTCTTTTCCGGATTACGTTTCAGTTAATTCAAAGGGAATTTGTCGCTTGCCAAGATACGAGTT
>CAYVGZ010000049.1:0-11414 GCA_964450845.1 uncultured Candidatus Bathyarchaeia archaeon | reverse complement strand
AAACCAGACTGCTGCTACGTTTACGGCGTGCCAAACTTCAGAACCAGACGCAAAACAGAAGAATCTCTTCCAGTCTTCATGGAACAAAACAAACCAACACCAGACCCAACCCTATTCAACATTTTCGCCTTTCACATGGCACTAGACCTTCCAAGCGTAACGCCGCCTTACATAGAGGCTGAGGCTCCACCCGAACTCATACCAGAAGGCTTCAACTATTACGCTGCTGGACACATACACGTACCCTACAAGGAAAAGTTTAAAACAGGACTGTTTGTCTACAGCGGATGCACAGAAACCGTCAACTACGACGAAACCAAAATCAAAAAAGGCTTCTACCACGTCAAAGTGGACGAAAAAGGAACGGTTTCACCAGACTTTATCGAGCTTGAATCTCCACGCAAGTTCACTGTTCTAGAACAGGATTTTACGGGTGTAACTCCATCAAAAATTACAGAATTAGCCGTTCAACTTGTGAAGGGCGCTGATGAAGATGGAGTAATCATTATTCCTGTGTTGAAAGGAGTTTTGCCTGCAGAAGCAAACCGTTCAGAAGTGGATATTGCCAAGATTAGGAGTGCTGCTGAAAAGGCTTTGTTTGTGCACCCGCTTGTTTTGTTACGTGAAAGCGAGGTTTCAGAAGAACTTGTTCGCTCAATCTTCGAAAGCGAATTCAAAGATTTGAAAACGAAAGCCTTCGAATACTTCCTGCAAATTTTCTCTGAACGCCACAGCCGTGACGAAGCCGAAAAAATAGCACGCATCGCAGTCAGCCTAATTGAACCGCTAACCAAAAAACAAGAAGAAAAAGTGAAGCAAACCATAGAGGAGCTTCTACAATGAAAATCGAAATTGTCCAACTTGAAAACATCCGCTCTCACACGAAATCAACAATACCCTTCGCAAGAGGCTTCAACTGTCTCGTCGGCGGTTTAGGATGCGGAAAATCCAGTATCTTATACGCCATAGACTTCGCACTCTTCGGAGACCCCCTTGGCAGAAGCTACGACTACCTACTACGCGAAGACGCAAACAATGGAAAAGTAACAATCCAATTTGCCCACAATGGAAAAAACTACAAAATATCTCGTGGGCTCAAAAGACGTGGCAAAGGCATAAGCCAAGACTTTGACGAACTAAAACTTTTCGAAGGCGAAAACCTAATAGCAAGCGTAAAAAGCGACGCAGTAGCCGAACAAATTAAAGCAATAACGGGCTTAGAAAAAGAACTTTTCCGCGAAATAGTATGGGTCAGGCAAGAGCACTTGAAAGAACTTTTAGACGCCACTCCAAGAGAAAGACAAAAGCGCTTAGACGAATTGTTTGGCTTGTTAGACTACGAAACAGCATGGAGCAATCTAGCAGGTTATCAGAAGGAATACGAAGGAGAAAGAAGAGCCTACGAGAAAGACCCAGACGTTGTTGGAATGGAAAAACTCAACACTGAATACAACCGCACAGTTGAAGAACTTTCACTCACCGAAATTGAACTGCAAGAAACAGCAAAAAAGCTGAACGAAACCAAAAAAGCCCTAGAAGAAGCTGACTTGAAACTCAAAAAACTGGAAGAAGTAAAAATCCTCGTAGAAGAACTCAAAAGAAAAGAAGCCCAAATGCAGGCAAACCTAACAAACATTGAAAATGCATCCGCAACATTAACTGAAAAAACTGAAGCCAAAAAGGGTGTCATTGAAAATTTGAAGCAACGCCTAAACGCAACGGAAACACAAATAGAATCTCATAAAGCTAAACTCAAAGAAGCTGGAATTTTGCCAGACCAGCCGATTGAAGCCTTAAGACGGTATTTGACAGCTTTTGACGACCAAATCTCCACCTTGAAAGGCGAGCAAGAAGCAGCTTTTAGAAGCACGCGAGAAGACCAAAAAAGAATTTCTTCGCTTTCTACTGAAAACCGCTGTCCGCTCTGCCTACAACCATTAACGGAGGAATACAAAAACAGCCTGATGCAAAGGATTCAAGAAGAAAATAATGGGCGACAAAAAACTGTAAGCCAACTCCAACGTGACATTGAAGAACTGCAGCAAATAAAGAGTAAGGCAAATGATGCCTTTTCAAACTTGCAAATGCTTACCCCAAGAGTTGAAGAGTTGAAAATCCGCATAAACGAAGAATCTCAGGCTTTAACTGAACTTTCAAAGGAATTTGAGGAGAAACAAGAATTAGAGAAAGAAATACGTTTGCAACTAGAAACTGCACGAACAGAAATCAGCCGCTTCGACGTAAACCAGATGGAAGCCGCAAGAACCCAAAGAGAACAAGTCTTCAAGCAATATTATTTGCTGGATTCCGAGTTAAGAACTAAGGAAAACCGCAAGGAAGATTTGACTAAGCGTTTGGACGCAACAAAAGATAGAGTTGACCAAGCTCAGCAAAAAATTGAGCGAGTAGAGAAAATAGCAAAGGTAATCGAGATTATCGGCGGCATACGAGATGCCTACAGAAGCATCCAACCCAAACTGCGTAGCGAATTTGTAAAAGTCCTAAGAAACTTTGTTCAGCAAGTTCTTGACAACCTGGTAGCTGGAGAAGGACCTTTAATAAACGTTCTAATCGACGAGACTTATACGCCATACGTTAAGAGCGAAAGCGGTTTTGAAAGGGATGTTTCAAACATGTCTGGTGGAGAAAGAACATTGCTTGCCTTTGCCTATCGCCTCGGCTTGGGTCAGCTAATTATGCAGTCTAGGACAGGTCATGGATTAAGCATGCTCTTGCTTGATGAGCCAACTGAAAGCCTTGGAAGGGAAGACGGTTCAATAGATCGTCTAGCCGAGGCAATCTCTCGTTTTAAAGCTATTGAACAAATAATAGCAGTTACACACAGCGAAGCGTTTGCAGAAAAAGCTGAACATGTAATACGGCTGGAGAAGGAAGCTGGAGCCAGCAAAGTTTCAATCGAGAAATAGGCTTGAAATAGGGTTAAATTCTTAGGTTAGTCTTTAGGACAGAACTTTTAAGCCGAATAAAACAATTATTAGTTGGAGCTGAATATGAAAGAAATAGTCAAAAAGGTAAAGCTTTTAGAATCTGTTGATATTGACAGTATTACGATAAAGAGAGACCATTATTTTCGCAGAGCTTACATTATCGATCTCCCATTAGATTCCATTCCTGATCATGTGTGGCAGGAAATTTTTGAACGGGAATGGAAATCAAGTAGGCAATTATGGGATAGAAAACTCTTCACGATGGGTGATAAACTTAGGCTTATAACAACAGCAGATGAAATTGAAGAAAAACTTGATTGGGTCAAGCAAGTCTTGGAGCAAACTAACAGAGGCGTCGAAAAGTATAATCGGGAAGCGGAGGCTCGCGAAGCTCAAATGGACGAGCAAGTGAAGCGGCAAATGCTGGAAAAGGAAGCGAAAGTTGAGGAAATACGGAATGTTCTTAGAAGAAAATATAGCCAAGTTTAAGTATCATTTAAGTAAGTAGCTTTGAGAAGCGATATATTTCAACTGTGCTGATCGGTTGAATTTTCTACTCATTAGTCTTAATGATATTTTCGAGGGCGACCATAAAGCGACAGTTATCGCACATTTGATCTTCTTCTGTGGCGTTCCTTTTCTTACATTTAATGCATGTAGTGTGTTCGTTTGATTTTTGTTTCTGCAGAATATTTTTTGACATATGTTTTGGATTATAGATTTGTCATAGAATCATGTTTTATGAATTTAGAATATGGCTGTTGAATGAGCATTCTTGGCGAAGTTTTCTTTAAATCAGTTTTTGCAATATCCTCAACTTGCGGGAATTTTGGTTGAGGCTTTACAGCTAAGCCAACATCTGCAGCATACGACTCTATTTGTTAAAATGTCATAATGTTCTTCTTTGTCGCGATAGCGAACTAGTCTTAGTTCAAATTCTTCTTTTTAGTTTGGGACTATTCCAATCCTTGTTACTGAAACATTCCTTTTCTCTAATTCCTTAATTAAAGGGTTTATGCCCACAGAATCGCTGGCAATGTGTCCTGTAACAATAAGGTTTCCTATGCCGTCAGCTTTTAGTTTTTCTAAGTCTCCTGCACTTATGTGAATGTATATTACTGTTCCGACGCCGTGTTCGAAGTATGTTTTTGCAATTTCATAACCACCATTAGTTCCAGCTCCATGAGAAACGACAACTTTTCCTGCGGGATTTTCAGGTTTTCCGAGGCGGATCTCAATTTCGGTTACTGCGTTTTTGAATTCGGGCAGCTCTTTTAAAGCGGAAACCACTTCTTGCACTTTGGAGTCTTTTCTGATTCTGCTGTTGATCTGTTCATTCATTATTTTTCTTCCAACTTCATCCAAAGGCGTGTGTATGTTCATGTAAGGCATTTTCAAAAGCTTTGCAACATCCACAGCTTGGGCATAATTTCGCGCATGTGCTTCCACTTCCAATTGTTCAAGCTTTTTCTTAACAGTTTTTTCTGCTTCTTCCAAGGGAACTCCTGCCGCAACCATTTGTTGAATATGCCTCTTGAAAACATGATGGAAGTTTATTGCTGCGGTTCCGCCTATTGGGTGATGAGCAATCACAGCATCATAATCCAGCTGTTTTGCAAGCAAAAGTTCTTGAACACCAGCATCTATGCCGAACAAGCTTTTTCTAATGTTGCTACTGCTTACGTATATAGCGCTGTCTTTTGGAACTTCTTTTAGCTCTGCAAGTTTTAAAGATAACTTCATAACTTCTTCAGTGTTCATTGCATTTTCACCTTTAATTCTCGAAATACTGTTATGTTGGTTTCGTTTATAAGCAAAAATATGATGGTGACTGTGAATATTCTTTGGAAGCTTTTGCTTTTGCTCTGTGGGGCTAGATTCCCCTTATTTATAGTTGAAACTTGTCCATTTGCTATAGGGCTTGTCTGTAAAGAAGCGCTGATAAGAAATGAGTAAAATTGTCTTGCGATTAGAAAAAGAGAGGTTTTTCGGAAGATATCACCTAGAATTTTATTTAAGGCGTTTGACTCAAGGTGGCTTCAAATGTCTGTTCTCTTCCCCTGCGATAAACTGTAATCCTCACCTTGTCTCCAATTTTCCTATTATGAATCTCGCTAAGCAAATCCTCAATACTGTAAATGGCTCCTCTGTCCAACCTCAAAATCATGTCTCCTGCAACAATTCCAGCATGTTCCGCAGGACTGTCCTCAGCGACTTTAGTTACGAGAACTCCACGATCAAGTGGCAAATCATAATAGCGCGCTAACTCCTCCGTAAGGCTTAAACCAACTATTCCAAGCCAAGGTCTAGTGAAAATCCCAGTTTTAATCATTTCACCAGTGCAGCTCTTAGCTGAATTTATTGGAATCGCAAACCCAATTCCCTGCGCAAACGGGATAATCGCAGTGTTTATCGCAACAACCTTCCCCTCAAGATCCACAAGCGGGCCGCCACTGTTGCCGGGATTGATAGCTGCATCGGTCTGAACAAGATTCTCAACAAGCCCCCTCCGCGACTCGATCGTCCTATTTACAGCACTAACTACGCCCGAAGTTATCGTTGGACCACCCGCCAACCCGAAAGGATTTCCAATTGCGTAAACTCTCTGCCCTACTCTCAACTTGTCCGAATCGCCAAGCTCTGCAGCAAACAATCCTTTTCTATCAACTTTCACAACCGCCGTGTCGTGGACAGCGCATGAACCTACCAGTCTTCCTTCTAAAATTTCACCATTCCACAACGTCACACCTATTTTCTCTGCCCCACCAACCACATGATTATTCGTTAAAATGTACCCCTTCGGGTCAATTATTGTTCCGGACCCCATTCCCTCCACTGGAATCGCTTGATAAAACATGTGATGAACAATCTTAATCGTGCTTATGTTAACAACACTTTTACTCACTTTTTCCAGAATATCAAGAACAACCTTCTCGTCAAACGAAGACAAATTTCCACCATTTAAACTTGTTTTAACCTTGACTTTAATAAGTTTTAACCATCATAGAATTTCAGCTCATTTTTGAGGCAAGTTGGATTTAAAGCAGAAACCACACTCTTCTATGTTAATTTTTTGGTCTGCTTTTTTACAGAATTGGCACATCAGACCTGTTTTCCGTATAAGCGCGCATGTTTGGCAAAAGCACCTTAGAAACTCACTCCGTCGGTACGTTCCACTAACAAGTAGTCCTATCATCTCGTCTATTAAGGGTTCTATTTCTTCCAAGTCATCGACTTTTATAACGTAACCTCTAACTTTTCGAGTGTATTTACTCACTGCGGATTGCGATACTCCTAAGATTTCAGCCGCCTCATCTTGCTTCAAACCGCGCTTTTCTACAAGTTCTTTTGCTATTAACGCCTTTACTGCGGGTACTACTGATTTTACAGCGATTTCGCATGGAAGTATCAAGAGTTTTCACCGTTTATTCTATTTTAGTGGGAAAAGTATATAAGTATGACGTATGGCATATTATTATGACGTATGGCATGACGAATCCCAAAAAAAGAATTACCCTTTGAATAACTCTCTCCTTTCTCCTCAAACCGTCATGACATACGTCAGAAGTGTCCACAGCATGAAAACCGAAGGTTACCAAGCCCAAATACAAGAGACACAAGAAAAAACAAGCTTAGCAGACACAGTGAAGGAGTGGGAGGAAACTTGCAAAAACTGCAATCCATTAACCCCTATCACATGCATGTCAAGCTGCAAAATCTGGAAACAGAAGAACGAATTTCGAAAATTATACACGAAAATGAAAAACCCTAGCTTCATGATAAACTTGCTAAACACTTTAAAAAATGATAGGCGTCTGCAAATATTAGAAATAATTTCAGAAGGATGCTATTTTATAGCGAAGCTCCAACAGGAACTGAAAAAACGGGGATATTATCATAGCCAACAGACAATAGCTGAAGAGTACCTCAATCCCTTAATAGAAGTTGGATTGGCTGTAGAAGATCAGAACCGATATTATACAACAGCATTTGGATGTCGACTCAACGAATTGATAAAAGGTTTCTCCGAAGTTGAAAACGTTCTACCGCCTCACTCTGAATGCTATGAAGAAACAGTTTTAGGTATGCTACTGGACAAGCCGAAAACATATGAAGATTTTGAAGATATGATTCCAGCAAAAAGTGTTGCCCGCGTCCTAAACCGATTGCAAAAAGTAAAACTGATTGAAACAACTAAGGAAAATGACTACATATTCTACTTCCAAACCAAAAGAAATTCAAACGGCACAAAGTTTTCGCCGACAGAAAAGAGAGTTTATGAAAACATCCTCATAGAAGGGATTTCTGCACAAAAACTTGCTGAGAAAACCAGCATCTCGCTGAGGAGAACATATAAATATTTGAGAAGATTGAAAGGAAAGAAACTTGTTTTTGCAAGAAAAAGACCGAAATCTTACGCATTAACAGCTAAAGGGCTTGAAATAGCCAAGATGTTGAGCGGGATACGCAACTTGACCCTAGAAACCTCAGCAACAGCATCACACATTGTAAACAACAACGAACCACACGAAGTACTAATGGTTGCCACCTCTCAAACTAAAGTTAAAAGTAATAAAATATAGCTTTCTTTAGTAATTACATAATACTAAGCGAAACATTTGCTCAATTCCGTATTTCAAGTTCTCTCGATAATGAATCATACTTAATGGACTGTCGAAAAATTTAAGGAAACTATGACAAATTCATATATGCACCGTGTGATTCTAAAAAATTGAGAGTGACTACCTGTGAAGGTTAATATAATTTCTTTAACTTGTTGCGCTGGATGTGTATCTTCATTTTTAAATGCTGGTGACGCTTTACTAGAAATTCTTTCCGAAGATTTCGAAATAGTCTATTCGCCCACCTTTATGGACTTGAAGGAGATTCCAGAAGTTGACTTGTCAATAGTTGAGGGCGGAGTTAGAACAGTTAGTGATGAGGAATTAATTAGAGAAGTCCGAGCCAAATCCCGAATTCTTGTTGCTTTGGGAATATGTGCAACCCACGGCGGAATAACAAGTCTAGGCAATGTGGCATCTGTTAAGAAACTTTTAGAGAAGGAATACTCTCTTCCCGTTTCAAGCAAACTTCCGGAACTGAAAGATTTGATGTATCCAATATGCAACTTTGTTGATGTTGATTACTATATTCCAGGATGCCCGCCTATGCCCTTTCTAATAGTTCACAGTTTAAAAAGCATAGTAAGCGGGAAAACACCTACCCGCCATCAAAGCGTGGTCTGCACAGAATGCCACAGAAAAATAATTCCTGCAAAACTTGACCGTCTTTATGGAATATACGAAAAAGAAGCTGACCCAGAATTATGCTTAGTAAGTCAAGGCTTCGTATGTTTAGGGTCTCTCACACGTGAAGGCTGTGGAGCACCATGTCCAAGAGCGGGGTTCACATGCTTCGGATGTAGAGGACCAGCCGACTCACTATTATACAGGTCACGAGACATCTATACATTCCTTGTTAAAGTAATATCAAAAAGAACTAGCATTCCAGAGGAAAAGGTGAAGGAGGAGCTTTACCGCAACCCATTCATATTTCACACTTTTATTTTCTCCAAATTTGAACGTTTTAAGGCGAGGGAGAGGATCATTTGAGCCAGAAAAGGGAAATAACCATCTCACCGACAACGAGGATTGAAGGGCATGGAAAAGTAACAATTGTACTTGACGAATTTGGAGACGTTTCAGATGCTCATTTTTATGCTACAGAAATCCGCGGCTTCGACTATTTTCTGAGAGAAATGGATGCAGAAAGGCTTCCCTTCATAATTTCAAGAGTATGTGGCGTATGCTCAACCGCTCACATAATTGCCTCTGTTAAAGCCATAGAAGATATTTATGGAATAGAAATAACAGAAACTGCGAGAAAACTTCGCGAACTCCTACTCATGGGGCAAATAATCAGCAATCATTCTCTAGTCTTCTTTTTCCTAACACTCCCCGATTTCTGGTTTTCTCCAGAGGAAAATCCATCAAAACGAAACGTCTTCCAAATTATGCGGGAAAAACCAGAAATAGGCAAAAAAGCAATTGCATTGAGAAGCTTTGGCATCCAAATCTTAGATGCCATCGGAAAGCGTGAAGTCCATATTGTTTCTGTCATACCAGGAGGCTTAATCAACCCACTTAAGGAAAGGGAGCGGGAAGAACTACTTAAAGCGGCAAAAAATGCTTGCTCAATCACAAGAGAGGCTCTCGCCCTTGGAAAGGAACTCTTCGAGAAGAATTGGCCAGATTTCAGAAAAGCTGGAGACTACAAAACTTACTACATGGCTTTAACAAAGGGCGACTCTATAGAATTCTACGATGGCAAAATCCGTGTCATAAATTCTGAAGGCGAAATCCTATCCGAATTCACTGCGCAAGAATATATGGAGCATGTTGAAGAAAAACGCTTTGAGTGGACCTATGCAAAATCTGCTTACCTAAAAGCCTTAGGATGGCCGAAGGGCATAGTTCAAGTTGGGCCAACAGCTAGAATGAACGTAAATAAGAGAGTGGCGACTGAGTTTGCCGACAAGGAATTAGAAGAGTTTAAGAGGAAATTTGGAAGCCCAGCGTGTGCCACTTTGCTTTTTGACTATGCCCGCTTAATAGACCTCATGTACGCATGCGAAAGGGCTAAAGAGCTTTTGGAGGACGAGAGCTTAATACGAACTGACACCAGAGTTAAGGTTGAGCCAAAAGGTGGCACTGGAATAGGAGTTGTTGAGGCTCCTAGGGGCACACTCGCCCACGAGTATGTTTTGACTAGGGGTGGACGGTTAAAAAACATGAAGCTGATAATACCGACTCAGGTGAACAATGCAGCTATAAATCTTAACGTTAAAGATGCAGCAATGGAATTTATACATCGCGGAGAAATTAAACCGGGACTCTTGAATAGGATTGAGATGGTTATAAGGGCTTATGATCCATGCATAAAATGTGCTACAAGGCAAGCTAATGAAAATTTAAGAGTAGAAATAAGAAACAGAAAAGGCGAATTACTAAGAACTTTAGGGGTCTAAGCCAGAATTTTTATGGCTTGACTTGGACAGTTAACTTCACATGTTCTACACATTATGCAACTTTCCTCGTTCACAATCTTGGGCTTTTCCAACTTATCATTAAGGAAAACTGAAACAGGGCAAATTTCTACGCAGATTCTATCGGCTTCCTTAGCACATTTGGCATAGTCAATTATTATTTTAACCATGTCCTCGCCTGTTGCTGGATAAATTTTCAGAGTCAATTAAACTTTTCTCTCTTAATCATGCGGGTTCTTCGGTCACCTTTTTTTGGTTTCTAATAGTGTCCTAACAGTAACAGCCATAAGTTTAGATATATTGCAGCTCCAATTGAGGAGATTAAAATCAGAGAAGCAATAGTTTCTTTGTGAAAATCATAGCGCTCGCTAAGAACAATCATGGAAATGGCAATGGGCATGGCATGCATAAGCACTAATGTCGTTTTTTCCAAATTAGGCAGGTTAAATACTGATGTGGTTAAAAAAGCTAGGGTGGGCAAGAATATTATTCTCAGTATACTCAATTCAAAGGCTCTAGTTATGTTTGTGTACTTTCTTCCATAGAGAAAGACTCCAAGCAAAAAGATGGCTACTGCAGCGGTGGTGCTTCCTAACATGTGTAAGGGGGTTGAAATGTAAGAGGGGATTTCCAACCCGCTCAGGGATAATAAAATACCTGAAACAATCGATATAATCAACGGATTTTTTGAAAGCCTTTTTGCAACACGTTTGACTCCTTGCCATATCGTGGATTTTTCGAGCTTATATAATTCGAGAACTGTGATAGAAATTGTAACGCTTATGACAGAAATGGAAGAAGCGGATATTGCTGCAAGATGTTCTCCCTCTCTTGTCGGAAATGCAAACATTATAAACGGTATGCCAAAAAAAGCAAAACTGCCAAAAACGGTGCTAAGAATAAGTAGATAGAGCGTATTCTTCGAGAATCTAAATATAAGGTAAAAAAGAGTGTAGATTGCCACCACCAAAATGACCGGGGTTATGCCTGCAAATACAAATCCAAGGTCGTTATAGGTAAGATTCGCTTCAGCCAAATCAACGAAGAATAAGGCTGGCAACGCAAAATAGTATACGTATGCATTGAGTACTCGTTCGTCGCCAGATTTTAAAATTCTCGTTTTTCTTGAAAAGAAACCTAACGCCATTAAAAGAAGAATAGGCACAATGGTTTGTACAGCGATGTTGCCGTCCATTATCTTCTCCTAAACATGTCTCTGAAGGATGTGCTTTTCAACTTTTCTACAGTAAAACCATGGTTCTTACTTTTTTTATCTTTGAAAGATACCTTTTTTGGGTTCTTCTTAAACTCCTCCTCGCAGTGCTTTGAACAGAAGTATGGATTCCTTGCGTGCCATGCGTCTCGCACAATTGTTAGAGCATATGCTTAATAATCTTGAATTTTTCAATTAACGGTTGAGG
>CAYVGZ010000048.1:0-11453 GCA_964450845.1 uncultured Candidatus Bathyarchaeia archaeon | reverse complement strand
CAGGGTCACATCGTCTCATCAGAGCCGCAACCTCCTCAGCATCTTCAACATTAAGTCTTGCAGGAGTTTCAGTTAAGCGAACATGCTCCTCTCCCCGATTCAAGCGCATCAGCACCATGTCCTGCCTGATGCGGGGCCTATATTTCCGACAAACAATGTCCTCGCAGTCAAGCGGCGCCTGCAACTCAACCTTCTCAAAATCAGCATACACAAGCAACTTCTGCACAGCCTCTCGGCTACCTCTAAACTGGACAATATAATCAGCAAAAACTAACAATGAACCCAACACTTCCTTTCCTTCGACTGCCAAGAATATCTTCGTCTGCTCCCTACGTTGAGTCCAATCAAATATAAAAAAATAGAAATTTATCCTGTCACGATTCACATAATTCAAGAACATCTGCTCGTAGCCATCAGCAACCGAAACAACTTCCATAGTAAAGCCTCTAAACAGACAATATAGGATAAGCTGAAAAGATAAAAGTTGAGAATCTAAACTGTTGCTTTCGCTGGCTGCGTCACTCCACATTTCTTAAGCAGCTTATCCCATCTCTCATCTGTCATCCGCTGTATTTCGCCTAGCATTTTCTCGTATTTCGGCGTGAACAAATGCCTAAATCGTCCCTGCACCTGCAAATACTCCTTCAATGGCTTCTTCTTTTGCGGCGCTAAAGCTACGACTTTGCTTGGTGCTGAAAGCCGATATTCGCCATTTACGGCTTCCCAAAGCGGGAACACACACGTCTCCACAGCCAAACGCGAAAGCTCAATAGACTTGGCTGGATCACTTCTCCACCCCCTCGGACACGGCGCAAACACATGCAAAAACGCTGGACCATTAACTTCAATTCCCCTTCTAACTTTTACAAGCAGGTCTCGCCAGTAATAGGGCGATGCTGTAGCCACATAGGGCATTTCATGCGCCACCATAATATCAGCAATAGGCTTCTTGTTCTCCAACTTCCCAGGAACGACTGTGCCAGCAGGCGAAGTAGTTGTAGACGCACCTAACGGCGTTCCACCGCTGCGTTGAATGCCCGTGTTCATGTAAGCCTCATTATCATAAAGCACAAACAGAAAATCATGTCCCCTTTCCACTGCTCCAGAAAGCGCTTGTATGCCTATATCATACGTGCCCCCATCTCCAGCAAGCGCAATAACGTCTATCTGCTCCTGCTTCATCTTTCCCTTCTTCTTCAATATTTTTATAGCCGCCTCGATTCCCGACGCATTTGCAGCAGCATTTTCAAAAGCCGTGTGAATCCACGGCGTAGCCCAAGAAGTGTACGGATAAATTGACGACACCACTTCCATGCATCCAGTCGCATTCGTCACTATCGTTGGTCCTCTAGTAGCTTTCATAATAAGCCTCAAAACTGTTGCTGGTGCACACCCTGCGCATGCTCTGTGCCCCGACATGAACAAGTCTGGTTTTTCAGCGATGTCTTTTGCGGTAAATTTCCATTCAGAAAACATCCCCATTTTTCCTCCTTTTACCCTCTCAACCCAACATAATTTATCGGACTCTCAACACGCTTTGTTTGCAGCATCTCCTGCAAGTCCTCGTAGATTCTGCAAATTTGGCTTTGACTCGTGTCTCTTCCTCCCAAACCATAAACGTAGTTTACTACGTAAGGATGCGTAGGCAAATCGTAAAGCACATGACGAACTTCGTGAAACACTGGTCCACCGTTTCCTCCAAAACTCATACTTCTATCCATAACCGCCACCGCCTTCATTTTTCTAAGCGCCTCAACAATTCCTTCAACTGGTAAAGGTCTAAAAGTGCGAACCTTGAGAACTCCTGCTTTGACGCCTTCTTCTCTAAGCTCATCCACGGTAGCCTTAACAGTTCCAGTGGTTGAGCCTAAACATACAATCGCTATTTCAGCATCTCCAATATGATAAAGTTCAAGCAATCCATCCCCACATCGCCTACCGCTTATTTCCTCGAATTCCTCATTCACTTTCGAAATTTTCTCCAAAGCATTTCCCATAGCTTCTTCTTGTTGCCGTTTAAATTCAAAATAATAATTCGGCAAAGCAATAGGTCCCATTGACATCGGATTAGCCGGGTCAAGCTTGAAAGGCACAATTTTTCCTTCATGAGTCACAACTTTTGGGATTTGACGACTTCCAACAAACTTCCTAACAACCTCATCCGAAAGCACCTCAACATTCTCCAACGTATGCGTCAGCGTAAACCCATCCAAACCAACCATGACAGGCAATAAAACATCTTGATCTTCAGCAATTCTGAAAGCCTGAATTATTGAATCGTAAGCTTCCTGCGCATTCTCAGCATATAATTGAATCCACCCACTGTCTCGCTGAGCCATGGTGTCAGAATGATCGCAGTGAATGTTCAGCGGTGCTGACAGAGCCCTGTTGGCGACTGCCATTATCACTGGGGCGCGACATCCAGAAGTTACAAAAAGCATCTCATGCATTAGGGCTAAGCCTGGAGCTGACGTAGCAGTGAATGTTCTTGCGCCCATAGCTGAAGCAGTTAGGCAAGCGGTCATAGCACTGTGTTCAGATTCTGTGCATACAAATTCTGTGTCAACTTCGCCGTTGGCCACATATTCGCTGAATTTTTCCACAATTATTGTCTGCGGAGTCACTGGGTAGGCTGCCACCACATCCACGTCTGCTTGTTTTGCAGCGAGGGCAACTGCCTCGTCTCCGTTTAGGGCTAAAACCTCTTGTTTAACAACACTTTTCATTTATTATTCGCTCCTATTCAAGTTTCATTTCAATCGCTTTGGTTGGGCATTCGTTGGCGCATATTCCGCAGCCTTTGCAGAAGTTAAAATCAAATTCTATGTCTCCCTTTTCACTGTTCCAATGTATTGCTCCATCTGGACAAAAAAGCACACACAACAAACATCGCGTGCATTTCTCCAAATCTCTCACTGGTTTGTATGTTTTCCAATCTCCAGTCAAAAATTCGGTGCTAGGCTTCCAGCATACGCCTGCTGGTGCAATTTCTTTCCAACTTTTTTCTTTAGACGTCATTCGGATTTTACCTCCTCATAAGCCTCTTTTATTACTGCAAAGTTTTTCTCCGCAATGTCCCGCCTAAAACGTTCTCCAACCACTTTTTCTACGCTTTCCAAGCTGACTATTCCAGTTGCCCGTGCAACAGCTCCCAGCATGGCTGTGTTTGTTATGGGCATTCCTAAAATTTTTATGGCAATTTCTGTTGCTGGAACAATCCATACTTTACCTTTGCCTGTGTTGAATATTTTCCTGATTTCTGCTGGGTTGTCCTTTGAATTAATCAGAATTGTTCCTTTCTCATCTAACCCATCAGTAAATGGAACTGATTTTAGTAATGTTGGGTCTAAAACAGCTACAACATCGGGATTATAAACTGAGCAGTGTATTTGAATAGGCTCGGTGCTTATTCTTGTAAAGGCGGTTATTGGTGCTCCCATTCTTTCTGGGCCAAACTCTGGAAAAGATTGAATGTATTTTCCCTCGTAAATGGCTGCTCTAGCTAACAATTCGCTTGCTGTCCATGCTCCTTGGCCGCCTCTGCCATGCCATCTGACTTCCAAGATTTTTTTCAATTTGTTGCTCTCCATTAATCTTTCAAGCTTATTGGGAAATCTATAATATACATGTTTCTAAAGCAAGCAGGCAAAACGAAACATGAAAGTGGAAAAACAACTAATTCTTTTAAGCTGTTGGCAATCGTAATTTTTAAGTAAATAAGAGACATATTAGAATCTAAAGGTTTTGAAACTAAAAATATGGAAGCCGATGATTTGCTACAAGAATCAGCAGGTGACAAAATACTCCTAACTGCTGACCAAACTTTGATGAGTGATTACCATCGCAATGAATTTTTAGGGTTTGGAACGTGTGCCCCCCCAAATTTTGTTCCAGACTGGCTTTACAAATGGCTTTTCTTTCCGCCCATAAAAACTTTGAAGGGTATGCCTGTGGCGGCACCGTATGGGTTAAGAAAAATTGAGGCTCAACTTTTGAGCGAAGGCTTCGACGTGTCAACTGTTGCACCAAACCATCTTGGAAAGTGTGTGAACAAAGTAAAGGTTCTAGGCATACATGTAATGGACCCCTTTGGCTTAGGCCCAGCCTCAAGCACCTTAGCCTCCATTCTAAAAAAGGAGCCATTTCTTGCACAATATTTCCGTGCTCTGCTGGACAGTCTGGAAATTAGAAAAGCGAAGAAAAGTGGGTTAAGGATTATTGTTGGCGGTCCAGGTGTTTGGCAGTTTCGTTATAGGCCAAAGTTTGTTGAGGAATATGGGATAGACTGTATAGTTGAAGGAGAGGCTGAGAAGGTCATTGGGAAAATCGCTCGGGCTGCTCTTAACGGTGAAGCTCTTCCTCAATACTACGAGGTTGACGTTAAAGAGGCTCCAAGTGTGGAGGAGATACCCGATATTGTGAGACCCTCTGTCAATGGCTTAGTGGAAGTTGGTCGCGGATGTTGTCGGGGATGTAAATTTTGCAGCGTGACTTTGAGATCGTTGCGTTGGTATCCCTATGAGAAAATACTGCGGGAAATAGATGTAAACTTAAAGGTTGGAAACATAAATTGGTCATGTCTCCACGCAGAAGACATTATGCTCTACGGCTCTAAAAATACGTTGCCGAACGATGAAAAGCTCGTCAAACTTCATGAATTAGTTGCAAAGAAATGTGAAAGCATCTGCTGGAGTCACTGCTCACTAGCAGCCGTAGCGTCAAAACCAAAACTCTTTTCAAAAATATCTGAAATCATACTGCAAAAGCAGCCTTGGTGGGGCGCCGAAATTGGAATAGAAACAGGTTCGCCAGACCTTGCCAAGAAAGTTATGCCTGCAAAAGCTCATCCCTTTAAGCCGGAACAGTGGCCAGAAGTCGTTCGCACTGGCATGGGTTTAATGCACGATAACAAGCTAGTTCCTGCAGGCACATTGATTGTTGGGGCTCCAGAAGAAACAGAAGATGACGTTATCAAGACGATAGAGCTGATGGATGACCTTAAAGATGTTAGAAGTCTAATTGTGCCTTTGTTTTTTGTTCCTATGGGCAGATTAAAGGACGAGCAGTGGTTTAAAGAAGCACAAATGAGCGAGTTGCACAAGGAATTGCTGATTAAATGTGCAGAACATGACTTCCACTGGGTAGAAAAACTAATTGACTTATCCGTTGCTGGAAAATGGTATGCAAACATCTTACAATCTTTCTATAAAATTTTCGCAAGAATTGCCAAGTATAAAGCGGAAAAAGCTGGAATTCCAATAAAAAGCTACAGATAACTAAACTTAAATACCACCGCAATCCTCAAAACTCATAATGCTTTAAGCAGTAGCCGCCGTAGCTCAGCTAGGTAGAGCGGCTGGCTGTTAACCAGTCGGTCATAGGTTCAAGAACAAGGAGGCACACCTCTTGTTGAAAGTCCTATCGGCGGCGCCAAAAGCATTTTCTGGAATACACTTCCTTGATGTAGCGCATACAGATTTGCGTAAAAGTTTATGTGTAATGAGAATAATAAACGTGAAGTTGTTGAAGTGTTAGAAATGAAATTCTCTGTCATCAATGCTAGTCCCAATGAAGGCTTAGATGAACGTGAAAGAAGAAAAAGTATTGCTTCGTGGCCGCCTTTGGGCATTTTGTATTTGGGTGCGGTGCTTCAGGAAAGAGGGATAGAAGTTTCTGTTCTAGATCAGCCAGCAAAAAGTTTCACAATTGAAGAAACAGTTAATTGGGTAGAGAAAGAAAATCCTGACATTCTTGGTTTCTCAACCTTCGCGAGTTCTGGTCGCACAGCCGCATTAATCAGTAAGAAGGTGAAAGAAAAAAACCCAAATGTCATCACGGTGTTTGGCAACTATTATGCAACATTCAACCCGGAACGAATTCTGAGGAAATACCCTTCCGTTGATATCATTGTTCGAGGAGAAGGAGAAAACACAGTCATCGAACTTGTAAGTTGCTTGAGAAACAAAGGCAGTCTCAAAAAAGTTCGAGGAGTTACTTTCAAAAACGGAGAAAATATGGTTTCCACTCCTGATCAACCCCTAATAAGGGATTTGGATTCGCTTCCTTTTCCAGACCGTGAGCTAATTGACGATGAATATCATTCCATTATTGCTGGAGCTAATGTGGCGCCGAAAAAATTCACAAGCATAGTTTCTTCGCGTGGATGCGTTTACAGATGTCGATTTTGCAGTTGTCGACAGTTCGCTCGTGGCATGTGGAGACCAAGATCTATTCAAAACACTCTGGACGAGTTACATTTTCTCGCTAGTGAGGGATATGAACAGTTCATTTTTATAGATGACAGCTTTACGCTGAACCAAAAAAGAGTAATCAAGCTTTGCAGAGAAATGAGAAAGGAAAAAATAGATATGGACTGGATCTGCGAGGGAAGAGTTGACAATTGCTCCTATGAAATGCTGCGGGAAATTGCCAGAGCAGGCTGCAGAATCCTTTACTTTGGCATCGAAAGCGCCAACCAAAGAATCCTAAACTACTACAATAAACAGACAACACCCCAACAGTCTAAAACTGCCGTAAAAACAGCCAGAAAGGCTGGAATAGACGTTGTGGTTGGGTCTTTTATTGTAGGCGCTCCAGACGAGACCAGAGAAGAAACTCAGAATACAATCGAATTTGCAAAACAAATTCCGATAGATTTCCCACAATTTAACATATTGGGTGTTTATCCTGGAAACGACATCTGGAATGAATTCGAGGCTAAGGGGCTTCTAAAAGGAGGGGAATATTGGGAAACAGGCGTCGCAGTTTCCGAGATATGTCCAACTGCGGTGCCGCTTAACGAAATCAAGCACATGATTCATGAAGCCTTTTATCATTTTATCCGTCGACCAAACTTCTTAATAGAACAAATAGCAAGAACTGTGAAAAGCTCCTATCGAAAGCAAATTGTATTAAACAACCTAAGCCGAATAGGCGACATCAGAGAAAATATGCGCAGCATTACCTAGTTTACAAATTTCATAGAACTTTATAGAGAAAATTGAAATTTACTTTGCTCTATAAGGAGCGTGCAGTCTGTCGAATACGGAGGTTTGTGAGTTAATGTTAGGTGAGGGCGTGTTGGCTACTATTGGGCGTTTTTGTACATGTTTGTATCCACATTCACATTCAAAACCTATTATTTTGCCCCCACGTTTTATCTCCCGCCATCTTCTGGCATCACATAGGATGTTACGTTTATGAATTTTCCACAGTATTCTTGCTTCCTTAGAGGTTATTGGAGCATAATTTTTTGCTGATGTAAAATACCATGTTATATAGGTTGCGAGGCATACCCATAATGTTACCATTATTATTTCCATCATGCTTTCACCATGTGTATTTATATTCTACACGGATACAGTATGTCTTTTTGAAGACATATCTATCTTCAGAATATTAACTCTTACGATATAAGCATTATGTACGTTTCCGAATACCTAAAATGTACTCTAAAACTGCTCAAGCACATCTTTTTTCTCCATAATATGACCGCAGTAATGGCACTTCAGCAGTAGCGGTTCCTCGCCTTCAACATAAAATTTGGCTTGCACTGGCTCATTGCTGTTGCTTATGCAAGCGGGATTAGCACACTTGACAATGTTTTCAATGATTTTTGGAAGCTGAACCCTCTGCTTTTCTGTAACCCTATAATCGCGGATAATGTTAATTGTTGCATGGGGAGCAAGCAAGGCAATTTTATGCACTTCTTGTGGGTTTAACTCTCTCCCCTCAATCTTAACTATATCCTTCATCTTGAAGCGTTTACTAGGCACATTGATTGCAATCGTAATGACTCTTTTCTCCCGCCCAGTTATCCCCAAAATTTTGGCAATGTCTAACGCGTGTCCGCCAGTAATATGATCAATAACCGTGCCATCCTTAATTTTGGAAACATACAACTCAGTTTCACTCATGTGAAATTCCCCTCTTTAAAGAGGCTATAACCTACACATAAATAAAAGATTTAAACCTTAACACCTATTTTGACGCTGTTTGACAGTTGATAAAGAGTTATTTAGGAGTTGGGCGAGTTCTTGTTTTGGGTGTAAGTTTGGAGTTTGAAGGTAGAGACATAATATCAATCAAAGATTTTTCTCGCGAGGAAATGGATTACATTTTGAAGATTGCCCAAGCCATGGAACCTGTAGCCGCGAAAGGCTCAGATATGCTTAGGGGCAAAATTCTCGCAACACTATTTTTTGAGCCGAGCACCCGTACCCGTCTAAGCTTCGAAGCAGCCATGCACAAACTAGGCGGCTCCACCATAGGCTTTGCAGAAGCAGAAATTGCCTCAGTTAAGAAAGGAGAAAACCTTGCGGACACTGTACGCACCGTCGAGAACTACGCCGATGTAATAGCGGTAAGGCATCCACTTGAAGGTGCAGCGAGACTTGCAGCGGAATTTGCAAAAGTCCCAATCATCAACGGCGGAAGCGGCGCAGAAGAACACCCAACACAAGCCCTCTTAGATTTATATACGATAATGAAGGAGAAAGGAAAAATTGACGGCTTAAAAATAGCCCTTTTAGGCGACCTAAGATATGGAAGAACTGTTCACTCACTTGCCTATGCACTTTCCAATTACAACATCGAATTATACCTTGTTTCACCAGAATCTCTCAAAATGCGCAGGGAAGTTATCCAAACAATAAAAGAGAAAGTGCCTGTAACCGAGAAAACAAGTATCGAAAAGGTAGTATCACTTGTAGATGTTTTGTATGTTACAAGGATACAGAAGGAACGTTTTCCAGACCCGGCTGAATACATCAAAGTTAAAGGTTCCCACAGAATAGATATGAAAGCATTGAGCGAAGCTAAAGAAGGCTTGATAATTCTTCATCCGCTTCCAAGGATTGATGAAATAGCCGCTGAAGTTGACAATACGCCATATGCCCGTTACTTCCAGCAAGTTTGGAATGGCATAGTTGTCAGAATGGCTCTTCTAGCCTTAATATTGGGTGCAGTAAAATAACATTTTACTTCCTCTTTAACGCTTATGTTAATGCAAATCGATCAAAGGTCG
Organism: uncultured Candidatus Bathyarchaeia archaeon; assembly: GCA_964450845.1. GTDB lineage: Archaea > Thermoproteota > Bathyarchaeia > Bathyarchaeales > Bathycorpusculaceae > CAVZKK01. The sequence goes on along the minus strand of CAYVGZ010000048.1, from coordinate 2,428 downwards.
TCAAAGTGCCTGTTGACCCGCATGAAGGACATTTGTGTAATAATCCAAACCAGCTTCTTCTGCAGTTGACACAGTAGGTCGATTTGCGGTTATATGTTAGAAATTCCATGTTATGAATTTCAAAAACCTGTTTAGTTAAGGACATAAGCTCATCTGTTTTATGTTCAGCTTCTCCGAGGTCTATTACCGTTAGGTTCCCACCATGTAGTCCACGCATCTTCCGTTCAAATATTGAAGACTCTGGAGAAATTTTGCCATCTTGAAGAATTAGCTTGCTGATTGTTGAGTAAAATGGTTTTTCCCTTGTCCCCGAAAATCGAACTTTGGCGATGCCATATCTTTCAATGTCTAACTGCACTAGTCTTTCTAAAGCTTCAAAGTCTAGCAGTGTGGCTGTGGATAGACGTTTTCTACGTTTTCTGCGGATTTTCTGAATGTAAGCCAGAATGTTTTGCATTGTTTCGTCAGCAAACTCCAATTTTTTTTCGCTGAATGCCTCTGAAGCTTCTTTTAAACCTGCCAAGTTTATTATACGAGAACAATTTTCAAGTCTAAAGTAGTGGTCGCCATTAACGCTTTGCATTAGAAATGGCAGTAAACCTTTGCCGTGCTGTTTTAGTATTCTGTCCTTAATTTCTAAAGCACGAGTTGCCATCTCAAGTCTTTCTCTTAAGATTTCAAAAAACTTTGTCTTGTCCTTGCCAGATTCATATGCAATCCGTGGTAAGTTAATCGTTACATATCCTAAACAGCCCGTGCGTAACGTATCGATTTCCCAGTCTCCATTCAAATCTGCTTTAAGTCTAAATCCAGAACTTGAGAAAACAGAATACTTTTGGTCTTTTTCTAACAGATTAGCAAAGTACAGCATGCCTTTCTCTGATGCCAACTGATGTGCTTTCAGAAGCATTGCCTTTGCTTTCTCATCAGCAAATGTTTCCGAGCGGATTTTTAAAATGATTTTTGGATTAAACATTGGTTTTCGTGCGCTTTCTTCGGCAAATATCTCGAAAATAAGCGATGCTAAGATTTGGTTTTCTTCAAGGAAATCTGCGTATTTGCCTGCATGTTCTCCGAAAGGTCCAAAAGCTGGCTTATCTGCTATGAAGTCTGGGATTGTAAGCTCTAAGCCTAAAGAAGTGTTTACATGTTGATTTATGTTGGCAATGAATAAGCGTAGAGCCTCTTTAATCTCTGAGGAATCCATGCCTTTTATAAACGGTGCAAGAAAAACGTTGAAGTAGTCAATTGTTTGCGTTTCATCTACTTCTTTGACAGAATGTAAGAGAACATTAAATGCTATGGATAAAGCGGACTCTAAGTTTTGGGGTGGAGAATAGGAAGGCTGAAGAGCGTTTATTTTCTCTAGGTTTAAGCCGTTTTGGAAGAAAAATCTTAAGTCATGCATTATTTCGCTTGGCTTCAAAATCCAAGAGCTTAAACCATGAATGTGCAACGAACCTGACAAGTGTGCATCTGCAATGTCTCTTGGAAAGACGTTCAAAAGAGTGTATTCTTTAAGAACTGTTTCTCCAGCGGTTTCGTGTATGGAGGCTGACCCTTCAGAAGTTTTACTTTTTGTATCAATAAGAGCAGTTACGTCGTAGACTGGAAGACCCAAACGCGTAAGTTTATGGCGGTATTCCTCTAAACCTTGCTCGATTAAAATTGCATTTGCAACTTCTCTGACGAGGGGGGCTGTCAAATATTTCGTTTTTGATTTAAGCAACCATTTTTCTGCTTCTTTAGCCACCTTTCGAGCTAACTCTGCAGGCATTTTCGTCTCTTTTATGAGGGAATTTGCAATCTTGTTTGCGTCAAATTCTTCTGGTGCAAATCGGGAAGTGCGGACAAGCATTCCTTTTGGTTTAAAGGCGTTTTTTTCAATTCTTTCTGCCACATCAATGACAACCTTGCCCAACTCGGTAAGGCAATATTTCTTTGTTTCAACATCTGCCTCGATCAGATCCGTCTTAAGCAGAAACTTTAAGTGATAGGCAAATCTTCCAGCATCCCTGCTAGGATTCATCTTCAGCGAACCCATCAACTCCGTGTAAGAAAGAGAGCCTCTGTCAAAAAGTAAGTTCAAAATCTGCAGCCTAAGGGGTGAAGAAACTGCCTTAAGTATTCTGACCCCGCGCATACGATGTGGAACCGACAAACCTATTCTAGCCTCCCCTCTGTGAAGATATTATTTTAGAAGTAAGAGTTTAAAGGTGTTAGGGAACACTTATCTTCTATGATATTGGAATGGAGAGTTAACGCCGTGGGGCTGTCGGCTAGCTTGGTCTAGGCTATGAGCCTCGGGCGCTCGTGACCCCGGTTCAAATCCGGGCAGCCCCATAACTGGACCCAGATCCATTCGGGTTCAGAACCGAAGAGTCCAAATTTAGCCTTAAGCGAGGGGATTGTGGCTTCGTTTCCTCCA
>CAYVGZ010000047.1:0-12195 GCA_964450845.1 uncultured Candidatus Bathyarchaeia archaeon | reverse complement strand
ATCACGGAGAAGTCACATGTGATGATTTTGAATTATCCGAATAACCCGACTGGTGCTGTTCTTTCTTATGATGAGGTTGCTGCTTTGGCGAAGATTGCGGTCGAGCAGGACATGATTGTGATTTCCGATGAGGTGTATGAAAAGATAATTTATGATAACGCTCATCATCATTGTGCTGCAACTTTTCCAGAAATGCGCGAACGAACATTAGTTACTAATTCCTTCTCTAAAACTTACGCAATGACTGGTTTGCGGGTTGGATTTGTTTACGGGCCGAGGGAGCTTATTTCTCCTATTTGGCTTGCACATCAATACGTAGTCGCATGTGTAGATACCTTAGCACAGTACATTGCCTTAGCAGCATTAAAAGGATCACAAGATTTTGTTAAGGAAATGGTGCAAGAATTTGATAGGCGACGACACTTAGTTTACAAGAGGCTTAATGAGATTGAAGGCTTTAACTGTATCCTACCAAAGGGCGCTTTCTACGTTTTCCCAAAGATAAAAAATTTCGGCGTGTCCTCAGATGAATTTGCAGAAATTCTTATAAAAAATGCCCATATTGCAACAGTTCCCGGCTCGTCTTTTGGCAGCTATGGTGAAGGATACATAAGAATTTCCTATGCTGCGGCGTATGAACAGTTGGAAGAAGCATTAAACCGCATAGAAAAGGCTGTCAAAGCGCTCAAGAGGGCTCCTTAGAAAACGAAGCTTTTGTTTTACAAGTTTTTCGCGTGGTTTTTCAGTTCGTCAAAGAGTTCAGGTCGCAAATCTCTTAAAGTTGGAACAAATGTTTCTACTGATCTCATGTCAGCGTAATCAACATCACACATCACAAGGTCTTCCTCATCATATTTCGCCTGAACAAGAACTTTCCCATTAGGTCCAACAAGTCTGCTTCCTCCCCAAAACTGTAACCCATCCTCTATACCTACCAAATTAGCGTAAGCTAGAAAAGCCGTGTTTTCTATGGCTCTAGCCACCGTTAATGTTTCAAGAAACGTTCGTCGAGTGGATGGTGAAGCAGAAATGCAGACTATTAATTGGGCTCCTTTTAGGCGCGTTAGTCGGCTCACTTCTGGAAAGAAAATATCGTAGCATATGATTAAGCCTATTTTTCCAAGCTTCGTATCAAATACTGCCGTTTGGTATCCCGGGCGGAAGTATCTTTTTTCTTCGAAGACGCTGTGAGTTGGAAGATACATTTTTCTATATTTTCCGATAATGCCTTCAGGGCCTACAAGAACAGCGGTATTGTAAATTGTTGCTTGTGCTTTTTCGCTTAGCTCTGGCATGCCAAAAACGATGTGTGCTTTTGTTTTTTTGGCTATGTTTTCTATGACTTTGGTTGATTGCCCCGGTATTGTTTCTGCCAGCTCATAGATTTGGTCTCTAACTACGTAGCCAGTCAATGAAAGTTCTGGAAAAATCACAAGGTCTGCGTTTTGTTTTTTGGCTTTAGTCGTGGCTTTCTCCATTTTGGCTAGGTTTTCTGCTTTGTCTTCACGTTTGCAGCCTATTTGTGCTAAGGCTATTTTTATTTTCGCTTCCATTTACTATACTCTCCTTACCAGTTTAATAATAACTGCGTGGGAGTCTGAAATCTATACCTATTGTTCGGTATTGAAGTTTTGATGTTAATAACATTCGCCTTTTATGTTCTACGGAAAGCCATCTGCGCTTTACTCTATCCACTAAATCCTTCTCCACGTTCAACTGTTTTGCTATTTCCTCTGTTTTCATGAAATGTTCAAGCCCATAAAGAATGAGGTCTAACTGTTCATATTTCATGCCGAGTTCGCTTTCTGCAAGTTGACCTGGCCATAATGCTGGTGAAGATGGTTTTGTCACTATCACCTTGGGGATGCCTATATGTTGTGCAAGCTTTCTAACCTGCGTTTTGTATAAGTCCATTATTGGCGATATGTCGGCTGCAACATCTCCCCATTTTGTAAAGTACCCCATCATCGTTTCCGACTTATCTGAACTTCCACAAACAAGCATGTTAAGCTTATTAGCATAATAGTAAATGTAAATCATTCGTGTTCTTGCCTTTATATTACCTTTACACATGTTGTCTGCTGGGTCAAAAATGGGCATCGATGTGTAGAAGGCTTTTAAAGTTGAGGTGATATCAACCGTTTGTGTTTTAAAGCCAAACTTTTTGGCTACAAGCTCAGCATGCTCAGCGTCTTTGCGGTTATATGTCTCTTTTTCTGGCAGAAAAAGCCCCAAGACTTTGTCCCCACCTATAGCTAGTGCAGAAAGTGCAGCCACAGTGCAGCTGTCAATTCCTCCAGATAAACCCAAAACTAAGCCTTTTGTTCCGGATTTTTCCACATAGTCTTTAATAAACCGTTTTACTTTTGCCTCCACTTCTTGCCAATCTAAATGTAGAGTGGTAGGTGTCAATTTCAAGTTGATACATCTCCATTGTTTATGCTTATAGGCAAGTATTTAAGGGCAAACATAAAATATTGGTATGGTGTTGGGTTTTACGGTATAGAAGGATCTGGACATGGGGCGAAGAAGGAGAAAGGTTGTTCGCATTCCCAAGAAGCGTTTGCCTAGATTTTTCCCTTGCCCTAGATGTGGAAAGGAGACTGTTAGGGTTGAAATTTTTCGTGAGGAAGGTCGTGCTGTTGTGGGTTGTGGCAGTTGCGGCTTAAAAGAGGAGTTTCAAGTTAAACCCGCACAAGGCGAGATAGACGTTTACTGCACGTTTACAGACAAAATTTACGGAGGCTCTAAAAAAGTCTCTGCACTCGAGGTTAAAGACGCCTAGTTAGGCTGATCTTTATGATAGGGCGTGTTGAAAAATACTTGCTTGAGAAAATCGAGGCTGAAGGCACTATTCACATAACTCTCATAGACCCTGAAAAAGTAACGTCCCCTCAAGCATCGAGGATCGCTAACAAAGCAAAATTGAGCGGAACCTCGGCCATCATGATTGGCGGTTCCACATTTTTTTCTACTGCACACTTGGATGGCGTTGTCAAGGCTGTTAAGCGCACTGTCAAAATTCCGATAATTCTTTTCCCAAACAACGTGACGGGCATAAGTCGTTACGCTGATGCTATATGGTTCATGTCGCTCCTAAACTCTGCTGATCCCTACTTCTTAATGGGCGCTCAAGTTTTAGGCGCTCCACTAATAAAAAAACATCGTTTAGAGCCGATTCCTTTGGGGTATATAATTGTTGGTGACGGCGGCACTGCCAGTGTTGTAGGCAAAGCAGTTCCAGTTCCATATAACAAACCTGAACTTGTTGCCGCCCATGCTCTGGCAGGGCAATATTTGGGTATGCGGTTCATATATTTAGAAGCTGGATCAGGTGTGAGGAGACCTGTTCCTCCGGAAATGACGCGCTTAGTTAAGAGCCAAATTGATGTTCCTTTAATTGTTGGAGGAGGCATAAAATCCAGAAGTCAAGCGTTGGCTACAGCTTCTGCAGGTGCTGACATAATAGTTACAGGCAATGTCATTGAAAACGCTGAAGTCAAGAGTAAAGTGGCCGAAATTGTAGAGGGCATAAAGCGATTTAGAATGTGAAAGGCATTTGACGGCTTTTGAAAACTATTTTAACGCTTTAAAGAAAATTTTAGGAGATGAAAACATCTATGATGTCTGGCCAGATTTTGAACCGCAATATGATGAGCAAGAATATGCGTGGGCGACGCTGCGAGGTCTAGGCGAGGTTTTGATACTTAACTGTGGAGTATGTGATGGACCATCTGATTTGAGGCATGTGCGCTGTAAAGAATGCGTTGATAGGCGAAGCAAAGCGGCAATAGAAGCTTATGCGAAGTCCACAGGGCACTCAAAAGAAAAATGGGGCACACTATTTTTGTGTAGAATTCACACGGAGTAAAGGTTTCCAGCAGACACAATTTTTGATTTTTATTTGAGAAAAACAAAATAAACTAATAAACACGAGAGTTTGAGGAGGCATACCTTGAACAGCCCAATGAGCCAGCCATATCGGCAATATGTAGAAAACTTGGAAAGCAAACTCATGCAACTATACGCGATAAGTGAAAAAGCCAGAGAAAAAGGACTTGACCCAACATTAAAAACAGAATGCAGAATTGCTAGAGACCTTGCTGACCTTGTAGAAGGGCTTGTAGGACCAAAGGGTGTCGCTGAAAGCATCAGAGAGTTGAGTGTAAAGCTTCCAAGGGAAGAATTGGCATTTAAAATTGCTGAAGAAATTGTTTATGGCAAATTTGGACATATGGAGGCTGAGGCTGCAGCTGAACAAGCCATACGCACGGCACTTGCAATTCTTACAGAGGGTCTCACAGCTGCGCCTCTGCAAGGAGTAGCAAAAGTAAAAATTAAAACTAATCGTGATCGGACGCGCTACCTTGCTGTTTATTTTGCAGGGCCAATAAGGTCCGCTGGCGGAACAGACCAAGCTTTAACGCTAGTTGTTGGAGATTTCGTTAGGCGGCTATCTGGACTTGACCGTTATAAACCTACAGAGGAAGAGATATCACGGTTTATTGAAGAGATGAGGCTTTACGAACGTTCTGTAGGGCGCTTTCAATATCATATTTCGGATGAAGAGTTGCGGAAGGCACTTGAATGGCTTCCGGTTGAAGTAACTGGCACCGAATCGGATCCAGTTGAGGTTTCTTCTTTTCGAAATCTTCCTCGGATAGAGACTAACCGCGTTAGGGGCGGAGCACTTAGAGTTGTAAATGACGGCGTTATTGGGCGTGCTTTAAAGGTTTTGGCAATCATTGAGAAGCTTGGGATTCAAGGGTGGGATTGGCTTAAGGAGTTTCGTAAAAAATCTGAGAGAAAATCTGCTGGTTTTATGGATGACGTTATTGCTGGGCGTCCAGTGTTTTCGTTTCCCTCTAGGCGAGGCGGTTTTCGTTTAAGATACGGTAGAGCACGGAACACGGGTCTAGCTGCTGTTGGCATTCATCCGGCTACGATGCTTGTGCTTAACGGTTTTCTGGCTGCAGGTACGCAACTGCGTTTAGAGCTTCCGGGAAAGGGTGGAATTGCTGTTCCAGTTGATTCTGTGGAGCCACCTATTGTTCTGTTAAGAGACGGGTCCGTTGTCCGCGTTTCCGTTGAAAATTTCAAAGAGATAAAAGGTGAAATCGAGAAAATCCTTTTTTTGGGTGACATTTTGATTAGTTTCGGAGACTTTTTGTATAACAGTAAGCTTCTTGCACCTTCCGGTTATGTTGAAGAGTGGTGGGCTGAGGACCTGCTAAAACCGCTTGCGGGAAGATTCAATGGAGACTTTGAAAGTGCCGCAAAAACCATGAACATTCCTGCAGAAAGATTGAAAGTTTTTTTGGAAAACCCGTTTGCTAACAAGCCCAGCGTTAGAGAGGCTGTATCCTTATCGTTAACGTTGCATGTGCCTCTTCACCCTGCCTTCACATTTTTCTGGTCAAATCTCTCCTCAATTGACGAGCTTCAAATGTTGATAAAATGGCTTCTTAACGCTGAAGTGTCTTATGAAAATGGTTTTGTCAACAAAATTGTTGGAGGAATGGAGACAAATGCAAAGAAGGCTTTGGAGGCATTATGTTTGCCACACAAAGTTTTGGATGGCAAAATTACTATTGAAGGCGATTATGCTTGTGCATTTGCGTTTTGTCTCGGCTATGGGCAGTCCAAGAATGTGGACTTTTCTTCTGCTAAATCTCTTTTAGAGGCAATTAGTTTATTGTCTGGTGTGCATGTTTTGGAAAAGGCTCCAACACTCGTAGGTTCACGGATGGGAAGACCGGAAAAAGCCAAGAGACGTGAGATGAAGCCTCTTGTTCATGTTCTTTTTCCAGTTGGCTTAGCTGGGGGTGCACAAAGAGACGTTATGGAAGCGGTGAAAAAAGAGCATGTTGCCGTTGAAGTTGTTAAACGTAAATGCCCAATTTGTGATACCTACACTTTTAAGGTTAAATGTCCTGCTTGTGGCTCTGAAACAGTTTATGAGAAGACTTGCCCTCGTTGCGGGAAAAATCTGAAGGGGAACGAGTGTTCAGTCTGTAAATTGCCCGCTAAAAATTATCAAAGGCAAATTGTTAATTTTAGGGAATTGCTTGAGAGCACATGTAGCCGTCTAGGAGTTTCTATGCCTAAGGTTTTAAAAGGCGTCAAAGGTTTAACAAATGAAACGAGGACTCCAGAAATTATTGAAAAAGGTATTTTACGTGCAAAATATGATTTATCTGTTTACAAGGATGGAACGACACGTTTCGATTCCACAAATGCTCCACTGACTCATTTTAAGCCTGCTGAGATTGGGGTTCCAGTTGAAAAGCTTAGACAGCTTGGCTATGCTCAAGACATTTATGACATGCCATTGACGGATTCAAACCAGATATGTGAACTAAAGCTTCAAGATGTTGTCATTCCCATGAAATGTGTAGAATACTTCATACGAGTTGCGAATTTCATAGATGAGATGTTAATGAAGGTTTATGGGCTTCCACCTTACTACAATGTCAAGCGGATGGAAGACCTTGTCGGGCATTTGGTTGTTGGTTTAGCTCCTCACACTTCTGTTGGCATTTTAGGTCGCATCGTAGGCTTCACAAATCTAAACATCTGTTATGCCCATCCAATCTGGCATTCAGCCAAGCGGAGGGATTGCGACGGCGACGAAGACGCTTTAATGCTGGCTTTAGACACCCTTCTTGACTTTTCGCATGGTTACTTGCCCGCGCAAATAGGCGGAATAATGGATGCTCCGCTGCTTCTAATTCCAATCGTTAATACGCAAGAAGTGCAGAGGCAAGTACATGATGTTGACGTTGCCGATGTTTATCCGCTTGAGTTTTATGAGAAAACATGGGAAAATGTTGAAGCAAGACATGTTAGCCGCCTCATAGACCTTATTGAGTATAGGCTTGGCACTGAGGCACAGTTTGAAGGCTTCAAATCTACGACGCCCGTTTCCAATATTAACATGGGAAATGCTGAAAGTGCATACAAGCAATTTAAAACAATGGTGGAGAAACTGAACAGCCAACTTGAGTTGGCTGAGAAAATCGAGGCTGTAGACGCCAAAAAAGTGGCCCTAAAAGTTTTAACTAGACACTTTATTCGAGACATTGCTGGAAACCTGCGGGCATTTTCAACGCAAGGCTTTAGATGTAAGTCATGCAACAGACGTTTTCGACGTTTACCTCTACGTGGCGTATGTTCAGCTTGTGGTGGACCATTAACGTTGACTGTTTATCGTGGGGGCATCGAAAAATACTTGGAGGCAGCGCAGAGTTTGATTGATAAATATAGATTGCCGCGGTATTATGCTCAAAGGATTTTGCTTGTGAAAGAGGAGATTAACGCTCTGTTTGGGGGTAAGAAGCCAAAGCAAATAAGCTTAACAGATTTTGCTTAAGAAAACTTTTCTAAGGCATCTGTGTTATTGTTCTTGATGAAAATGTTAAGAGAGGCATATCATCCTAAAGCTTACTTAGCTAATATAAAAAACATCAAGCGTGGGCTACATGCAAGAACACGAATACTGGACATTTTGGATAAGCATTCTGTAGATGCAAGAACCATCTCCAAAGAAACAGAAATGCATTACGGAGTTGTTACGCACCACCTAAGGCTTTTAGAGGCAGAAGGGATAATCGAACGAAAACAAAGTAAACCGCACATTTGGATGCTAACTGGTTTAGGACAGAAACGCCTAGTGAACTTGAGCTAAAAAGTGCACTGGCAGGGTGAGTGCCTACACTTTGGACATTTGCCATCATATTTGTTAATGGTCGCTTTTTCAAGGTCTACGTTGGTGATGTTTGCGAGCGAAGCTAACCATGCAATAACATCGGCGAATTCATCTTCCAAGGCTTTTTTGTCATTAGATTCCAACGCTTCCTTCAACTCCTTCAGTTCGTCCAAAAGCCAATTGTACGTGCCTCTAACGCCTCGTTCACAATCTCTATGGAAATATAGTCGGTACATCATTTTCTGAAACTCAGATATATGCAATCTCTTCACCCGTATTATTGTGATCTGCGGTGTTACCGCTTACGTTTCCAGTCCTCAAGTATTGACTTTATTGAGTTGTCTAATCTGTCCCTTACTCTTTCATCCTCAATTAGATTCCCGTATATTGACCCTTTACCATATTCAGCAGCTTGTAACAGCACTGATTGCAGTGGGTATTTGCAGTCTTTATAGTCTAGTATGACTGTGTGATATGCAAGGTCGCCGCCCGCAGGAATATTTCCGATAACAATTAGTGCTATGATTTTGTTTAATATGGTGTTTTTGAATTTTTCATAGTTTTTGATAATTCCCTGCATCCTTTCTGTAAAGGCACAATACAAACCCGCGGCTTTGCCGCCGTACGTTGGAACCGCGAGAACAATTACATCTGCTGCTTTCATTTTGCCATAGATTTTTGGAACATCATCTCGAATTGGGCATTTTTCTTTTTTGCCTCTTAATTCTTTGGTAAAGCATTCGTAGTTGCAGTGGCTACAAGGTTTTACCTCAAGATTATAGGCATTAATGACTTCAGTTTCGAATCCCTCTTCTTTCAGCTTTGCCAACACGTATTCTATGCAATTTAGACAGTTGCCTTTTTTCCTTGCGCTAAACGCTATACCAAAAGCTTTCATGCCTTTTTCGCTCTAGCGGATTTTTACGTACTTGTAGGCTTCTGTCGAGTTTTCGAAGCAGTAGTACGCTTTCTGGTATCCCTTTCTAAATTCAGTAACGTCTGTCCTCACTTTCTCTAGCGGCTCTTTGTCTATTATTGCGCGTTTGATGAATTCTGCTATTTCGGACATTTCAGACTCTTTCATTCCTAGCCTCGTGATTTCTGAAACACCTAGCCTTATGCCACCTGGATGCATGAAATGTCTTCCTTCTTTAATGTCCCAAGGCAGCAAGTTTCTGTTAATTATTATGTTTGCCTTTTCCAACGTTTCCTCAATTGTGCCGCCGTCGCCAGATTTCGTTATATCGATTAGGATGACATGAGACTCTGTGAAGCCTTTATGTTCTGCCAAAACGTTGAATCCCCTTTCATAAAGTGCTTGAGCTAGGGCTTTGGCGTTTTTCACTATCTGACTTGCATATTCTTTTCCAAACTCAAGCATTTCTGCACAAGCGATTGTGACACCTGCAACTGCGTGTAGATGATGGTTGCTTACCATTCCTGGGAATGTTGCACGCTTTATTTTTTCAGCGTTTTTCTCCCATGAAAGAACGCCGCCATGTTGGGGTCCAAAGAATGTTTTGTGTGTGCTTAGACTGACGACATCTGCTCCTTCCTTAAGAGGGTCTTGAAACTGTCCTCCACCAATTAAACCCGCAACATGTGCCGCATCATATCCAACCGTTGCACCCACCGAATGAATTGTTTCGGCTAACTCTTTGATAGGATGGGGAAACGGGAAAACGCTTGCGCCGAACATGACGAGTTTAGGTGTCCTACCTTTTGCTGAAAGCTCCGCAATCTTGCTTTTCGCCTTCTCAACGTCGATGTTTAATTCCTTGTAATCCAAGGGTAAATATTCCACAATTAAGCCTCGCACGGCTCCGGCTGTGCCCCCCAACTCTTTCTTTCCTGTTGTGATGTGCCCGCCGCATGGGATAGACAAAGACATTGTTGTATCACCTGGTTCTGTGAAAGCAGTGTAAACAACTAGGTTTGCAACGACGCCTGAAATTGGTCTAACATCTACAAACTCTGCGTTAAAGAGTCTTTTCATGAGTTCAATGCATTTGAACTCTACCTGATCAATAAAGCGGCAACCTGCATAAACACGTTCTCCAGGCCACCCTTCAGCATAGCGGTTTCCAAAATCTGTTGTGAGGGCTTCGCGGACGGCTGGGCTTGGAATGTTTTCGCTTGCTATAAGCGGTATACATTCCTGAAACCATTTGTGATGTTGTTGTAGAAGGTCAAACACATGATTATATTCGTCTCGAGGATTTGACATCAAAGCCACCTTTTGCATCACACTATCACCCATCCACAAATAAATATTCTTTTGAGATAACGCAACGTTAATAATGGAGAAAATCGTAGGAATTACCTGAATCTTTAAAAGAGTGTTTCTAAATGAGCAAGAAAAAGAAGAAAGAGAAATCATCACCAATGCCCGCAGCAAGCGCAGGGTTGCTCAGATTCTTTGAAGAAGAAACCGAAGGGGTCAAAGTTAAACCAGAAATCCTTGTAGCATTAGCAATAGCATTAATAATCGTATGTGTTCTAGCAAATGCCTTCTTCTAGACTATTAATTTTAACGACGAGGAGTTACATGCAAAATTTCTATTCGCTGGACAGAGTTAAGATGGACGAATATTTCACTTCTTTCTTCTCTGCCTGCAACTTGTGGAATAGGCTGGGCAATAGTCGCACGTAGTATGACGGCTTCAGCGTCGGAAAGCCATATCCCCGCAGGTTCATGCGTTACGGCCACCAACGTTCCTTCAAAACCATAGGAGGGATCCAGAATCACACGTATTTTCTTGCTTAAATTTTTCTCGAGCATATGAAATATTGTTGGTGGTATACCTTGTTCTGGCATAGGATTCGCAAAACCTTATAGTTGAAGCTTTAAAGATAAAACAGTTGCCCCTTCCCAAGTATTGTTGCAGTAATGTTGCGATAGTATGTCCACTATGGTTATTGTCACCCGGTTTTTAATCGTTCATGTTAAAAGCGAAAGACCAAGGTATATAATGATTATTTAAAGAATGTTTCAACTTTTCGTGAGAATTATGAACGGTTTCGCGACACTTTAATATGCTTGTAACTTTTATACAAAAATTCGCTTGGAGGATGAATGTGACGACTGTGGCGTCATTAAGTCAGTCTATGGATAGGGCAGTTAAGCATTATTCATCTTTATTTATGATTCCATCATACAAAAAAGTGCTTTTACTTCTAGCTTTGACCAGCATAGGTGGGGTGGCGCTTTCTACCATCATCCTTTTTCCCTTTCCTGAAGGAGTAGTTAATGGCTTGCTTCTGGGTTGCTCCCTATTTTTTGTGAATTTGGTTATTGACTATGCAGTGAGCATGGTGGTTTTAAGGCGAGATCCAATTTATGGTTTGAGGCGGACTATGGCACTTTCCCTTTTCAGCTGGGGTTTGTGGGTTTTCTTCATTTTTGTAGGTGCTGCTGTTGCTATGTCGGTTGGTTTGTCATGGTGGATTAGACTTTCTCTTTTAGGCTTTTCAGCAGTGATAATTTTGCGTTCAATAGTGTTACTTTCAACATCCTCTACAGGTTATAAACGAGTTTTCGCGGCTTCTTTTCTTCAACCTTTTTCTTGTATAATTCCATTTTTAGTGTTTTGGTCTTGGGCAATAGAGGGATATCAAATAGCACCTATTCTGTTTTTCATCATTTTTTCGCTGATTGTAGGTCTCATTTCAAGTTTACTCTTCATTTCTATTTTAAACCGTGTAGGAATACAATCACTGGGAGTTCCATCACTACCTCTTTTCAAGGCGTTTTTGCTTAACTGGATAGTGGGCCTAAATGGTCCATTCGAAGAATTTCTTGAAAAATTAGGTGAAAATCAAGATGTTGAAATTTCGTTAGTAAAGTTTGATTCCTCCAAACCTAAAGCGGTCATAGTCGTTCCCGCCGTTCATCCTGGGCCGTTCAAAAACGTCGGAAGTAGCCTTTTGCCATCAATGCTTAAAACCGCTTTAGAAACGAAACTTGGCTGTGTTGCGTGTGTTCCTCACGGCTTGCTTGGTCATGAGTTTGATTTAGCTTCTCAAATTCAAAATCAAAAAATAATAAATCAGGTTGTCGAGTCCGCGAACCTCAAGGTTTCGATGGCAAAGGCGACCCCGTTTATTAAGGTTAGTAATGGCTTGGCCACGGCATGCTGTCAAGCTTTCGGTAATTTTGCTTTCCTTTCGTTTACTCTTGCACCCAAGACGACTGAAGACTTGCCACAAGAATTAGGACTGTTTGTTCGTCAAGAAGCAGAAAGGCACGGGTTAACCTGCTGCGTTGTAATTAACGCGCATAACAGCATTGATGGAACAACAAACATGCAAGAAGCTTTAGATGCGTTAAAAACTGCCGCAGTTACATGCTTGGCAAAGGCTGTTTCTCTGAAACCGTTACCTTTCGAGATTGGTGCTGCTACAGTTATTCCGAAAGAGTTCACTCTTAAAGAAGGAATGGGTCCAGGAGGCATCACCGTGGTCGTTGCTAAGGTTGGGGAGCAAAA
>CAYVGZ010000046.1:0-12311 GCA_964450845.1 uncultured Candidatus Bathyarchaeia archaeon | reverse complement strand
TTTGGCGCCGGGAATGGGATTCGAACCCATGCGGACCAGAAGGTCCACAGGCTCTCAAGGCCTGCGCAATAACCACTCTGCCATCCCGGCACAAATTGGCATGCTCATTTTATCTGCTCAATCTTAAAATGTTTACTCGTTAACTGACGCTACTCAAAACCGAAAACCTATTTTAAAAGTAAGCTCATCTGATACAAAACACAGAAGAAAGGGCTGGTAGTCTAGCTCGGTTAGGACATCCGCTTGACGTGCGGAAGGTCACCGGTTCAAATCCGGTCCGGCCCACCAAAAATGTCAATATGTTCTTTTTGATGCTCGCTCTATTTAGCTGGGTTGGTTAACTTACCATTCGTTTATTTTTTTCTGAACTTACGGCTCGTTTGAATGCCCTCTCCATCTGTAATTTTTTATATTCTTGATATGTTATTTGCGAATAAGGGTAAAGTTGTTTGAATCTTTTGTATGTGAGTCTTAGGTCAACATCCCTCGGTTCACCGTACAGTCTTCTACCGTAACCTTCACCTTTTTCCCTAATTCTTTTTATTCCCCACCACGCTACTAGTAGAAGCACTACGAAAAAGAGAAACCAGAAGACTATTAAGGAATCAGTGGAAGGCACTACGTTTTAGCCGCCCTTTTATTCGCTTTTTCCAGTTTCAGTCTTCTTTTCTGATTTTATTGGGATAAATGGTGTTCCTTCAAATCCAAGCACGTTGAGGATTTCTGCAGATGATGGAACCACAATTTTTGTTTGTTGTGCAAATGTGTCCCTTATGACGTCTAGTTTTTTGTTTAGTTGGGCGTTCTCCTTGAAATACTGGTTTGCGGCTTCAGAAACCATTTTTATTGCTTGAGATTGTGCTGCAGCCACGATTTCGATTGATTTGGCATCTCCTTCCGCCTTCAGTATTGCTGATGCTCTATCTCCTTGAGCTTTGAGTATAGTGCCTTCTTTTTCCTGTGCGGCTGCCTCTTTTCTTCCAGTTGCCAAGAGTCGTATTTGTCTTCTTTCCTGTTCAGCCGTTTTCTGTTTGTGCATGGCTTGTTGGATGTCAGCTGGCGGATCTATTCGTTGCAGTTCTATTCTGTTCACTTTTGTTCCCCATTTGTCGGTTGCTTGGTCAAGAACACTTCTCAGTTCTACGTTAATCTTTTCTCTAGACGTCAGGCATATGTCGAGTGTCATTTCGCCCACGATATTTCTCAGCGTTGTTTGAGCCAACTTTACTATTGCTAATTCAAAATCTTCTACTTCGTAGAGTGCTCTCTTCGGGTCGATTACTTGGTAGTAGATTACAGCGTCGATAGTTACTACCACATTGTCTTCGGTGATGATTTCCTGCGGCGGTACATCTATGACTTGTTCTCGCATGTTGACACGGTACATCCTTTGAACAAATGGAATGATGAACCTTAATCCTGGGTCAACTGTTTTCTCGTAGGCGTTCCATCTTTCGATTAAGCCTTTTTCGTATTGGTTAACCTTCTTTATTCCAGATAACAGAATTAGCGCGACCATTAGTAAAATGAAGGCTGATACAATGATTATTATCTCCATTTCAAACATTTTTCATTCAACCTCCTCCACTATAAGGCTAACTCCTTCCACCCTCGCTACTCTTACTTTTGTTCCTTCTTTTATAACTTTGTCGTGTTCTGGTCGGCAAAACCACAGTTCACCCATAAGCTTGATAACACCACCATTGATGGGGTCTATGTCAGTTTTAGCTACTGTTTCCTTGTCTAATAAAGCGTCAACGTTGGTCTTCTCTAGTTTGACGTTCAATCTATCCAATAATCCTCCACCGTATATTTCTTCGACTTTGAAGGTGCAATCTTTCAAATGGTTCAAACGTCTCACTAGTTCGCCAAAGTTATCTGTATTCATTTGCAGAGTAAATTTGCCATCATTGCGTTTGAGCGTGTAAACTGTTCTGTACTGTTCTGAAAACTTGTCCAGCAACTGCGCAAGTTTCAATTCGTCTGCATTTATCGTAAGGGTGATTCTCATCGTTACCAAGTATCAGTATGCATAAGCTAGTATATATAGATATCGAGGCTCATTAACGCTTATTGGTCACTATTAACCATATACAAAATCAAAATGATCTTAACCTCTCTCATGTAATTTAATCACAAAAAGGATTATATGTTGCGCAAGTATAAGCATGAACAAACAGTCGTTAGGGGTGAAGTCTACGCCGTCGGAAATCTTTGATTCAGAGAAATTTGTTGAAATAAGTGGACGTGCTGAATATTGTGCAGTAAAAAGGTTAAAAGATGTTGTGAAACTGAAACTTCGCACGCCAAAAAAGCTTTACACTTTAAAGGTTGAGCCAGCAACGGCTGAAGAAATAATAAAAAAGCTTCAATGCGAAATTCGCGAAATATAGCTGTAGCTTATCTTATGTTTTCTGTAATTTTCTGAGCTATTTCCACTGCTTTTATTGCGTCATCTACAGTTACTTGCGGTTGCTTGTTGTGGAGTATGCAGTCTATGAAATGTTCGTCTATTTGTCGATGCCCCCAGACTTTCGTGCCTTTCACTTCAATGTTCCATTCTTGCGGTTGCTGTTCTTGCCCATATAGGAGTATTTTGTTAGTGTTAATGGCGTGGATTACATTTGTATTGTCGCCATAAACTTCAAGTCTGGCTAGGCTTGCTGATGGCGTTCCAGACGCGCCATAATGTAGTGATCCTACCATGCCATTGGAGAGTTTTATAACGCCCATAGTGTTATAGCCCAATATTCCACCATACTTTTCAATTTGAGGGTAGCTGCTCATCCACTCAACATCTACTATCTCACTGTTGAACATCCACCTAATCATGTCAATAGACCAGACAGAAAGCGTGAAATCTGGGTATCCTCCACTTTTTTCGATGCTCCAAGCCCAAGAGCCTAAAGGCCACTGTTCTGCAAGGCTCATTGCTGGTATGAACTCGCGGAAGTGAAGGGCAATTGGTTTTCCGATCATTCCAGTTTCTATGATCTCTTTTGTTTTGAGGTATACTGGTGCGAATCGGAACTGAAGCACTGGCATCAAAACCACTTTTGCTGTTTCTGCGGCTTTTTGTAGTTCTTTCATTTGACCTATTGTTGGTGCTAGTGGCATTTCACATAAAACATGTTTACCTTTTTTTATAGCCTTCATTGACAACTCATAATGCATTGGTGTTGGAACCGCTAAAGCTACTGCTTGAACTTTTGGATCTTCTAAAAGCTTATCGTAATCCAAATAGTATTTTACACCTAAGCTTTCTGCAAGAGGTTTTACTCGTTTTTCCGTGGTGGCACCTAAAGCTACAAGTTCAGAGTTTTCAATTTTCTTGAAGCTTGGTGCGTGGGCTTGTCCACCCACAAATCCGACGCCTACTACGGCAACTCCAACTTTGTCAGACATAAAGTTCACCTATTTTACTTCGTCCAATACGTAAATATCGTATAAAATGTTTGCGTTTCCTTATTACCTTTTAGGACTATGCATGATGGATCACTTTCTTATGAAGGCGTGAAGAAATTGCATAACGCTTAAAAATGTATAAATGATTTCCAAGAGTTAACCAAAGCGAGGAAATAAGAGTGAAAATTGCGGTTTCCGGCAAGGGTGGCGTAGGCAAAACACTAATCGCTGGAGGGCTTGCATACTTCTTTGCTGAAAAAGGCTTGAAAACGATAGCTATTGACGCTGATCCTTCACCAAACCTTGCCTTAACCCTGGGCTTATCATCAGAAAAGGCACGCAAAATATTGCCCATTTCGGAGAACAAGGAATTGATTGAGTCCAAAACAGGCACGGAATATTCGGGCGTTTTTCGTCTTTCCTTCACTGTTGATGATGTTGTTCGTGAATATGCTGTTGGAACTCCATTTGGTGTGAACCTAATCGTTATGGGCACTGTAAAGTCGATGGGTTCAGGATGCACTTGTCCAGCGAATGCTATTGTCCGCGCTTTGCTTCGCCATTTAATCGTAGAACGAAACGAGGTTGTTATCCTCGACATGGAAGCGGGTGTCGAACATATGGGTAGAGGAACAGCAGGGCATGTAGACACTATGCTAACAGTCGCAGATGCCAACATGAAATCCCTTGAAACCGCCAAACGCGTCCATGAATTAGCCGCTAGCGCTAGCATTAAGCAGATTTTGCTTGTTGGAAACAAAATTCAAAATGAGTTTCAAAAAGAAACAATCAGAAATTTCGCTGAAAAAAACAGTTTGCAAATTCTGGATTTTGTACCTTTTGACCCAAAAGTTGTTGAAGCAGAAATGCTTGGAGAGACTCCACTTAAGTATAAAAAACTTGAAGCTATGCGAGCCATAGAAAAATTGTGCGAGAAACTTGCAACAAAGAATAACTAATAGGTTAAAACAAAAACCCTACTGCACAAAGGAAACGAAAAGCGTGTGAAAACACTTGTAACAATGGGGCGCGGAGCCAAATGAGGCTCTGAAAAGAGCCTTAGAATCCCTAACCAAAAACTACGAGTATGTGCTGATAGACTCGCCAGCAGACTTAGAACATCTAAATCGCAGAATTACGTCAAAAGTGAACGACGTCTTCGACATAGTTTATCCTTCTAAAAAATCCTTTGACCATGCTGAACGTGCATATCACATTGCCCATGAGGTCAAAATAGACTTTGAAAATTTCTATGTTATAGGCGGTTTAGATTTCCAGAAGGCTTAGAGGACCGAGCTAGAAAAACCTTGAAGCTTGAATTTTTGGGCAAGATACCCTATGACATTAATGTCGAAGAATACGTTCTCGCAGGGAAACCTTTGCTAAAGTTGCCTCCAGATTCCTCAGCCTATCTTTACGTGAAAATAATCATGGAGAAAATTGGTTATATCAAACAGCAATGAGTCTGATCCCTTTTTGAATTTGTCAGATGATTTTTTCAGCATCTGCTAAATTTGGCGCAAGCTTGATAGAAGAGTTTTCTAGAAAAGCTTAAAATAACGTTCTGAGCATTCTACTCTTTCTAACTCTTAGGTTGTGTTAACGGTTGAGTAAAAAAGGTATTCACGCAAAGATTGGTGAATTGAAGACTGATATTGGAGTTATTAAGAACTTGGAGCTTTCGATTGGCAAAATCGTTGAGGAAACATGGGCTGAACCCATGGGACCAACGCCTTTTCCCGAAATAACAAGTTTAAGGGAATGGGATATGAAGCTTCTTCAGCGTTATAAGCCATTTTATTTACCCTTCTGTGACGTGTGCTGTCTCTGCACCTTTGGCAAATGTGACTTGTCAGGAGATAAACGTGGAGCTTGTGGACTAAACATGGCTGCCCAGCAGTCGCGTATAGTCCTCCTTGCCTGCTGCATCGGGGCTGCTACTCATATTGCACATGCAAGACATCTGGTGGAATACCTCATAGAGAAATACGGTCGAAACAGTCCCATTGATGTAGGAGGACTTAACATAGACGTAGAAGCTCCAGTGACCCGTTTGGTTTGTGGTATCAAACCTGAAAAGCTAAAAGATTTGGAAGACGGTCTCGACTATTGTGAGACGCAAGTTACACATCTTCTCTCCGCCACTCATACTGGACAAGAGGGAAGCAACTTGGACTTTGAGTCCAAAGTTCTCCATGCTGGAATGGTAGATCAGGTTGGCATGGAAATCGCAGATTTGGCGCAGATTTCAGTGCTTGGTTTTCCAAAGGCTGATCCCGAAGCTCCTCTGACTGAAATAGGCTGGGGTATAACTGATGTCACTAAACCTGTGATCTTGGTAATCGGTCATAACGTGCCATCAGCCGTGGGGATAATAGACTACTTGAAAGATAAAGGAATGTACAACGCCGTCGAGGTTGTTGGCATATGTTGCACAGCTATCGATATGACCAGATACAGTCCTTCCATGGCCAAAATAGTGGGCCCCATATCTTGGCAATTACGTTTCATTAGAAGCGGATTACCCGATTTAATAGTAGTAGACGAACAATGTATACGAGCGGACTCGCTAGTCGAGGCTCAAAAAATTAAGGCGCCAGTAATTGCCTCAAGCTCGAAAAACTGTCTAGGCCTCGAAAACAGAACCGAAAGCCCTGCGAAGGAGATAATATCAGATCTGGTGGAGGGGAAGATTTCTGGAGCGCTCATTTTGGACCCAGAAAAGGTTGGAGAAGTTGCGGTTGAAACTGTAATGGCTGTTGCTCCAAAACGAAATAAATTCAAGATTATCCCGGAAATAGAAGAAATCATCAAGGCTGCCCAAGAATGCACGCAATGCAACGAATGTATGCGGGCCTGTCCAAACAACATGCCTATCCCTGAGGCCATGAAAGCGGCGGCGAAGGGGGACCTTAACCCGCTGGCTGAAATCCTCGAGAGTTGTGTCGGTTGTGCTCGTTGCGATAGCGCTTGCCCCAACGACTTCCCCTTGCACAGCTTCATGGTGAAAGCGGGAGAAAAATCTTTGATGGAGGAGAAGTTTAAGATACGGGTTGGACGGGGTGCAATCCAAGATGTGGAGATAAGGGAAGTTGGAGGTCCCATAGTTCTCGGCGAGATTCCTGGAGTGGTAGCTCTGGTAGGATGTGCCAATTATCCCCGTGGTGGAAAGGAGGTTGCAGAGATCGCTGAAGAGTTCGCAAAACGTAGATATATTGTCGTCTCCACGGGATGTGCAGCCATGTCCATGGCAATGGTGAAGGATGAGGAGGGAAAGACCCTTTACGAGAAATATCCTGGCGCCTTTGAGGCTGGGGGCATTATTAACGTGGGTTCATGTGTCTCCAACCCCCATATAGCCGGAGCAGCCATCAAGATTGCAAGCATTTTCGCAAAGAGAAAACTGCGAGCCAACTACGAGGAGATTGCTGATTATGTCCTCAACCGAGTGGGCGCGGTAGGAGTCGCTTGGGGTGCCATGTCTCAGAAGGCAGCATCAATAGCCTCTGGCTTCTGGAGGCTTGGGGTGCCCGTGATTGTTGGACCCCACGGATCCAAGTATCGTCGCATGCTTCTTGGAAGAAAGGATAAAGAGGAAGATTGGTACGTCTACGACGCAAGAACTGGCGACAAAGTCTATGTGGGTCCAACTCCTGAACACTTGTTCACTGCGGCTGAAACTAAAGAGGAGGCTATGGTGCTAATAGCAAAGTTTTGTATGAGACCTAACGACACAACTAAGGGTCGAGCCATAAAGTTGACTCATTATATCGACCTTCATAAGCGCCTTTACGGCGTCATGCCTGATGACATTCATCTTTTCGTTCGAGACAATGCTGACGTACCAATCACTATGAAGGATGAGATTCTCAAGGTTCTGGAGGAAAAGGGATGGAAGGAGATGAGAATTCCAGACCCAACTCTCCTGCCTAGGCTCATCAGAGAGAAGAAAGGTGAATGACATGGGTGCACAGACAGAACCATGGCAGAAAGCCGAGATTGCAGGTCCAAAGAAAGCATTGCTTATTTCGAAGCCCGAGGTAGTTGCTGCGATGGTAAAGAGGGCTAAGCGTCCCATTCTCGTTGTTGGACACTTGGCTGCTGAGGATTATTCTGATGATGCCAAAATGATTGATTACGCAATCCGTATAAGTAAGACCGCGGAAATCCCCGTTGTTGCCACAGCACACATAACAAGCGAATTTGTCAAAAGGAACTTCAAGCCCACGGCTAATATGACGGCGATGGACATCGGCAACAGGCTTGCAGATCCAGCGTGGAAGGGTTTAGATGGAGCGGGTTCATATGATCTTGCGCTGTTCATGGGGCTCCCCTACTACATGGAATTCACTATATTGTCAGGGCTGAAACATTTTTCCTTAAACCTAAAAACTATAAGTTTAGACAGATTTTACAATCCTCACGCAACATGGTCATTTCCAAATCTCTCAGTTAAGGATTGGAAGGAAAGTTTCGAAATAATGTTAAACAAGTTAGGAGGAAATTAAGAATGTCAATGTTCGAAGACATACCAGTCGATGTTGGCGTGATTTACGAAGGCGAAAGAATCCGCAGAAATCAGATGCACGTTGAACTTGGGGGACCCGATGTAGAAGCAAAGTTTGAGTTGGTCAAAAGCAGAAAGATGGACGAAGTTGAAGACGGAAAAATAACGATAATCGGACCCGACCTCAAGGATCTGAAAGATGGTGGAAGCTATCCCTTTGGGATATTTATCGAGGTAGCTGGTAAGGAAGTGGAAGAGGATCTTGAGGGCGTCATTGAGAGAAGGGTTCATGAATTCTGCAACTTCATTGAAGGCCTAATGCATCTTAATCAGAGATACGACATCTGGTTGAGGCTGAGCAAAAAATCCTTTGAAAAAGGGTTAAACTCCTTCCAACTTATAGGGAAAGTCCTTCAAAGGCTATTCAAGAGTGATGTGCCATTCATAGAGAAGATACAAGTAACATTCTTCACCGACCCAGAGAAAGTGAAAGAGATGATGAACGAGGCTATGAAGACCTATAGTACCAGAGACGCCAAAGCCAGAGGGTTAAAAGACGAAGACGTCGAGGAATTCTACGGTTGTAATCTGTGCCAATCCTTTGCACCAACCCACTCCTGCATAATCACGCCTCAGAGGTACGCCAACTGCGGAGCCATTAGCTGGTTTGATGGCAGAGCAGCAGCGCGTGTGGATCCGAAAGGACCGATTTTCAAGATTGATAAAGGCAATTGTATAGATGCCTTCAAGGGCGAATGGGAAGGAGCCGATAAATCTATAAAAGAAAACACAATGGGCGAGATTAAACGGGTTCAGCTTTACACCTCACAGCATAAGCCTGAGCTAGAGTTGTTTCCTCATACCTCCTGCGGCTGCTTTGAAGCCATAGCCTTCTACATTCCAGAAGTAGATGGCATAGGACTCGTCGACCGTGGTTTTAAGGACAAAACCGTGAATGGACTGCCCTTCTCAACAATGGCGGATGCAACTGCTGGTGGGAGACAAGTAGACGGCTTCCACGGATTATCAATCGAATATATGAGGTCTCCCAAGTTTCTGCAGGTTGATGGAAGTTGGAACCGAGTCGTATGGATGCCCTCAAGCGTCAAGGAACGCGTCAAAGACTTCATACAGCAAGATATAATCAATAAGATAGCCACAGAAAACGATGTCCAGACAATTGATGAATTGAGGGTTTTCCTCGAAAAGATGGATCATCCAATTGTAGAAAGATGGAAAGCAATGCCAGTTGAAGCTGTGCCCAAACCCGAGGTGGCAGAAGAAGTCGAAGCCCCTGTAGAGATGTCAGTCTCCACTGTGCCAGTCACTGCAGGAGGCTTTAAGATAATACTTAAAGACGCGAAGATTTACGCCAAAAAAGTCATGATCCGAAGAATGGAGGAGTGAGATTATGGGAGAAGAAGAAAAGAGAGATAAAGAGGCTGCTACTAGACTCGCTGAATTACTTGGTCTCTTCAATTTAAAGGGTAAAGGAGAGATAACCCTCGAGGACGTTGAGCTTCAAGTTGCTGAACTAATCTTGCAACCATCATCTTTAGCATCAACCATGTTGAAAGAGATTAAACCGAAAGCGGCGCTGGCGCCACCAAAGGTTAAACCCGCAACAATCTTGGAGGCTCCCTTCAAACCATCCGTTCAAGAATATCCTGGGCAAGTTAGGGAAGTGACGCTTGGAGCCACAAAAGGCGAAGGAGGTTCACGAGGAAAAACAGTGACGGTTGGAGGTTCTACAAGCCCCGCGTTCTATCTCTTTGAGAAAGCTCCCGCCCATCCACCTGTGATTGCTGTAGACGTGTTCGATATGGAGGTTCGGCTTCCAAAAGCTATAAAGGAACATGTAGAGGAGGTTTGGAATGACACTGCTGCATGGGCTAAGATGGTTGTTGACAAATGGGGCGCCGACATAGTTTCAGTTCATCTGCTCAGCACAGATCCGCTGATTAAAGACGCAAAAGCAAGGGAAGCCGCCAAAACGATTGAAAATGTGCTTCAAGCCGTGGATGTTCCCCTCATCATTGGTGGTTGCGGTGATCCAAAGAAGGATGCAGCAGTCTTCACGAAAGTTGCTGAGATAGCCGAAGGCGAAAGAGTTCTTCTAAGCTCCCTCACTTTGGATATGGGTGAAGCCGGCGTTCTCGATGATGTAGCGAAGGCAGCAGCGAAATACGGGCAACCAGTACTGGCTTTCACAGCCTTAGATTTGAATCGCGCCAAGGAATTGAACAGGAAACTGTACGACTATGTGCCTGAAGACAGCCTCTTGATGGATTTGACAACGGCTGCATTGGGTTACGGTCTTGAATACTCATTTACTATCCATGAACGAGCTAGACTTGCGGCTTTGATGGGCGATTCGGAGTTGCAGCACCCAGTGTTAGCTGGAACCACCAATGCTTGGGCTGCAAGGGAGGCTTTTCTGAAACTGGGACCCGAATGGGAGCCGAGAGAGATAAGGGGTCCTTTGTGGGAGACGATTACGGCGCTTACTTTGCTTTTGGCTGGTGTTGATGTATTTATGATGATGCATCCAGACGCTATTAGAACCATGAAGAAACTCGTAGACATTTTCACGAGGCGTGGCGGAGCTAAACCTGAGAAGATAGCGAACTGGGTCAACGCAAGAATTTAGAGGAGGAACAAGGTATGACTGAAAGAGAGGTAAAGAAGGGCGTAAGAACTCTTAGTCCCATCGATGCGTATATGCTTCTTCCAAGGACGAACTGCAAGAAATGCGGGGAACCAAACTGTATGGCATTCGCGGCTAAACTGGTCAACAGAGAGGTTACATTGGATGCATGCTCACCCTTACTAGAAAAGGAATACGAAGACAAGTATAACAAACTCAAAGAGTTGCTGGCGCCGCCAATTAAGGAAGTAACCATTGGTGCAGGAGAAAACGATGTCAAGATCGGCGGCAAGCTGGTCATGTATCGGCACGAGTTCACCTATCATAATCCCGTCGCCTTAGCTTTTGATGTGACTGATGAAATGCCACTTCGGTCTAAATTTGAGGGTGAAGAAGCTTTGCTGGACAGAATTAAAAGGATCGAAGGCTTCTCCTATGAATACATTGGCAGAAACCTCAAGCTCGATATGATAGCTATTAGGTCGACATCAAATGATCCCACAACCTTTAGGTCGGCTGTAGGAACGGTTGTTGAAACCACGCAGATGCCGCTGATTCTTTGCTCTTTAGATCCCAACGTCATGGAAGCTGGGTTGGTGGCTGCGTCTGGAAGGAGACCGCTGATCTATGCAGCAACCAAAGATAATTGGAAAGAAATGGCGGACTTGGCGTTGATGTACGATTGTCCCTTGGCGGTGTTTGCTCCGAACGACATAGTTCTACTCAGATCATTAGCTAAGACGTTAATCGAATATGGAGTAAAGGATTTGGTGTTAGATCCCGGTACATTTTCAGATGATGGATTATCGGATACAGTAAATAACTTCACCATAATACGGAGGAGCGCGTGCAGAGAGGGGGATACACTGTTCGGTTTCCCACTTATCGGAACGCCGATCACATCGTGGCTCAACGGCGGAGAATCAAAGAATATTTTGGCTTGGAAGGAGACGCTTGCAGCTGCAACGTTAATATCTAGATATGCAGATGTGCTGATAATGCACAGTCTCTACGGATGGTCTCAGCTGCCCGCTGTCATATTGAAGTTTAATATCTACACTGATCCTAGGAAGCCAGTTTCGGTTGATCCTGGGTTGTATACGTTTGGGAAGCCTGATGATATGTCGCCGTTGATGCTGACCACTAACTACGCCCTAACTTATTTCACGGTTGAGTCTGACCTTAAAAAGTTCGGCGGAAACTATTACCTAATCGTGGCTGACACTGAAGGAATCAGCGTTGAAAGCGCCGTAGCAGGCAGATATCTGACAGCGGAAAAGATTGCTGAAGCCGTCAAAAACTCGGGAATAGCAGAGAAGATTAAACATAGACATCTGATCGTACCAGGCATGGCTGCAAGGCTCAGCGGAGAGACAGAAGACGAATTGAAGAATGTTGGTTTATCTGGATGGCATGTTATGGTGGGACCAAGAGATTCATCGGGGATAGCGAAGTTTCTTGAAGAAAAATGGCCTCCAAAAGAAGAAGAGTAAACGTCAAACACCAATGCTTCAAAAATCATTTTTTGCTGAATATTCAAACGTGGGTGGCTACGATAAGCGTTGTTTATAGTAGCTTGGAAAGAATTCTTTTGGTCCTGGTATATATATGGATTCAGAGTATGTCTCTGCGAACATGACATCGGCTAGGAGATCAATATACAGCATATTCTTTGCTATGATGCTTGCGTCTTCCCGTTTCTTCTTCGATAAAAGCGTGACGTAAGCTCCTGAGACTGAACCGTTTCCGATT
>CAYVGZ010000045.1:0-12458 GCA_964450845.1 uncultured Candidatus Bathyarchaeia archaeon | reverse complement strand
TCGGAGATTTCGTCAACGCGGACGATTCCGGCGCGTTTGAATGCTGCATCGTATATCATGTCTTCGCCAGTAAGCGAACCTGTGTGGGAAGCTGCGGCTTTTGCGCTTTCGCTGAATTTGCCGGCTTTTACGACGATTATGGGTTTGGTTCTTGCGAAGTGTCTTGCGGCGCTCATGAATTTTCTGGCGTCTGTCAGCCCTTCAATATACATTAAAATGCTTCTTGTTTTAGGGTCTGTGCCAAAGTAGTCTATAAGGTCGCCAAAGTCCACGTCAATCATTGAGCCAACTGAGACGAAGTTGCTGAAGCCTATGTTTTCATGTATTGCCCAATCAAGGATTGCTGATCCTAGGGCACCGCTCTGGGAAATGAAGGCTATGTTGCCAGGTTTTGGCGTTTTGCTTATAAATGTAGCGTTTAAATGTATGCTTGAGCGGATAATTCCTAAACAGTTAGGTCCTATAATTCTTAGACCGTATTTCTTTCTTATTTCTTGAATTTCATCTTCTAGAGCCCTGCCTTCTGGACCGACTTCTTTGAAACCAGCAGAAATGATTATTATGCCTTTTATTCCTGCTTTTCCGCATTGTTCCACTATTTCTGGAACGGTTTCTGCTGGTGTGGCGATTACTGCAAGGTCGACTGGTTCTGGAATTTGTTCTACGGTTTGGTAGGCTTTTAAGCCATGGATTTCGGTTTTGCGAATGTTAACTGGGTAGATTTTGCCTTCAAAACCATGTTCTGTAAAATTTTTCATTAACGTGTAGCCAACAGTGTCTTGTTCGTCGCTTGCGCCGATTATGGCGACGGTTCGGGGATTAAAAATCTTGTCAAGATATAACGTAACCAAGACAGATGACCTTCTTAGGCTGATTATTGATTTGAGCTGATAATCAGATTAAAACTTTATGTCTTATAGCTCCTACTTTGCTTGAAACAATTTAGTTCAGTTGTTTAAACCTTAAATGGGATTGAAGTCTGAAAATTGAGTTAAAGAATGACAGTTATGGGTTTTGTAGAGAGCGTTAGGATAAAAAAAGCTGTAACATGCACAGCTAGTGACATGCTTTTAGCGCATTACATGAAAAACCGCCAAAATACAGGCTCTAATAATCAATGACAAGCCGAGAAGCATTATTATTGCAGTCCAAAATGAAAACCACATCACAGTAGTGGTGGTTTCATTAAGAAAATAGCCAATGAGAAAACCGCTTGCTAGCCAATAAAAGACGTCTGACGCGTTTTGTGCCTTCTTCTTCAACGGAGAATTGACAATAACCCTCAATACGAGTAAGGCTACGAGAAATATTCCCCATCCAAAACTGAACCACGACGCAACTGAATAAACAGTAGTGTGGTCGGCAGGGTTTTCTGGTGCTGGAAGAACAATCCCAGTATAAACATTAGGAACTTGAACCAAACTAAGGTCATCGAAAAACGTTAAAAGAGCGCTGAAAAAACCAGGTGTTAATGCAAAGATCATACCGATTAAGACTAGGAAAAAGCCTACGGAAGAAACGCTGATTAAGCGTTCTGTCGATCTTTGTGTAAAACCTTCAAAGGGTTTCGCCATTCTTTATCGCCTCTATATATTTTTGCCGTTGCGCATATAACATTTCTTAATTGAATCGGCTTTTTGGGATGTTTTAAATATTTGGAAAGGAATAAGATGGTAAGGTATAGGTAAGGTGTGATAATGTCAGAGTGTAAAAAATGCGGTTACAAAGTTAGAGAGGATATGAGCTTTTGTCCTCGTTGTGGGGCACCATTAAAAGCTGAAGCACAACCCACTGAGCAACAACCAATCGCACCTAGACGTTATAGAAGTGAGAAAGAAGAAAAGGGCGAGAAACACGAAAAAGAGGAAAAGCAAGAGAAAGGGGAGAAACACGAGAAGGGCGAATATGCCTTCATTGGACCTTTCATTGGCGGATGCATATTGCTAATTATAGGCTTAATCTCTTTTCTGCAAGTAACAGGCGTCATTACTGCGTTTACCAGACAAGTTGTATGGGCTTCCTTCATTATTATTGCCGGATTGCTGCTGATAGTTGGGACAATATATGCACTAATGATGGCGAGAAGAAGATATCCTGCAGTCTAAGTTGCCCATGTGAGGAAAAACCTGTATAGCCTATGTTCCAAGCGTATTAAGAGCTTGTTCCTTCCGAACACGCGAAAATAGTTTTTTCCAGCTGCTTCTATTAAGTCGCCAATGTCATATCTTGGAAACATGCAGGATGAGATTATTAGCTTGCCCCATTCTCCGCGCTTAAGTTCATGCAGCATCTTTGTTCCTTGACGGGTTTCCACTTCAAACAGATATTTGTCGTAGTTTGGTGAAATATACGGCAAATCGTCGAGTTGTTGTCCGAAGACTCCTTCAGTAGCACTATAGATTTCGACAACTGGAATTTCGCCGAAAAATTTCCTCAATTTCGGTGCATATTTAAATTGGATTTTCCGAACGCTCGTGCAGAACAGGGCTCGAAACTTCCAAAGGTCCCTAGGCTTTTTTCCATGCTTTCTTTTCACATATCTAGCGAAAGCCATGATTATTGGTGTAACCCCCATGGTGGCAACTACGTTTTCAGCCAGCCCTTTTTGATACGCCAATTCGAATCTGTTCTCCCAATCTCGCGTAGTTATGCCTGAACCTAAAGAGTCAATTTCTTCTTGTCGTGGCACAAGACTAACTTCATTAAGCATTGGATTAAGCCTTGCATAAGTGCCAGAACTGTAACCGTAAGTGACTTCTTGGCCAGAAACATTCATGGCGTGGACGTTGGATGGAAAATTTAGGTTGAGGATTCTTCCATTGAATATTTCGAAGTCTTTTTTTCTTATCGTATAATTCACCAATGCCCTTGCCCCGCACGTAAAAATCTGTTCCATGTGAGTTTTAGTTGCTGGCAAGACTTTTGCAGCACCTGTTGAGCCTCGAGTCATAACCCAACACAAAACTGGCTCAGGAAGAATAGCCTTATAATTGCCTTTTACCGCTTCGTCAAAATACGGGCTAAGACCACTATAATCAACAATTGGAAAGTTCCTTCTAAAGCTCTCAATGTCTTCAATTTCAGACGCATTGTGATTTTGTCCATAAACAGTTTTATCATACTCTCTGACTAAATCCACTAGGACTTTTTTCTGATAAAGTTCTGGGTCTTTTAAAGATTCATACCACGAGCCAATTATAGACCCAAAGATTCCAAAGTCACTGTCTTCACGAAACATTTGAAATACAAATAGATAACACAACTAAATAAATTATCACATGCTTCATTAATAACTGGCAAAAAAACACTTCACACAAACATTAATCGAATTTATCTAACCTACAACACCCACAACCCATTTACCTATAAATAGAGGGGCTATAAGTTGTTACACGCACGCAAACTCGATAAGAGAAGTGTCTAGACACTACGCACCGCTACATCCGCAACTTTTCCCTAATTGCATTACGCTTATCATCCGCCAACGGACCAAACTTTTTAATTCTATCCACAAACATCGTAAACAACTCAGCAGCCTTCTTATACACGGGCAAAGGCACATAACTGTACCGCACACGCATACTCTCAACACCATACTTCGCCAACTCCCGTCCAAACTCAATCACCCTCTTCTTCGTAAACCGCTCATCAATCTCCTGCGAACCCTCAATCACCAAAACACCATCAGCACCAAACGCAAACGCACAAAGCAAATGCTTCAAACCCAAAATAGCCGTAGACGGAACAGACACAATCCGAATATTCTCTGGATAATTCGTTCTATCCAAACCCAAAAAATCCATACCAGTATAACCAACATTCCGATCAACAAACGCAACAACCCTAACCTCATCGCTTTGCTTATCCGCCAAAACACCCCTCAACTCAGCAACCATCTGCCTCGCCGTCGAATTCTTAAAATCAATAGCCTCCAACGGACAAACAGGAACACAAGCACCACAACCAACACACTGAAACGGATCAATCCTCGCCTTACCATCCACCATCGTTATAGCGTTAACAGGACAAACCTTAACACACTCACCACATCCATTACACAAATCCGCAATAACATACGCCTTCTCTGGACTCGTAGTAACATAATCACTCTTCAAAAACAAAGAAGCCCTCGAAGCAGCCCCCAAACCATCAGAAACCGTATCCCGAACATCCTTAGGACTCAAAGCACAACCACAAACAAAAACTCCACTAACAAGCGAATCAACAGGATCAAGCTTAGGATGCTTCTCCGTAACAAAACCATCCTCACCCGTAGCAACCTTCATCTTATCCGCCAACTCCTTCAAACCACTGGGCGCAACCATAGGCGTAGCCAAAGCAACCATATCATACTCGTATTCCCCAGTCTCACCCGTCAACGTGTCCTCAGCCAAAACTACAAGTTTACCATTACCACTGTTCTTATAGATTTCAGCCACTTTTCCACGTATAAAAACAACTCCTGCTTCCTCGTCTCGCCAGTAAAGGTCTTCATAGCCCCTACCCGTAGCCCTTATGTCAATATAATGAATTGTAACATCTATTCCCAACATCTTCTTAAGAACAAACGCCTGCTTCAGCGAATACATGCAGCAAATGCGGCTGCAGTAGGGAATGTAGTTCTTATCTCTTGAACCAGCACACAACACAATAGCCATCTTCTTAACGTCACTACCATCAGCTCTCTTAACATAGCCACCTGTGGGTCCTGTAGCAGAAGTAAGCCTCTCCAAATCCATCATTGTTATAACATCTTTGTAATTGCCATAACCGTAAATTTCCAAGTTTCTGGCATCGTAAAGCTTGTATCCTGTGGCTAAAATTATCGCGCCAACGTTTAGCTCGACAGTCTTGCCTTTGTCCTCTAGGTTTATGGCTTTAGATGGACAAAGCTTCTCACATTTTCCACATTTCGTACAAACATCAAAATCTATAGCGTAAGCAGACGGAACAGCCTGCGGAAACTCTATATAAGCCGCTTTCCTCTGAGACAAGCCTTCATTAAACTCGTCTGGAACAGTTACTGGGCAAACTTTGGCGCAGACGCCACAACTCCTACATTTCTCAATGTCCACGCCTCGCGGCTTCATGAAAACCTTAACAGAATAATTGCCCGGTCGCCCACTAACATCGTGTACTTCTGCATAAGTAAGCAGATTTACGTTTGGGTTCCTTCCAACCTCAGCCATCCTTGGAGTCAAAATACACTGAGCGCAGTCAAGGGTCGGAAAAACCTTTGTCAGTTTTGCCATGTTGCCGCCTATGCTAGGTTTTCTCTCCACAAGATATACCTTAAAGCCTAAATATCCAAGCTCAAGTGCAGCAGTAATTCCAGCTATGCCACCACCTATAATTAGGATTTCTCTTGAGCATTTTTCGCTTATGGTTTCTAAAGGCTCAAGCTCCTGACTTCGCTCGTATCCACCTTTAATTAGGCTTATAGCCTTCCTTGTGGCTTCCGTTGATGCGTGCGGTCCGTGAACCCACGAGCTTTGCTCTCTAATGTTTACAAACTCGAGCATGTAGGGATTCAAACCAGCCCTTTCTAAAACGCTTTGGAACGTGGCAAGGTGCATTCTCGGCGTACAGCTTGCAACCACTGCTCTGTCCAAATTCTCTTTCTTTATGGCTTCAACTATCATTTCTTGAGCTGGTTTTGAGCACAAATATTTGTTATATTTAGCGACTGCAACTCCTTCCCAATTCTTAACAGCGTCAACAACTGCCTTAACGTCTATAACGTCGCCTATGTTTCCACCGCACTCACAGACAAAAATGCCGATTCTAAGTGGTTTCCTCTCCATCGGGCAATCTCCATTTTTCATGATATGTTTTGATTCATACAAGGGAAAACACTTATTAAAAATCTTACTCCTTCATTTCAGTAAAAAGTGATGTAGAAAATGAATGTTCAGGAGCTTGTCCAAAAGCATAAGCTTCTCGAATGTATTCAATGTGGAATGTGCACTGGAAGCTGTCCAGTTGCAAGAAAAGCTGGCCTAAACGTTAGAAAGTACATGCGCGAGGTTTCTGTTTTGGGCCAGTTAACTATACATCCACAGAACGAGTTATGGAGTTGCACGAATTGCTCCGCATGTGCTATTCGCTGTCCCAAAGACATGCATCCATACGAATTTTTGATTGACATCCGCAGCATGGCCGTTGAACAAGGACAAATAGCTCCAACCATCAGAGACGCGTTAGAGAGCATATTCAAAAATGGTAACCCATGGGCGAGAATCCGCAGCAAACGTTCTGAGTGGAGTCAAGGCCTAAATCTTAAGCACATTTCGCAAGGTGCAGAAATTCTCTATTATGTCGGTTGCACATCAGCCTACGACCCAAGGGTTCAAAACGTAGCTAAAAGCCTTGCCACATGTTTTGGAAAGGCTGAAGTAAACTTTGGCGTTTTGGGCGATGAGGAGAGTTGCTGTGGAAGCGAAGTTTACGGCATGGGTGAAAAAGGCTTATTCGAGTTTCTAGTTGAAGAAAACATGAAAATTTTCAACAAATACAACATAAAACAAGTAGTTACAAACTGTCCACATAGCTTTCACGCGTTCAAAAACCGATACAACCAAACTAGTTTCGAGGTGCAACATCACACGCAACTACTTGCAAAACTCATCGAAGACAAAAAACTTACTCTCTCAAAAGAAGTGAACAAGAAGGTTATTTATCATGATCCATGCTTCTTGGGTAAACAAAACGGCATCTACGAAGAGCCTAGAAAGGTTATTAAAAACATTCCAGGCGTGACGCTATTAGAGTTTGACCGTTCAAGGGCGAGAAGCCTCTGCTGCGAAGGTGGTGGCGGACGAATGTGGGTTGACATTTCAGGTCCACGACTTGCAGAAATACGCGTTAAGGATGCTGTAGCCGCTGGTGCAGACGTTTTAGCTGTT
Source organism: uncultured Candidatus Bathyarchaeia archaeon (assembly GCA_964450845.1). Taxonomy (GTDB): domain Archaea; phylum Thermoproteota; class Bathyarchaeia; order Bathyarchaeales; family Bathycorpusculaceae; genus CAVZKK01. The sequence continues at coordinate 5,553 of CAYVGZ010000045.1, read as the reverse complement.
GCATGTCCATTCTGTTTGCTAACTATAGAAGACGCTGTGAAAACTACTGGCAATGAAGGCAAAATCCAAATAATGGATATAGCAGAGCTGGTTGCACAGGCCCTGTAATATACTATTATGTTATGTAATAGGCTGATTTTCATTTTCTGTTGGGCAGGGTTTTGCGTCGTGATCGGGTAGGATGTCTTCTGCATTTCGCACTGCACGAAAGGCATACGCTCCAAAACCGACAAGAATGCCTAAAAATCCAGCAATCAAAAGCATAAGCGCCATACCAGCTCCGCGACCACTTCCAACTAACCCGCCGAAAAGTGATTGTAGATTGCCTTCTGCCATCATACCTGGCTCAAAAACTCGATCGGCTAAAGGACCAGCCAACAACATAGCAATGGGCACAGATGTTTGCGCAATCAATAGTCGTGTGGCAAAAACGCGCCCTTGCACATCTGGAGCCACTTTGGCCTGCCAAATAGCTTGATTGGAACCGTTTACTATGGGTAGGAAAAACATCGAAAGGAAAAGACCTAGAGCCCAAACATAGGGCGCTCTACCAAGTCCAATAAACAAACCACCAAAAAGGCTGATCAACACCATTCCTATCAATATGCCATGCACCTTACGCTTTGGACCACCCCAAAGCGTCAATACTCCACTGCCGACTAATCCACCAACGCTACCAGCGGACATGATACTTCCCAAGATTATGCTGTCATCTCCTGTGCGTGCAAGAATCATCGGCGTCACTACAGTGTTACCGAAACTGCCGAACAGGTTTATGCAGAAGAAAACTAGTTGTATGCCAAGCAGGCTTGGTCGTTCATAGATGTAGTGAAATCCGTAAACGGATTGTTTCCAAATGCTGCCCATTCCTCTGCGTCCAGCTTCGCTAATTGGAGGTTGCGGAATATGTATGAGAGGCAACATAAGAACTGCTGTCGTAAAGGTAATTATGTCAATGATTAGTACCGCCTCAAGTCCGACTATGGTAAGTATGAGGGCTGCAACAATAGGTGCAAAAATGGTTGAGGCAAACTGTGTTATTGAGAGCATGCCGCTGGCACGACCATACTGTTCTTTTTTGACCATCATTGTAACAGCGGCTGAATATGCTGGAAAGTGAAAAGCTTGAAATGTGCCTGCAATTGCCCCTGTTATGAATAGATGCCAGACTTGTAGGTTGCCGGTTACGTAGAGCAATAAAATAGCTACTGTTGGCAAGCCTGCTGCAAAATCAGCAATCATCATGATTTTCTTTCTGTTATAACGATCCACTAATGCTCCTGCAATCGGGCTCATCAGAATAAGCGGTGCAAAGCTGAAAACACCAATCAACGTCAGAGCTGTTACCTCCTGCGTAACTTCCCAAGCCCAAATAGTAATGGCGAACGCTGTCATGGATGTCCCTAGAAGCGAAAACATTTGACCAATCCAAATAACAGTGAAGCCTACCATGCCAGTCAAACGAGTTCTCGCAGTTTCTGGTTTTTGTTTTGATGCGTCATTCATTGAGCAAGCACCGCCTGTCTCTAATTTGCATCGATGAGAATTAAACATTTGCCGCTTAGATTGCGAATAATTGATAAACACCTTTTCACAAGAACAAATCGTCTGAGGCGTGTTTGCATGGAAAGTTGGGACTTAATAATCATTGGCGCGGGTTCTGCCGGTTTAGCTGCCGGAATTTATGCTGCAAGAAGCGGACTAAAAACCATTGTTTTAGACGAAAAAATTGCTGGGGGCACAACCGCAGACGCACCATTAGTTGAGAATTACCCAGGTTTTCAGAATATAAGCGGGTTCGAACTAATGCAGAAAATGGTGGCGCAGTGTAGAAGCACAGGCGTGCTCATCCGTGAATTTGAAAAAGTTCTAAACCTTGACCTTAGGGATGAGAAGAAAATCGTGAGAACAGGTAAAGCCTCCTATGAGGCAAAGGCGGTCATTATTGCTTCTGGTTCCCGTTATCGTGGAATTGGCGTTCCAGGCGAAAAAGAGTTCCTTGGAAGAGGGGTAAGCTATTGTGGCATCTGTGATGGTCCCTTGTTTAAAGGTAAACGTGTACTTGTTGTCGGCGGCGGCAACTCAGCACTGATTACCGCTCTATACATTGCAGGGCTTGCATCGGAAGTAAAACTTGCGCATCGTAGAGGTACGTTTCGTGCCGAAGAAGCCCTTGTTAAGGCATTAACGGAAAAAGCGAACGTAGAAATTTTGTGGAACACTGAGGTGAAAGAAGTTAAAGGTGAAAAACTAGTAAATGAAGTAACAATTTTCAATAGGAACACTGGAGAAACCAAAGGACTGCTTGTTGACGGCGTTTTTGTTCAAGTTGGAGAAACACCTAACAGTCAAATAGCCAAAGAGGCAGGGGTTAATGTTGACAAGGATGGATATGTAATGATTGACATTCGACAGCGGACAAACATAGTAGGGGTTTACGCAGCTGGAGACGTTACAAACCATCCAGTTAAACAGATTGGAACCGCAGTGGGACAGGGCATAACTACAGCTCTAGAAGCCTACGGTTACATTCGAAGACCATATTACTACAAACAATAGGAAGCATTATTGCAAACAACATAAAACACTCCAAAACCATTATATTATTCTGAATTGTCTTCAAATACTTCTAAACGTAAATAAAACAGTTACGCTGTGAAGTAGACAACGCTAAAACATTGGAGAAACATGTAAAATGAGTAAAGCGTGTGTCGCCGCAATAAACATTAACCAAGACTATTGTAGCAAATGCTCAATCTGCTACTCTACCTGTCCTTACGAAGCCATAAAACGCTATTCAGAGACAGGCAAAGTAGAGATGGATTTGCAAAAATGCCAAGTTTGCGGAATATGCTATAGTGCATGTCCATCCCAAGCTATAGAAATAGTCTATTATGATTATGACAGTTTGCTGAAGCATGTTAACTACATGCGGGACAAATGTAAAAGCAACACGCTTGTTCTCATGTGTAGAGGAAACTCGCCTGCAACTTGTGAAATTGAGGAAATCTTGCAAGATCAAGGCTTAAACATAAGCAATTACATTCCGTTACGTTTACCATGTTCTGGACGAATCCCAACAGAGTTCATCTTTCAGGCTTTGAAATCTGGCGTAAAAAATGTTATTTCCATCCAATGTGAAGACGGATTTTGCAGGTTCAAGGAAGGCACAAAGATAAACGCTAGAAGAATGATGCTTGGCAAGGAATTGCTTGAGCAATTAGGTTTCAGTAGAGACGCCTTAAAAGTGATAAAGTATTCGCGGAAAGTGGTTTATGAAACAGAAAAGTGCGTAGGCTGTGACAAATGCGTCTTTATTTGCCCATACGAAGCCATAGAGGCGGAGGAGTTTGCAACACCAAAGATAAACTATGACTTGTGTGTTGGCTGTGGAGCGTGTGCCTTGGTTTGTCCGCATTTGGCAATTCAGATTAAGGGTTTTGCATTTGACGATGTTTTAAAACGTTACGGAGAATCAGCCGCAAAGCTAAAAGCAGAAGGAAAGTTCCCAGTTATTCTAGTCTTTTGTTGTCAATGGTCAGAGTTTTCAGCATTGGACGACCCTGAAAGCCTACTACAAAAGAAAAAAGCGATCATCATAGAAATTCCATGCTTCAAAGCGCTTGACCCAGCTCATGTTGTTAAGGCGTTACATAGCGGCTTTGACGGCGTGATGGCTGTCGTATGTTCAGAAGAAGACTGTAAACTCCAAGAAGGCAGGGAAACCTCAGAAAGAAACATGAGTGTACTACGAAACACTTTAAAGAAAATGAACCTAATTGACCGTTTCGAACTTTTCACAGCCTCACCTCGATGTGTTGGGGAGCTCAACCAGAAACTGGACGAGTTTTTCAAAAAGATAACTTCCATGCCACCCTCAAAAATGGCAACGGCGGAGGCTAAATCACATGTTTAAAATCATAACTAACAGAGAGTTAGCTCCAAAAATCAGATTATTTGAGGTTTACGCTCCAGAAATAGCTGAAAAAATCAAACCAGGCCAATTCATAATACTAATAATAGGCGTAAAAGGCGAACGCATACCGTTGACGATAGCTGGCTACGACAAGAAGAGGGGAACAATAACATTCGCATTCAATGAGGTCGGCAAAACGACAAAACAGCTTGGACTTCTAAAAGAAGGCGAATACATAGAGAACATTACTGGACCTCTTGGGAATCCATCAGAAATCAAAAAATTCGGAAAAGTTTTGTGCGTTGCTGGCGGTGTAATGATTGCGCCGATGCTTTTGCAAGTTCAAGCTTTACGGGAAGCTGGAAATACTGTCACAACTGTTATTGGAGCACGGATTAAGGATCTGCTTTTTTTCGAGGAAGAAATGAAGGCTTTGAGTGAAAAAGTCTATGTGGCAACAGATGACGGTTCCAAGGGTTATAAAGGACTTGGATTTCTAAAGGAAATTCTTGGAAAAGAAAAGTTTGACCGTTGCATCGCTATGGGACCGGTTGTTATGATGAAAAGTGTTTCTGAAATCACAAAGCCATTTGGCGTTGCCACAGTTGTGACTTTGACTCCTATAATGGTTGATGGAATGGGAATGTGTGGAGTTTGCAGAGTCACAGTTGGTGGAAAAATGAAATTCGGGTGTGTGGATGGGCCAGAATTTGATGGTCACAGCGTGGATTTTGACGAGTTGATAAAAAGGCAAAGACTGTTTCTTCCAGAAGAGAGGTTAAGCTCACTTTTGTGGGAAAAGCTTGGAGGCTGTGGCAGTGGCGGAAAGTAAGCCTAAGGTTCAGAAAGAAGCTGTGCCAATGCCCAAACAGGAACCAAAGGTTCGTAAGCAAAACTTTAGCGAGGTTGCTTTGGGTTATACTAAAGAACAAGCTATAGCTGAAGCAAACCGCTGTTTACAATGCCCAAAACCCCAGTGTGTGCAAGGTTGTCCTGTGGAAGTTGACATAACAGCTTTTATTAAATTGATTAGAGAGGGAAAGTTTGATGAGGCTGTGAAGAAGGTTAAGGAGAAAAATAGTCTGCCAGCAATTTGTGGTCGCGTTTGCCCACAGGAAGAGCAGTGCCAAAAATTCTGTGTTCTTGGAAAAGTTGGCGACCCAGTAAGCATTGGCCGATTGGAAAGGTTTGTGGCTGATTTGGAAAGAGAAAGAAGCATTGCAATTCCTGATAAGGCTTATTCTACTGGTAAAAAGGTGGCAATAATAGGCGCTGGTCCAGCGGGTCTTACTGCTGCGGCTGACTTGGCTAAGCTTGGGCATGAGGTTGTGGTTTTTGAGGCTTTGCATTTGCCTGGTGGCGTTTTGGTTTATGGGATTCCAGAGTTTCGTTTGCCAAAGAGTATTGTGCAGGCGGAAGTGGACTATATTAAGAAGTTGGGTGCTGAGCTTAAGTTGGGCTATCTGGTTGGTAGAACTTATACTATTCCCGAGTTGCTTAAGGAGCGGGGTTTTGATGCGGTTTTTATTGGCACTGGTGCTGGGTTGCCTCAGTTTATGAATGTGCCGGGAGAAAACCTCGGTGGGATTTATTCTGCGAATGAGTTTTTGATTAGGGTTAATTTGATGAAGGCTTAT
>CAYVGZ010000044.1:0-12611 GCA_964450845.1 uncultured Candidatus Bathyarchaeia archaeon | reverse complement strand
CCCTAGTTTCTATTTTGGTTCAGGCATAGTTTTTACCTGAACGATTGATGGCTTCTCCTAGCGTGGTTGCGTCAATAGCGTCTACCGCCTAACATCTCATTTTCCAATCGCATCGGAAGTCAATTTCTTCTTTTGAAAGTTTCCATGAAGTAGTACCGGTTGGCTTCCAACTTCAGCGTTGAAGAGGTGTAGTTGACATATTTCCATTGGCTAAGCCCAATAAGTGTTTCGTTTGCGGAATGCCCAAGAGGTTTTCGTGGACTTTACAGTTATCAAAGGTGTATTCGGAATCTGACTTTAAAATATAGAGAATCCATACTGCAAATTCATACATTTTATATTTTATGCACATTAAGAACATTTTTTGCAGAGGCAAGGTCATCGAGGTGTACTCATCTAAATGAGCAAAAAATATTATTGTGTCATAGAAGTAAAAGTCCCCGATGGTCCAGAAGGCTGGAAGACGGTAGTAAATGACAGTATGAGGCATACGTTAGAAAAGCTTAAGGTCGCAGTGGAAGAACTAGGCGGCAGAGTCTTCGTAAGATATTAGCAAAAACAGCTTAGTTTAGAGAGTTTCTTTTGCGTGCTTAAGGCAGCCATGCTGACATAATAAACCATTCGTGATAACTTCCATGGCTTTTCACTTCCTATCTTATTCTCTAATCTCGTTATGTGTTTATTCCACTCATGAAACATTTTTGCAGCTTTATTATCTCTGTGCTGTCTTTAGCCATTGCATAGTTCTCCAGTCTCTCACTATTTATTTCTAGAAACGTGTGTCCCCACTTGAAAATCGAGAGCAACTTACCAGCTTCTTCATTAAACCCAGCAATATAAAGTGCCGCAGCCAAAGCCTCCACCGTAGTGAGTTTGGTCGGTTTGCCAAAATTGACTGGGTTGCCCGCTATTAAAAAAGGAAGACAGCGAGACGTTCCTCTCGTGTGTTTTATCATAACTTCTTCAGCATGCTCCCAACTGCAGTCCAAAGCAGCTAACCCGAAGCCTTCAATACGTTGTCTATCCGCTGGCGAAAACGCAAGCTGTGAGAAAGGGTTAAGCACAACAGCCCTCTTCGGCAAAAACTTCATTTGATGCACTAGGCGAACAAGTCCATGACGTTTAAGCTTTAAGGCTGTGCATTTTTTGGGGTCGCATTGTCTAGCATGGTAAACAACGATTTTAACCTGTCTTTGCACCTGTTTTTCGCACCTTCAGGTGGCTCATAGGATCGTTTAGGACTTGTGGAATCCGCTGGATGATGTCTGTGGGAACCAAGTGGTAACCCTTTTCTTCGAAAACATAATCTCCAGCAGCACCATTGACAAAGGCTCCAACAACAGCAGCTTCAAAAGGGTCTATTTGCTGAGCTAAAAAGGCTCCAACAATTCCGGAAAGCACATCCCCAGTTCCGCCGACTGTCATGCCGGGATTGCCTGTAAAGTTGAGTTTTAAGCGTTTTTCGTCTGAAATTATGTCGGTGTGTCCTTTTAGTAGTATTATTGCGCCTAACTCTGCTGCTGTTTTCTGCACTTCTGAAATTTTTTCCTTTAGGTCTTGTGGTGGTTTCTTACCAGTAAGTATGGCATATTCTCCAGCGTGAGGCGTTAGCACTAGGGGCACATTTAGTTTTCTTTTTAACTCTGCAAAAGCCTTCAAGCCATCCGCATCCAGAAGCAACGGTTTTGCCGCACTTTCGACAGCTTCAACTACAGCCTTCACAGCTTCTCTAGTTTCCGAATGCAAACCAATGCCAGGACCTAAAACAACAGCGTCAGTTGCTTCTATGTACGTTTTTAAGGCGGATGCATTGCCTACGTTTAGGTGTGTTCCCTCAAGTTTTATAGTGATTAAATCTGGCGACATTGAAGAGATGGCATGAGCGGTTTTTTCGGGAGCTGCAACATAAGCCAAGTCGACGCCTGTGCGTAAGGCAGCCAAAGCCACAAGGGCTGGGGCACCTGAGAAGGTTTCGCTTCCGCCAATGACTAGTAAACGTCCAAAGTCTCCTTTATGGGATTCTGATGGACGAGGTTTTGTAGCTAGCAGAACATCTCCGGGACCAGCATAGTTTTCGAACTCTTTCGGCAAGCCTATGTCCTTTACAATTAATTCGCCTACGTATTCTCTTGCACTTTCAAGTCCCTTCTTTGTTCTGTGAAAGGTTATTGTTAGATTGGCTTTTACAGCTGTGCCCAATATCTCTCCAGTGTCAGAATCTATTCCAGTTGGCACATCAATGGCAACTCGAAAAGCGTTTAATGCGTTGATTTTTTCAACTAACTGTGAGATTGGCGGTTTTAGTTTTCCCTTTGCTCCTGTCCCAAGAAGTGCATCAACAACTATTTCAGCGGTTATATCTGGTATAAGTGAGCTATCATCCACTTCATGGATGGAAACATTTTCTTTTAAAAACTGTATAGTATTCCAATTTTCTAAAGCAGCTTTATGGGAGATTTCCTTAGCTTTTCCGGCAAGGATGACTGTGACTTTGAACCCTAATGAAGACAGATGTCTAGCTGCAACGAAGCCGTCGCCTCCGTTTCCGCCTAAACCGCAGAAAATGGTAACGGATTTGTCGGGTTTGAATCTTGAAGCAATCTCTAATGCTATGTTGTGTCCAGCGTTTTCCATGAGCTGAAGTTGCGAAACTCCAAAGTATTCGGAGTTCAGCTCTAAAGCGCGCATTTCACGGCTTGTAATAGGTCCTAACATGTTTAAACCTAATAGTTATTACCATAAATAAAAGATAAGAGTATCCATTCAAAAGTTAACGCTATTCCGTCACCCTTCACTTCCCCAGAATACAAAACCATCCTATTTGACTCCAAATAGAGGGGCCTAACACAGTTGCACGCACACAAACCGCATACCACAGCAAAATATTTTAATGCACAACAACAAACAATAACCAAGGAGATTAAAAAATGCCTACAGCATTTGTGCTAGTAAACACAGAAATAGGTTCAGAAGCAGACGTGCTAAAGGACCTAAAGAAAGTTGAGGGAGTGGACGAAGCCTTCGCTGTCTATGGAGTCTACGACATAATCGCAAGAGTAAAATCAGACACAATGGACAAACTCAAAGAAATTGTAACATGGCGCATCAGAAGACTTGACAAAGTCCGGTCAACATTAACAATGATAGTCGTCGAAGAACAAAAATAGCAAACTTCCTCTTTTTTATTCACATTAATTAACACCTTTCATTATTTCTATTTTAATCTCTAATTCGTTGAAAAACGGGCTGCCATAAATGACCATGAAAACTATGCACATAGGACTGGACGACACAGATTCAACAAGAAAAGGATGCACAACATACGTTGCCGCTCTCCTCGTGGAAAAACTGCAAAAACTGGACACTGAATTCATTGACTATCCAAATCTAATCAGGCTAAATCCTAACGTGCCATGGAAAACAAGAGGAAACGGTGCACTATGCCTAAGAATACAGTACAATGAGAATGCTGAGAACCGAATCAAAGAGACCGCCATAAACACTGTTGAAGAACATGCAGACTTAGAATCTAAAGGCACAGACCCTGGCATAGTCTTCTTCAAAAAAGCGAAAATCCCAAAAGAAGTCAAAATCTTCGCCAAAAACGCAATAACTGAAATTGTAACCCTCAAAGAGGCACTAAAACTTCTTAAAAAGTTTGAGGCTGAGGCTGTAGGCTTCAAAAAGGGAAGAGGAATCATCGGTAGTTTGGCAGCAGTTGGCGAAACTCTTCAGGGAGACCATACATATGAAATCCTCGTGTACCGCGTTCCAGAAAATTATGGCTTAAAACGGAAAGTGGACCAAGCTTCAATTTTTGAAATGGATAAAGCTACGGCACCGTACACCTTTAACAATGTTGACTTGGAAAAACGTAGAGTTATCATTACACCGCGGGGGCCAGACCCTATTCTTTTCGGCATTAGAGGGGAAACTCCCGAAATTGTAAAAACCGCTTTTGAAATTGTTGAATCTCTTGAGCCTGTGGAAAGATGGGTCATTTTTCGCACAAATCAAGGAACAGATGCCCACCTAAAACGAGCTGAAAAATTAAGTCAAATAGAACCGTATCATCCAATTATTGCAAGGGGAATAGTGTCGACAAGCCCGAAGGTCATTCCCAAGAGACATATAGTTTTCTCAATTAAGGATGAAAGTGGACAAGTTGACTGTGCAGCTTATGAACCAACTGGTACTCTTCGTAAAATTGCGAGGAAGCTGATTGTTGATGATTATTTGGAAGTTTACGGAGGTGTCCGCAAGCCTTCGAAGAGTAATCCTTTAACGATAAATCTTGAAAAAATTCGCTTGTTAAGGCTTGCACCAAAAATCTTCATTCAAAATCCGTTTTGTCCAACATGTGGCAAACGGTTAGAATCCATGGGAATGGACAAGGGTTTTAAATGTGGTAAATGCGGTTCACGGTATCCGAACATTGGAAAGATTGAAGTTAAATTGAAACGTGAGACAAGAAAGGGACTTTACATAACTTCAGCAAGGTCTCAGAGGCATTTAACTAAGCCATTTAGCCGTTATGGAATGGAGAAACGTCATATAGTGGTTGGAAAATTGATTGAAGGTTGGCATTTTCCCTAGGTTTTTTGTTCGTTCACTTTGAAGATTTGGCATAGCATTTGATACAGTTCATCGCCGCCCTCCACTTTTGAGAATAAGTCTTTCTCTGCTTTGAGGAGTCGCCCCATAGTTTGATACGTCTGCCGCCATTCTAGTTCTCTCCACATCATGCGGTAATTCTTCGTTTCCATCCAAGCTCGGAAAATTAAAACAATGAACATCCCTACCGTAATTGCAAGGTTAAGTATGTAAATATCCACTATGTCCAGCTTTTCACCTCCTTCTTGTCGCTTGGCTCTTATCTTATTTTAGCAAAACACATTTAAATCAAATCTATGATAACGTAGGCAAGAGAAGGGGGGTTAGATGAGCGAGATTTTTCCGTCTCTAGGTTATCAGTTGGGCGTAGGCGGAGTAGGCGGTTTTATAGTTGGATATGCTTTTAAGAAATTGAGCAAGTTAATAGTTATTGTGTTGGGCTTATTCATAGTCGCACTTCTCTATTTAGGCGTACAGAGAATAATAAGCATAAACTATTACGCATTATGGAATGCACTCGCAAATTCGCTTGGCATGGCTGGGTCAGCATTTTCGTGGATTATTGGAGTGATTTCTCTTTTGCCCTTTGCTGGAAGCTTTATTGTCGGCTTTCTCTTAGGCTTTAAACTTGGATAGTAAAATAGTTTAAATGTGTGCAGTTCGTTAATCTTTTGAAAATCTGAGATTGCACTGTTTATTGGAGCGCTTAAGAGTTGAAGACGTTCCCTAAAGAAGAGTACAGTCTTTCATTCTTTAAAGAAGAAGGTTACGTTAGGAAGTGCTGTCCTAAATGTGGAAAATATTTTTGGACGCTGAATCTTGACCAAGAAACTTGTGGAGAGGCAACGTCGGAAGAATGTGCATTTTACACTTTCATAAATAATCCGCCTATAAAGAAAAGTTACAGTCTACGCGAGATGCGAGAAGCCTTCCTGTCATTTTTTGAAAAAAATGGACACACCCGCATAAAACCCTACCCTGTTGTTGCAAGATGGCGAGATGACATTTATCTGACGCACGCGAGCATAATTGATTTTCAACCATATGTGACCAACGGAATTGTGCCGCCACCTGCCAATCCACTTGTGATTTCTCAGCCATGTATACGCTTGGTGGACATAGCCAACACCGCTCCAACGTTTGGCAGGCACCTTACTATTTTCGAAATGGGCGGTGCACACGCGTTTAATTATCCGGATAAAGAGGTTTATTGGAAGGATCAGACTGTAAGGTATCATCACGATTGGGTTACAAAAGATTTGGGTGTAAAACCTGACGAAATTGTTTACAAGGAAGAACTCTGGTCTGGTGGGGGAAATGCGGGTCCGTGTCTTGAGTCTATTATTCGGGGTTTAGAGGTTGCAACGCTGGTTTTTATGCAGTATAAAGTTGTCAATGATGAGTTTGTCAAGTTGCCGATAAGGACAGTTGACCCTGGCTACGGAATAGATCGTTATGCTTGGCTTTCGCAAGGCGTGCCCAGCGGTTTTCATGCAGTTTATGGAAACTTGCTTAACAGAATTTTCACGATGGCTGGCATAACAAGAATTGATGACGAGTTGCTAAAGAAAATAGCGGAAGTTTCTGGTTTAGTAAATTTGGATAAGACTGCAAGTAGGTTGGAACCTAGAAAGAAGGAAGCAGCATTAGTTGGGTTAAACGTAGATGAGCTTGACAAGTTTCTGGCTCCAATAGAAAATGCTTTTGCGGTTGTGGACCATACTAAATGCTTGAGCTTCTTACTTTCGGAGGGCGTTGTTCCATCAAACATTCAAGCAGGATACTTGGCAAGGCTCATCTTTCGCAGGATTTACCGATTGTTAAGAATGCTAGAAATTCCTGACAAATTGTATGACATCGTGGACATGCAGATTAACTTCTGGGGTGAAGATTTTCCGCATCTTAAGGAGATGCGTAGCGAGATAATGGAGATGCTTCAGGTCGAAGAGGAGAAATTCGGAGAAACAATTAAGCGCGGCGAAGGAATGGTGAAGCGTATTTCAAGTGAACTGAAAGCGGAAAAGAAGAAGGAAATTTCGATAGAAACTTTAACAGAGCTTTATGATTCTCATGGGCTTCCACCTGAAATTGTTGAGCAAACAGCAGAAACAGAAGGCTTGAAAGTAGATGTTCCAGACAACTTCTACGCTTTGATTGCCCAAAGGCACATGCAAGCATCTAAACCAGTGGAAGAAGAAGCGAAGCCAGAAGGGTGGCTGGAAACAGCAGTTTTAAACATGCCTGAAACGGAACAGCTATATTATCAAGACCAGTACATGAAAGAGTTTGAAGCGAAAGTCCTCAAAGTAATAGATAATGAGTATGTTGTTCTTGACAAAACATGTTTCTATCCAGAAGGCGGCGGACAACCCGCAGATAATGGTTATCTCATGTTTGATGGAAACAAAGTTGAAGTCGTTGATGTTCAAAAAGTCGGCAGAGTCATAACGCATAAGGTAAAAGGCAAAGCTGTTCCAAAAGAAGGCAGCACTGTCCAAGGAGTGATTAGCTGGGATAAGCGATATGGTCTTATGAAAAACCATACGGCAACTCATCTGATTAATGGCGCTGCAAGACGTGTGCTTGGGCAACATGTTTGGCAGTTTGGAACACAAAAGGGCATAGATAGTTCTAGACTAGATATTTCACATTACCGCAGATTAACACCTGAAGAAATACACAAGATAGAAATATTGGCAAACCAAGCGATTCTGCAAAACATGCCAGTTGAGACCGCATGGATGTCAAGAAACGAAGCTGAAAGCCGTTACGGTTTTAGACTGTATCAAGGCGGAGCTGTTCCAGGCAAAGAGATTCGCGTTGTGAAAACTGGCGACTGGGACGTTGAAGCATGCGCTGGGACGCATTTGAAAAGCACTGGCGAAATTGGGTTCATCAAAATTATCCATTCGGAAAGGGTTCAAGATGGTGTGGAAAGACTTGTCTATTCGGTTGGAATCCCAGCTTTGAAGAATGTGCAAGAAAACGAGCAGTTGCTGTGGAAAGTCTCAGAGATTTTGAATGCTCCACTTGAGAAATTAGATAAGACAGCGGAAAAACTTGTTAAGGATTTGAAGGAAGCAAACGCAGAACGAAGAAAGCTCACTAAAGAAATAGCGACGAAAGAAAGCGTAACCATAAGTGACAAAACAGAATGGCATCTGACGAGACCGATAGGCGACATTAAACTTGTAATGCGCGATTTTCGAGAAGAAATTGATGTTGACCGCATGGTTCAAACAGCAAGCGAAATCATCAAACGAGACGAAGCAACAGTCACAATATTTTATGGGACAGATGGAAAAAATGCGCGAATCATGGTTATGGCTGGAAAAGTAGCTCTTAAAAAAGGCGTGAACGCTAACGAGATAGTTAGAGAAGCATCAGCAATTATAGGCGGCGGAGGCGGTGGAAGACCCAACTTCGCCCAAGGCGGCGGAACACAAACTGAAAAGCTTGCAGAAGCGATAAAAAAAGCCGAAGAAATATTAAAAAAACAACTACGTCTGCGCTGAAGCTTAGTAGCCTTTTCTACCTTTTGAATTTTATTTTTGTTTTATTCTGCGAGTTTATCAGTTTGAGTTTCTGACTATGATTCAACCTTTTGACGCGTTTCTCCCTTCTCATGGCTTCTGCTCTGGAGCCGAATTCTTCAACGTAAACAATTTTCTTAGGTCTATGCATTCGTGTATATTTGGCGGCTTTTCCCTTAATGTGAAGTCTCATCCTCGAATCTAAATCCTTAGTGTATCCAGTGTAGAAACTGTTGTCTTTGCATAAAATGACGTAGACATAGTATGGCATTTGCGGTTAGTACTCCATGAAAGACAATAATAATCTTTCTAAACTAAATATGATTAGCCCTTAGAGAACAAAAATTTATAAGAAAAACTAAAACATAAACTGTAAAACCAAACATTTACCGTTGGTTTGAAGTGGTTGTGATGGTGAAGCTGAACAAGGTTGATGAACTCGTGATTTCAACGTTGAAAAGTGCCGATAAAGGGTTAACACTTGCAGAGATTGCTGAAAAAACTGGCGAATCTGAAAAGAAAGTTTACAAAGCTTTGCGCAAATTGTTTGAAAATGAAATGATTGATTGTCAGAACCGTCAATACAAACTCATAAACCGCTAGAACTTGTTTTTTCAATGCTAACGGGCAAAGTTGGTCTTTAACTCGGGGAAAAGCATATAGCGGTATGGTCTTCATATTATAGGCTCAAAAGGAGGGGGTTGCATGGAAGTTGACCTAGTAGCGTTGCTCATCAACATCATTGTAAACACAATAATAATTTCGCCAGCCCTTTGGTTATCAGGAAGAGCTATTGCTGGAAAAGAGAAAGCAAAGTTCACTGATGCTATTTGGATAGTCGTTCTTGGAACCGTGATTAGCACGTTGTTTGGTGCCTTTCTCTCAAGCATCATTGACTTCTCAGGCATTATTGCCGCCATTATTCTACTGTTACTGTGGCTTGGTCTAGTGAAACACTTCTTTGACTGTGGATGGTTAAAAGCATTCGTTATAAGCATATTGGCAGTGATAATCTTCATAGTAATAGTCGCCATACTGGCCATCATTGGAATAGCAATTCTAACCATTTGGGTATAGTTTCACGCCGAAAACCCAACTTTCCTCGTTCTCTTTTTTGAGGAAAATTTTACGCGGTGGTCTTATGATGCGTGCATTATGTTTTTGCCAATGATTTTTGGAAAGTCTGTGACTGCGAATGGTAATACGGCAATGCCAATGTCAATCATGGTTTCTCCACTATATTTGCCTATAAAATGTAGTCTGTACCATGGGTACCACCAGCTAAACTCGTGCCATATGCTTAGCCATCCGCTGTTTTCTGCTTCAGCTTGCAGTTGTTTTGGTGTTTTTGTCGGCTGCATTACCTGAGTCGATTGCGGCTCCACAGTAAGCCAAGTGCTGTTGGTTGAAGGCTTAAAACCGTACTGAACAGTCGTGCACACAGCGTATTCTGTGCCATTAGGCGTCAGAGCATAAGCCGTAGCACTGCATGGCTCATCACCCTCAAAAACAGCCTGCACATTATAAGCAGTTGGCTTGTTGTCTGCAGGTTGAAGATTAAGCGTTACACTGAAGCTTCCGTCTGGATTGGTGTCGAGAACAGCTTCTGCGGTGTCGTTCACCAAGATTTTCACTTGTCTATAAAGCACGGCTTCACCGTAGCTTAAAAGGTAGCCAGAAAAAGTGTATTCAAAGCTGGATTCGTCCTTCTCAACATCCAAACTGAGTCCAGTCTCTTTAGCCACAGTCAACATAACAGGACTACTCATCATGCTTTGTCCAGTAGCAACCTCAACCACAAAAGCCCAAGGACCTACAGCATAAGTCCATATTAACGTAGCTACTCCATTCTCATCAGTTGCTATACTTCCATCATCAATACGACCCTTATCACCATCCTCATCCACAGCGTAGAACTTAACAACACGACCTGACAACGGCTCGCCTGAACGCGAATCATTAACTTGAACCGTCAAGGTTAAGGATGTTCCAGGCTTAAAATCACGGGGCTGAACATCAAAAAGAATATTCATAGGAACAACCTCAGCGACGACGACAAGCCTAGCCTCATTAGACGGCTGGTAGAGGGGGTCCCAATTTTCAAAACGAACGGTATAATAGTATACTCCTTCCTCCTCAACAACCCAAGGCCACCACTCAGCAACCCCAGGAAACCCAGTAGCACCCGTTAAAGCCCAACTCGTCTTAACGCCATCGATGTAAAGGTTGACATAGACGCCGTCAATAGGCGAGCCGTCACATGCCCTAACCAACTTCACGTAGAGATGACTCTCCTCTCCAACAGCAACATTAACCGTGTCTCCACCCATCAAAAACTCCAGCCCAGTCAAGTACCTCGTATCCACACTAACTGGTACCACCTCAGCCATCGCCGTATAGGCAGTTTCGACAACTCTAACCGAAAGCACAAAATATGCGAGACCGCCAGTCTCCTCAAGATAATCGTTAGGCGTCCACGTAAACATCGCCACACCAGACGAGTTAGTAAGTGAATCATCCATATACAGCCAATCGCCTTCCTGCATACGATATACGTAAAACTCCACCTTCAAATTTTCAGCAGGCTCTTCCAACCCCATGTCAAAAACGTTTGCGATCATCGTAACCTCGTCGTCAAGCGTAGGCTGCTCAGGCACATAATCCACAGACAACTCTATGGGTCTCTTCTCCACAAGATAATAGTCAACAATGTTTAAAGAGGCGTCAACCTCAGTCACATCACTCCAAAACGTTGTAGTTGCAGTAAAACATGATGGCAACTTAACTTGCAGCAAATAAGTACCCGTTTCCATCGGTTTCCATACAGTCGCAATCGTTCCAATATTGTTTGTCCAGCATACTTCATCAAAAGTAATCACAAAAAACTCGACAAAAGCTCCTACAACCTGAGCATTCCTACACACGTTGAAACTTGTAGCACCCGAAGGAATACTAGCACAGCCGCTACTATCCACATCAACCCTTTGACCGTTATCAAAAAGAATATAAAGTCCTTGAGGCGGATAGTAGTCTCCACTCTCTCCATAATGGGATAAGACAACGACCACATCGTATATGTCGATTTTTCCCCAAGGGGCTGCCAAGTCTGCATCAGGATTCCAGTTAGAGTCTCCTAGGCTAGAGCCATAAGCCGTGGTTACAACTACTGCATCATAAAGGTTGACTTTGCCATCACGAAATGCTACGTCTGCTACTAGCGCTCTAGTGTCATAAAAAGACGTCACCCGCAAATAGTCTGAGCCAGTTGGTATAGAGCCAACCCTTAGCGGATCCATCTGAGTTTTGCAACTCGAGACAAACCTTGCACTCGTTACAGACACTGGGACATTCCAAATAGATTGATTGAACAAACCAACATCTGCCTTTAAAAGATTATCCGTTCCCACGTAAACCCCATCCTCAGAATCAAATTCATTAAGAGTATAATTCAATTGGAAGAAATCACTTCCCCCCGATGCAACATCAGAAACGCCTACTCTGGTAAACGAAACAAACCGCTCCACCATTAAGCTCTCAAAAAGTACAGCATCATCAACTACGGCTGTAATGTTTGATGCAAAATGCGCATCTGAAAAATCCAAGCCAAGCGAAAAGAATGCAAGTCCATCTTCGTTTGTTTGATTAACAGACACTAAGTCACCGTCTGCGTAAAGCTCGACTGGAACAGAGTCAACCGGTTCATCAATCATATAATCCACTTCATTGTACGTGAACTCAGGTGCAAGGGTGGTTGCAACGTAGAAATCGGTAGACGTGACACTATATACTCTAGGCATCGAAAAAGTCGCTGTAATGGACAGAACATCATCATACACAACTTGAGGATAGTGAACAACGAGATTTGAGGGACAACCCTGAACTTCAAGATCAACAGCCTCTGAGGCACGTATACCAACGCCGTACATACCAGCTATAACATCATAGATAGTGCCGTTTACGACGCCCGCGATGAGTTCATGACTGCCAACAACCTCGGGACCCCACCCAAGCGAGCCTTTATAAACATATGGGGGGCCCTCACTCACCGATGCGCAAGACGACCCTAAGAACCCCGTTATGTTCATGTAATCATAGAAGAAGAATATGAACGTGTAGGGACCCTGCAGAGGCTCGTCAACAACATACCATGCACTAGCATTCATCTGTAACAACGCGTATGGATTGTCACTACTCACAGTAATCGTCAGATCACCGACATCGCAAGATGAAAAAGCCTTCCCAAACCCGGACTCACAGCCAAAAAAAGGACACCTTCAGCCGTGTCAGAAAAAATCTCGACCTCCGTAACGTTCTCAGACTCACCAAAGTTTTCATTACCCCCATGATAAGCCCTAAACGCATAGTTTCCATCCGACACGTTAAAAGCTAGGTTCAAGGATGTCGCTCCATCATCATTTGTTCTCGCTGATCCTATGGGTATCCAGCCATCAGTGAGCCTAGACC
>CAYVGZ010000043.1:0-13067 GCA_964450845.1 uncultured Candidatus Bathyarchaeia archaeon | reverse complement strand
TGGTTCGCCTTTTCTGATTCCAAAATCTCTTATGGTTTTCTTGGCTTTTCTCTTGCATGGAGTTTGACCTGATA
Organism: uncultured Candidatus Bathyarchaeia archaeon; assembly: GCA_964450845.1. Classification (GTDB taxonomy): domain Archaea; phylum Thermoproteota; class Bathyarchaeia; order Bathyarchaeales; family Bathycorpusculaceae; genus CAVZKK01. The sequence goes on along the minus strand of CAYVGZ010000043.1, from coordinate 12,993 downwards.
AATCCTTCATGACTTTTGCAGCCTTTTCTAGTGGCTCGCCAGATTTTCCAACACTAATGTTAACGACAACCTTTTCGATTTTTGGTTTAAGCATGGGCTGTTCCTCCCATGTCTTGCGGATTTCATCCTCAGACATCTTTGGTTGTCTCCGGTAGGGATATTATTGGCTGTTTTTCGCCTATTACAAAGACGAAATTCAAGATTGTTTGATAACGATTGCCTTTCTCATTCTCGATTATCGCAAAAGCATTTCTACGTTTCTTCGCCTTCGCACTTTCGAGTTCAACTATTTTGCCATATTCTCCAATGTTTTTTCCACCAGTTATTATCGCAAAATCATTTTCCTTCATTTTTACATGTTCAAGGATTTGCTTTTCTGGAAGGCTTATTTTAACTGTATCAAAAGCGTGGTAAACGTCCTCCTGTGGATTTTTCGGATCAGCAACCTTCACCAAAATATTTGAACCGTCATGAAGGTTGAGTTGTATGTGCCCTTTTTTCGTGACGTTTTTATTTTCTATTCTGCATAATTTGAAAACTGCTTCCTCTTTGCCTATCGAATGAAGAATTAAGCCTTTTTTGGATGGTAGTATTCGGAAGCATTTGTCAGCATCTGGTATTGAAATGGCATCCATTAGAGCCACTGGAAAGTTGTCTTTACGTCTAACTTTCCCATCGACACATACCTTTCCTTGCGAAATTATTTTTTTACCCTCTTTCCTTGTCTTGGCAAATCCAAGAATATCACGTAGAACAATTGCCAAAGGCAAGCATTCTTGAAGGGAATGTGGCCCTGCAGAGGGTTTTACAATCCAGACAAATTCCTTTCTATGAATTGGCCAGAATCTTGGTGCAGGTTTACGCTTTAACCCTGTTGATCCTCCTTTCTTACCCAAATTTACGTTCCTCCCTTCGTTTCTTCAACAGTTTTGCTCTTCGCTTTTGTTTTCTTTGCTTTCGGCTTCCTTTCCTTTTCGATTTCTTCGGCTTTTCCTTTCACCTTTTTTGTAGGTGGCTTTTTAGCCATTTTTTTCTTTCTTCTCTTTGGCTTTTTTTCTGTAGGTTTTTCTTCGACGGCTTCTTCTTTCATCTCTACAACTTCTTTAGGAGGCTTCTCTGCAACCTCTTCCACTTTTCTGTGGGCTACTTTTTTCCTTTCTAAAATTTTCTTTCTCCATTTATCATCAAGGCTTAAGCGTGTAATCATAACTTTTGAGGGGTGAATGGGAACGAATATTGTGGTTCCATCAACTTTTTCTCTTGTTAAGCCTTCAACGTAAATCCTGTATTTTCTCCTATCTATGCGCGTGATTTTTCCTTCGAATCCTTTTCGGTCACCTCGCATGATTCGGACTGAGTCGCCGCTTCTGACGGGAAGGGTTTTTACTCCATGTGATGCTCTCAGTTCTGATGAGAGCGGTGCAGCAAAAAGTCTGTAGCGTATGTGGTCTGGCGCTTGGTAGAGCATTTTTCTTTGTTTTGTTGGTTTTGTTACTGGTTTTATTGCTTGCATGGGTTTCACCTATATTATTATGCTAGCGGCACTTGCTATTCTCGGCCATCTTTCAGCAGCCTCTTTTGCTACGGGTCCACGGATTTCTGAGCCTTTCATTTCCCCTTCTGGAGTTATTATTACTGCTGCGTTGTCTTCGAATTGAATCCAAATACCATCAGCTCTTCTGAAGGTTTTTCTTTGTCTTACAATTACTGCCTGAAAGATTTTTTTTCTCATGTCTGGTGTTCCGTGTCTGACAGAAACAGTTATTCTGTCGCCCAATGCGGCAGACGGAACACGGCGCAACCGTCCTTTATAACCCATAACTTGGACTAGACGCAGTTCTCTGGCGCCTGTGTTATCGGCGCATCTTAATACTGAGCCAGCAAGCAGTCCCTTTGAAATCTTCATTCCGTGTCCAAGCATTCCCTTTGCGACTAGTGCTCTCTGCTTTGCTTTTGCTGCCATCCTACTTCTCCTCTAGTTTTTCAACAACAACAAATGACACAGTTTTGCTTACTGGTCGGCACTCCGCTATTATTACTCGATCTCCCTCTTTTGCATCTATGCAAGGTGGGTTATGGGAAGCAATGCGGCTGTGTCTCCTTTCGTACCTTATGAACTTTGGAACATAGTGTAAATAGTCACGTTTCACTATGACTGTTTTATCCATTTTTGCGCTGACGACTGATCCCTCTAATACGCGACCTCTTACTGGGAGGTCTCCGTGGAAGGGGCAATTTCTATCATTACAAGTTTTCTTGGGCTTTTTAAAAGTCAGCGACATCACCACAGTCTCCTAATGTGCCTTTTGAGGCGGTCTTCTGGTTTTCCTACAAGAATTTTGCCGTTAATTTCAACAATTGTTCCATCAGGAAACTTGAAATGGAAAACTGCGGAGTTTTTTACGACTATTTTTCTTTTTCCTTTATGTAAGATTGTGAGGGTGTTTCGAGTTTCATCTATTATTTTGCCGTATATTCCAACATAACCGGGATGCGTGCTTTTGGAAACTTTGGCTTCGGTTCCGATGAATTCGAAGCGGATTACATCTGGCGTCACTTTCATTTCTTTTTCTCCTTCTTACTCTTCGTTTTTCGCGATTCGATTTTTTGCTCGTTCTCTATGGTCAGTATGCGGGCAACTGTTTTTCGCAATTCTCTTACTCTGGATGGGTCTTCCACGGTACCGCCTGCTCTAATCATAGTTTTCAATCTTAGAAGCTCTGTTCTTAGTTCGCCGAGTTTTCTAATTCGTTCTTCGGAGGGCATATCCCGTATCTCTTTGACTCGCAGTATTGGCATCTACTCAGTTTCCTCCTTTTCTTCGCTTGGTTCTTCAGTTTTTTCTTCCTTTGCTTCCAATGTCTCTTCCATTTTTTCCTCTTCTGGTGGAATAGCCTCGATTATTTGGATTTTGTCTGGAAAAACTGCGTCTGGCGGCATTATTCTAACTCTTATACCGAATATGCCTGGTTTTAGTTGAACGTGAACTTCGGCTTTATGCATATATTTTAGTGCTGGTTCTCCGCATCTTGCCAAATATCCAGCACGGAACTTCTCAAATCTTGCCCTTTCAGTTCTCAACTTACCACTTATGACTATTTCTGCGCCTAGGGCTCCAGCATCCATAACTTGGTTCAAAGCCCAAAAACCAGCGCGTCTGAAATGTATGCCCCTTTGTAGGGCTGAAGCAATACGTGAAGCAACAACATAAGCATTTAATTCTGGAATTTCAATTTCGGAAACAGAAATTTGCGGGTTTGAAACTTTAAATTTTTCTTCTAAAATACTTGCAAGCTCTTTTATACTTTCTCCACCACGTCCTATTACCAAGCCGGGACGCATAGCATAGATTACCATGTGGGTTCCCAACGGAGTTTTTGATATTGTTACTCCGCCATATCCAGCTCTTTCAAGTTTTTTCTGTAGAAACTCGTCGATTTCCGTTTTCTTCATGGACTCTGTTATAAAATGTTTGACGACAGCCATTATACTTCTTCCCCTTTTTCTGGCCGTTCTTCCAGAACTACTTCAATGTGACATACGGTTTCAAAAGTCGGTGCGGATCTTCCTTGAGCTCTTGGAGTGTACCGCTTAATCTTCATCCCCGGATATGCAGATGCGTGAATGATACGGAGTCTTTCTGTGTCTAAGCCTTTGTATTCGGCGTTGGCTTCTGCTCCTTCTATTATTTTTAATATTTGTTTTGATGCTTTTACTGGGTATCTCCCTGCATAGGCCTTTTCCAATCCGTGGCGGTGTCCAGCCTTCTTTTTGAATCTTGTGAAGGAAACAGCTCGTTTTTTATCTATAACGTCTCTAAGGTATTGTTTTGCTTGGCTGAGCATCATTCCCTTAATTGTTTTGCATATTTCTCTTGATGATTTATGGGATACCCTAACCTCTCGTCCGCTTGCTTTAACGGTTTTTTCAGGGTCTAATTCCTCTTTTGTTATAGAGTATCCCCATTTTGGCACTTTATGGTCTCTCCAGTTGTGCAATTGAACAGCGTTATAGCGATTTATATTGTTTTCCATAATTCTTACTGATTTCCACACTCACCGTTTCCGTTTTGCAGGTAGTTTCAGCTACTTTCACTTGGAGCTTACCGCTTTTCTGTTTGGAATGTGGCATGTTCAATGTGTATGTAAATCTCCGCGTTTAGAGAGTTTTGTGTCCAAGCAACCTCTTAACGTAGTAAGGCGCCTTGAAAAAAGACTAATTAGCCCATAACGATGTTTAAAACAAGTCCTAAAATCTTGTCCCTCATACTTAACAGGGTTTTCACCGTTTCACTTCCCTTTTCGCTCAGCACATACGTCTTTTTCCTCTGAGCATAGTCTCCTTTAATTAGCCCGTCTCTTTCAAGGTGATATAAACATGTGTAAACCGTACCCGCGCAGATAGGCACAGCAAAGCGTTTATGAATGTAGGAAACGATGTCGTAACCGCTCAACGGGGCATTCCTTAACTTCAACAAAATCAATGCGTCTAGAAAAACAGTGACGACCCTTCTATTCATTTTCACCAGAATCTCAGATTCCAAAGTTAACACACCTATGGAAGCTACTTCTAGAAGCTAATTGCATATAACTTTTTTTCTTTTCATCTATACATATTATCTTTCTGGGTTAAAAAACAAAAATGGAGGTGAGAAATTGAACATGAAAGTTATATTCTTACTAGCTCTAACACTTCTCGCTACAATTTCAACAATTGCCACAGTAGCTGTGACGTTGAAAATTCCAACACCAGTTTCATCTAGTGTAACAAAAACCATAGCAGTAACCACAGGCTATGGAAACATTCAACCTACAGGCGACCCTGTTGACAATCCAGTCTTCCCTAGCTGAAAAACTGAAAATTTAAAGAAGGCATATTACTAATTATATTAGGAGTTGACACACTTGCCGATTGAGAATATCAATCTCAGCCTATCTGATCTAAGAATTCTAGAAGACTTGGCAACTTATGGTCCTAGAAATGTGTCAGAAGTTGCTAGGAAGCTAGGCATGCCTGCAGAAACTTTGCGTAAAAAGCTGAAGCGCCTTCGCTCCCAAATTTTTTTAAGAATGAACGTAAACATTTACCATACTAATTTAGGACTTAAGAAAGCTGTCGTTTTGGCTGAAGCGATTCCCGGGTATGAGGATTTACTCTTTAATTGCCTAAAACAGAATGGGTTTTGGCTTGCTATTTCAAGATGTTATGGCATGTTTGAAGGTTGCGTTAGTGTCTTTGCGATTCCGAAAATTCACCGCAATGAATTTGAGCAATTTCTCAACGAAATTAAAAGATTAGGTGTGGCTAAAAACGTTGATGTTTTTTGGTCCACGTGTTTCCACTCGGTTAATTCAAGGAGTATGTGGTTTGACAAGCAGCTGGGATACTGGAGCCTTCAGTGGGATAACTGGATTGAAGAGATCAAAAATGAGCAAACAAAATTGCCCTACACGCTAATTGAACCTAAAGATTTCCCCATTCTAGGGGACGAAATCGATGTGCTAATGTTAAAGGAGTTGGAAAAGGACGCAACGATTAAAATAGCCAAATTAGCGGAAATGCTTAAAATATCTCCACAACTGGCTCGATATCATTATCACCAGCATCTAATTAGGAGAGGTTTAATTGAAAGCTTTGAAGTTACAGCCTTTCATTTCGGCAGAGAAACCTCAGATTTTTGCTTTTTCATCTTTAGCTTCGATAATTATGAAAAGCTTGCAAAATTCGCATCTTCAATGTTAGATAAACCATTCGCAAAAACTCTTGGCAAGATCTTAGGCAAAAATGCTCTCTATGCATACGTCTATCTTCCAAGATCAGAGTTTAAAAACTTTTTAAAAGCCTTATCAAAGCTCATTAAAACTGGTTTTCTAGAGAGCTACCGCTACGTAATTCAGGACTTTGAAAACTCTTCACGCCAAACCATTTCCTACGAGTATTTTAAGAATGGATCGTGGACTTATGATCATAAGAAACATATGGAAAACCTTCAAAATATGGTAAGAAAGGTTAGACTGGAGAACGTCGAGGCATAAAGGCTATCTTTTACTCTTCGGTGACCGTTACCTTCTCAACTTCCTTTAGCCATGGGATCTTAGTTGGCTCCTCAGAAAGTTCATTTAGAATTTCTTTTTCAATTTTTCCATTCTCCACTTTGGTGCTCTCTTCAACAAGAGAAATAACAATTACAGCTTTCTTAACCACATTTTCCACCTCTGCGTTTCTAAACTTATCATAGAAATGGACATTTTCTACTATTTATGCGATTGGTCAGTTTTTCAATTTGGGCTTGTAGAAAAGTAGGACTACTCCTGTTAAAGCGAGTATTACGCCTATAATTTGTAATGGTTCAAGATTTTCTCTAAGGAGTGTCGCCGAAAAAATTGCTGCTGATAATGGTTCCATAACTGAGAGTATGCTTCCTTTTGAAAGTTGGACATGTTTCAGGGCGTAGGAGTATAGAAGATACGCTAATAGAGACGGAAACCAAGCTATTGTTAGTATAAGAAGCCAAAGTTGTGAGGGATAGCTAGCGATTTCAGAAGAAGCTAAACAAATGATCGGAGTTAAAGCCACAGCACCTATCCCGTCGCCATAAAGGATTAGAGTCCAATTAGTATAGTGGTTTCTTAATTTTTTAGTACTCAAGAAATAAAGGGCAAAGAGAATGCCTGATAGCACTCCAAAAATTACTCCAGGCAAGCTGGCGTTTAACCTTGAAACTTCATAAACTTTCACAACCAGTGCAACGCCCGAAAATGTTAGGATTATCGCTGATGCAGTTGACCAAGGCACTCTTTCCTTGAGAAATAGTGACGAATAGATTGTGACAAAAATCGGGTAAGTGTAAAAGAGAATTGCTGCTACTGTGACTGTCGTTAAGTCAACGGCATAGAAATAAGCTATTCTTTGAAAGGCAGTAGCGAAAATGCCAAGCGCGAAAAATTGAGAAATGTCTCGTTTTTTGATTCTGAATAATTCTCTTCTAAACAACGTTATGGGCATTAGAATTGTTGAGGAAGAAATAAGCAATCTTAAGGCAATCAATGTTACTGGATTAATTCCATATTCAAAAGCAAGTTTCCCGAAAATTCCCATTGTTCCCCATATAATTGACGCCGAAACAATCAAAAAGTAACCATATACTTCCTTCATAGCCTACTAAAAAGTGTTTCTCGCTTTAAAAAGTGACAGCTGACTTCGAAACAATTTTACGATGTGTTTATGTCTAACTTTTAAGGTTAGATATTCAGAACTGAGGCGAGTGTGGAAATTGGCTGTTAAGAATGAGCATGTTACCATGTTGCATGGTGCTGGCGGAACAGTCATGCACGATTTAGTTAAAAAGTATATTGTAAAGTATTTTGGCAACGCAGCCAACTTCGAAGTGCCACTTGAAGCCCTTGATGACGCAGCCGTTGTAGACGACATAGTGTTAAAAAGCGACTCTCATGTCGTTAAACCCATTTTCTTCCTTGGCGGGGACATTGGGCGTTTAGCGGTTTCTGGCACAGTCAACGACATTGCAGTTTTGGGTGCTGAACCATACGCTTTGACTTGTGGCTTCGTTTTGGAGGAAGGTTTAGCCTTGGCTGATTTTGAAAGGATTTTGGCTAGCATGCAGCGGACTTGCAAGGAAGCTGGTGTGAGCATTGTTACTGGGGATACGAAGGTTGTTGAGAAGGGAAGCTTAGGCGGCTGTGTAATAAACACTTCTGGAATTGGAAGAAGAACCATGGCTTTAGATAAAAATCTTGAAATTGTTAAACGATTTAAAAAGGACTTTAAAGCGCGTTGGGTTTTAGACTCAAACCTTATGGCAGGCGACAAGATAATATTGTCTGGAACAGTTGGCGACCATGGTTTAGCCGTCTTATCCGCTCAAGAAGGATTAAGTTTTGGAAGTAGCATAAAATCTGATGTTAAACCCTTAAACCGTTTAATTCAGCGTTTGCTCGGCGAAGTTGGCGGCGTAGTTGCAATGAAAGACCCAACGCGTGGAGGCTTAGCAGATGCCTTAAACGAGTTCAGCGAAAAATCAAAGGTGGGCGTACTGGTTCACGAAGACAAGATTCCAGTCAGAGAAGATGTGCGAGCAGCATGTGAAATGTTGGGCTTAGACCCGCTTGAAGTTGGAAACGAGGGAAAAATAATCATTGGTACAGTGAAGGAAAAGGCTGAAGAGATTTTGGAGCTTTTAAGAACAACTGAAGAGGGGAAAGAAGCAGAAATCATCGGCGAAGCAACAATGGATTTCATGGGTGTGGCGATGCAGACTGTTGTCGGTGGAAAAAGGATAATTGCTAGACCTGTGGGCGACCCCGTTCCCAGAATATGCTAAGCCATTCGGAGTGAACAGACACCATTATTTTGATGGTTTTCTCCATAAATCTGAAACTCTACCAGCCTTCACAAGCTTCCACTTGCCAAAGAAATCCTTCTTATAGAAATGAAATAAGCCGCATCGATTGCACTGCATGATTCGTCTGTTTTTCTCAAAATCAACCTCATACAACACTAGTGGTGAACCGCAATCAACGCATTTGCCAGCAAAAGTCTTTCCAGTTTCTCTGCTCATTTGGGATACACTTCATACTTAATACGAGTTTTTTGCGTTTAAAACTTGTCAAGTATAGAATGATAAAAAATGTGGGTGCTAGCTTATGCAGAAGGTTGCGAGGGTTGTGCAGGTGCAGTTTGTTGAGTTGCCGTTGTTCTAATCGAGAAGAAAGCAACAGCGATCAATATCCAAGCAATCCAGATAAGTAAGTAGCCGATAAATACTATGGCCAAGATACCGCCTATTAGCATTAGTATTCCTGCAGTGCCAAACATGCCTACTCCAGTTTTTGCCGAAGCAAGGTTTAATGATTTTCTTGAGAAGATGACTGCAATTATAACACAAATTGAAAGCACGACCCAAGCCAAGATAGCAGCTCCAAGTAATTTCCAAATAAAGTCCCAGTCTCCTCCCATTAGACGTTCCTGAAACTGTGGACCCACGTTAGCCCAATCTGTAGTATCTATACCCAAATCAGCAAATGCTGAGAAAACAGAAAACACTAGAACACCTATGAGAGCTATGACGCCTATTACTCCCATGATTAGAGCATACAGCGCGTTGTTGAATATGCCTACTTCGCCGTAATTGTCTGCTAAACCTTTAGCCGCTATAAGCACAAGTATTATTCCAATGAGGCTCAGTAAGCCAGCTAAGCCGTAGCCAAAAGTGGCTAGCCCACCAATGGCAACAAGTATTGCTCCTATTCCGCCAAGATTTTTGCTTGTTTCTAAGTTCATTCTTTTTCAATACCTCGCACAACGGTTTGAATCTATTTAAATAAAAGCTTTTCTAAGATTGTTGATGTGTTCTGCGGATTTTTCATGCCGCTTTTGCCCAGATTCTGCATGTTCCTTCAACGCTTACCATGCATGCGCCTACAGGCTTTTGCGGAGTGCAGGCTTTCATGAATAGGGGGCATTCCGTTGGCTTAATCTTGCCAATTATAACTAGGTGGCACCTGCAGCCCTTTTGTATATCAACTCCATGTTCCACTTTTACGTTATGTTTCAAATGTGCGTCATAGGCTACGTATTTCTCTTTAAGCGTGAGTTTTGAAGAAGGAATTGTGCTTAGTCCACGCCAGTTGCCATCAACAACATCGAAGACTTTTTGCATTAGCTCTTGCGCTTTCGTGTTACCTTCCCAACGTACAGCCCGTGTATACTCGTTTTCCAAGCGTGGTTTGCCTTCCCTCAACTGTTTCAAAATCATGTATGCACCAAATAAGATGTCGAGGGGTTCGAATCCTGTCACAACTGTTGGCATGCTGTAAAGTTTTGGGAAAATTTCGTAGGGCTTAAGCCCAATAATCGTGCTGACATGTCCAGGTGCGATAAATCCGTTTAGGCTCAAGTCTTCCATTTCGACGAGCAGCTTCATTGCTGGAGGAATCAAACGATGCGAAACCAGAAAGCTGAGGTTTCTTGGTGGTTTGTTCAGAATTTCCACTGCTGTAGAAGGAGCTGTTGTTTCAAAACCAATAGCGAAAAAACAGAATTCTCTGTTCGGCTCTTTTTGAGCTATCTTTTCAGCATCGCTGACGCTATAAACTATGCGAACGTCGGCGCCTTCTGCTTTAGCTTCTAAAAGAGATGTCTTCGAGCCTGGAACACGTAGAACGTCGCCAAAACAAGTAACCGTCACGCCTTTCAAGGCTAATTGCACGGCTTCATCAACTTCGGAGGCGGGCGTTACACAGACTGGACATCCGGGTCCAGCAATGACTTCCACATTTTCAGGTAATAGACTGCGTATGCCAAAATGTGTAATAGTCCATTCATGTGTGCCGCAGACATGGCAAATCTTAACGATTTCTTTTTTTGATGCAATTTTGCGGATTTTTTCTGCTATGCGTTTCGCCAAGTCTGGGTCTCTAAACCTCAATTTTTCAGCCATTTCCAGTCAACTTTATTTCTGGTGGGTTTCGGCTTCAAGGATTTCGTTCCATAAGCGTATGGTTTCTTGGGCTTCTTTTTCGTCTAAAACTTCGATGGCGTAGCCAGCATGCACCAAAACATAGTCGCCAACTTTAGCATTTACAAGCGCCACATTAACTTCTCTTAAAACGCCTTCACCAAAGTCCACTTTGGCCTTGTCTTCTTTAACGCTTACGACTTTCGCTGGAATCGCCAAACACATTATTATCGATATTTAACCAAAAATGTGCAGCAATAAATCAGTTATGGTTCAAAACCGGAAAAATCCACCTACAACAGCTTGACCAAAGGATAAGCCGCCGTCGCCTGGCGGAATAGACTCGTGAACCAGAAACCGTAAGCCAGCATGTTCTACGGTTTTCCGCATGATTAATGCTAAAATTTCGTTGCATGCAACTCCACCTGAAAAACCAACCGTTTTAACGTTGTTTTCTAATGCTTTTTCTATGGCTAATGCGGCTAAGCCCGTTGCTAGGTACGCATGAGCAGAGTAAGCCAAATCTGCGTTAGAGTGTTTTTCTCGGTTCTCAAATATCTCCAGGAGCATTTGGGTAGTGTCTAACGTGTTGTTTTTTATTATGGGTTTTAGCTTCAGCACATCTTTGCCTTTTATTGCGGCTGATTCAAGTTTCATGGCTGGTTCGCCTTCATACGTGCGTTCATAGCATACGCCCAAAACGGATGCAACAGCGTCTAAAACTCTTCCACAGCTTGTTGTTCCAATTATGTTATGACCTTTTTCAAGTTGGCTAAGAATTATTTGGATTTCGTTTTCGCCGTGTGGAAAGTGCTGCTTGTTTCTTAGGAGCCAGCTTTCCATGTTGACTTTTTTATAGAGTATGCCAGCGGCAATTCTTAGAGGGTAACAAGTAGCCAAGTCCCCGCCAATTAAGGGTTGTTTTTCAAGGTGAGCTACCCGTTTGAAATCGGCGCTTTCTTGGGTGCAAAGCAATATTTCGCCGCCCCATGCTTCTCCATCAATTCCATACCCATACCCATCACAACACGTACCCACGATTTCTTTAATGTCATGTTCAACCATTAAAGCAGCGATATGCGCGTAGTGATGCTGAACCTGAGCTAGTTGCCAATTGTTTTCTTCTGCCAAATCATGTGCAAGCTTTGTTGTTGTGAATTTTGGATGCAAATCGCATGCAACTGCTTCTACTTTGCTGTTTGTTAAGCGGATTAGGTGTTTTGTTGCATCTTTCAGAAAATCAATTGTTTCAACGTTTTCTACGTCGCCTAAGTGTTGGGAAATAAACGCCTTATTTTCAAGTAAAACGCATACTGTATTGTTTAATTCTCCGCCTAAGCCTAAAACGCAACGTTTCGCTTTTCGTCTAAGCATTATTGGGGCTGGTGCGTAACCTCGTGAGCGTCTTATGAATACCGAATCTTTGTCGTGTACACGAACTACTGAGTCGTCGCATCTTTGAGCAATTCTGCGATTGTGAAACAAGAAGTAGTCAACAGTGTCGCCCAGCCTCTGCAAGGCTTCCTCGTTGTCCTTTATTATTGGTTGATCTAGCGGATTAGCACTTGTCATCACAAACGCTGGCTCATTCGTTTCGTCAAAAAGCATGTAATGCAACCCAGTGTAGGGGAGCATAACCCCAACATTGTGCAAACTTGGAGCAATCAAATCTGAAAGATAATATTCAGCGCTTTTGTTCAGCAAAACTATTGGGCGACTATAAGAAGTTAGAAGCTCTGCTTCTTTCTCGCTTAATTCTGTAAAAGTTTTTATGGCTTCTAAGCTTCGAGCCATAATGGCGAAGGGCTTCTGGCTTCTATGCTTAACCTTTCTAAGCCTAATTAATGGCTCATCTTTCGTTGTTGACGTAGCAACGTGAAAACCACCATAACCTTTTATGGCAAGTATAAAGCCTTCTGAAAGGAGTCTACCAGCTTCTCGTATAGGGTCTTTATGTTCAATTAGTTCGCCGTTTCTGGTTGTTAAATATGCTTTTGGTCCGCATTTTGGACAAGCCACGGTTTGGGCGTGAAAGCGCCTGTTTAATGGGTCTGTGTATTCGCTTTGGCAGAAGCTGCACATGGGAAAGTCCCGCATGGTAGTGTTTTCGCGGTCGTACGGAAGCTTTTCGATAATTGTGAATCTTGGACCACAGTCCGTGCAAGTAATAAAGAAGTATTTGTATCTTGGGTCTTTTGGGTCTCTGAGCTCTCTTAGGCATTCGTTGCATATGGCTATGTCTGGAGGGATAACTGAACCAGAAAGCTCTGCTTCCTCCGAGCTCTTATAAATTGTGAATCTTTCGTATTCGCTTTTGCCTTTTAGTCTTGTTGTGATGACATTGTGGATTTGTGCAAGAGGGGGCTTCTTTTGCTTCAAATCTTGCATGAAATTTTCAATGTCCTTTTCTTCACCTTCGAGAAGAATTTCTACTCCAGCATCGCCTCTGTTTCTAACGTATCCTTTTAAATCATTTTTGACTGCTGTACGATAGATGAAGGGGCGAAAGCCTACAC
>CAYVGZ010000042.1:0-13483 GCA_964450845.1 uncultured Candidatus Bathyarchaeia archaeon | reverse complement strand
GGCTTATGCGGTATTTGTCAACAATTTTCTTGGCTTCTTCTGCAAAAAATTTTCTGGGGTCAAGAATTTCTTCTTTTGGCGACTCTATTTCTGCGAGCAGTATTTCTAAAATGCGGTTATAGACGCTTCTTTCCAGCGGGTCAAGTTGTAGTTCATCTAGTACGTACTTGTATTCACCTGTTTTTGGGTTTTGTACTATGGCGACGTGGGCAAAAGGTTCGTAGAGTGGATATTTGTCAACAACTTTGAATCCTCTAGGTATGGGTTTGGGTGGAGGTGGTGGGATGGGCAGTTGTTCATGTTTCTTTAACCTAATTCTAATTTTCACTTTTTTCAGTTTGGTCAGACTTTCCTTGAGCCGCAATTTTGCCATGACGTTTTCTCCTATCTACTGATAATGATATGTCCAGACTATTAAATATTACGTCTTACGACACATCGCTCACTATTACTCTTCTTCCTCCGAGGAGACCGAGATGATTTTTAGCTTAATCAAAACAACAACCACAATGGCGATGACTATTGGAATAACAATCAGAAGTATGGTTACAATGGGCCAGCCCCCTTCGGCTTGGGGAACGGTTTTCGGAATCACTGTTATTGCTTTCTGTTTTCCTCCATCAGCGTATCCGTTTTTGGTTACATTTACTGTTATGACTACGGAGGTCTGTTCTGTTGTTTGAGGAGCATCAAAAGCAAATGTGCAAGTGCCTTTAGTATCAGTAGTCTTGGTTATAACTGAAAAGTTTCCTTCTTCTGACGACATCGTAACCACGGCGCCTACGACTGGAGTCGCATCCTCTTTGCATGTTACGTTAACTATTACATTCACTGATTCTCCTGACTCAACTATTGGCGCGATTACTTGAATGTCAAACGTTCTAGGGTTGACTATTATTTCCAATAGGCTCTGTCCCTGAGCATATCCCGCCTCTGTGGCTTGTGCTGTAATACTGATACTAGATTGTTCGTTGACTGATGGCGCTGTGAAAACGAATGTCACATTGCCATAAACGTCAGTTAACCCGGTGTCTGTTGAGAAGTTTCCGCTCTCCGCCACCACGGTAACTTCAGCCCCAGACATGGGGATCGCATCATATTCTACATGAACAGTTACGTTGCATTCAGCCTCAGAAATTGTAAAATCGGGTTCAGCAATGATTTGGACATCGAGCATTTTAGGCTCTATGCTTACTATGATCTGACCCATGCCATTCATGTAGTCGTCTTTTGTCGCGGTCGCAATTATATTGACATTCAGGAGTGTTGTTGTTTGAGGAGCTGTAAAAACGAGTGAAACGATGCCGTTTGAATCAGTAGTTCCAGTTTCCGAGGAAAGGCTTCCATCACTGGATAATATCGTAACGCTGGCATTACTGACGGGTTCCTCTCCACTTTTGACGTGAATTAAGATCTGTGCTGTTTCCTCAGATTTTATAACTTCCGGAGCAGTTATGTAGACTGAAAGGAATGGTATAACTTCCAAGTACTTGTAGTCCGAACCATCAGTGAAACCAATTTTTGAAGCTCTTGCAACAATTCTAACATTGGCGTTTTCGGTCAGTTCTGGTGCGGTAAAGATTGTGACGAAATAACCACTTGCATTGGTTAATCCAGATGATTCCGTGAAATTTCCACCCTTTACTGAAAACATCGTCACGGTCGCATTTTCTACGGCAGCGGCTCCGTATGTCACGTAAGCTACTATTGAAACTTGTTCTCCTTCGTGGACTGTGGAATTGCTTAAGTCAACGCTAATTTGCAGTTGTGGGAGGTTTTGAACATTTATTGTTGTAACCATGGTGTTGTTTGTGGCGCCGTAGTCGTCCATAACCGTTAAGGTTGCGTTATAAGTTCCTACTGAAGAATATTTGTGGGTGAAAATCGATAATGTCGTCCAGCTACTGTTGCTTTCATCTCCAAAATCGAAAAAGTATCTGTCAACGCGTCCATCGTTGTCAAATGAATCTGCAGCAAAGAACATAACATCTTCATTTGGTCGAGCCCAAATCTTATCGGTGAGAAGGATTGCTGTTGGACGGATATTGATAATGCCAATTGGTTTAGTTAAAAAGAATATGAAATCAAGATTAACTCCGTCGCCGCCAACGGGGTTTCCCCGTCCATTTGGATTTAACGATTCGTGACATGGTCCGCTTTTATCACCCCAATAATTATATTCTGCATTTACGGTGGCATTCATTAAGACGTTCATGCCCATTTCGTTACTATATATGTCGTTGAAGTCAGCTTTGTGGTCTCCGTCATCATATAAAATGCCGATTTTATTGTAAGAGACAGAGTTATTAGTGATGTATGTGCTTTTTGTGCTTGAAACGTAAAATCCTGCATTATCGTTTGATACAACAATGTTATTAACGATTGTAGCGTCAGTGTTGTTCGCATCGATACGTATTCCGTTTTGTTTGTTTGCAGAGATTATATTTTGGCTTATGTTCACATTTGAATTTTCGTTTCCAGTTAAAAGTATCCCATTTCCGTTTGCTGACACAGTGTTTTCTTGTATAGTGATCTGTCCATCACCAGTGATGCATATACCGTTTACTTGGTTCTCTGCTATCAGGCAGTTTTGTACGGTTGATTGACTGCCTGTTATGTTAATCCCATTTTGGCGACAAAGGCTAACACTGCTATCATCAACTGTTAGTTTACCATCTGCAACTGTGATTCCATTTTGACAAAGGCTTATGGTACTATTTTCAAGTTTTACATTGCCATTCTCTACAAATATTCCGTCTTCTGCATAAGCTATAAAACAGCCTATTAACGCAGACTCTTCCATTCCATTAAATCTGATTGCTTTCCAGTCTTCCACTTCTGGCACTTCCTTGTTTGAAGTGAACGTTATCGTCTTCTCCGTTCCATTCGCATACAATATTCCAGAAACGATTAGAGAGAAGTACCCTCCAAACTTTACTTCAACACCGGGTTCTATGGTCAATGTCACATTTGGATAAACCATAATATCTTTTGACACCACAAACGGGCTGTCTACCCGAGTCCAAACTGTATCTTTCGTAATCGGGCCTTCAACATAAGTTGCATTTACAGCAGGAAATAACGTTCTATTTGCAAAGCTAAAAATACTAAAAGCTATAGTCAGTAAAATAAATAGCATTTTCAATTGTTTCTTCATATTCATGCATCCAGTTTGTAGCCGGGTTCACAGTATTCCTCTGATCATTGTTAGTTTAAACATTATGAATTCAAAATAAAATTTCAAAATCTATGCAACATCTAGTGTAACAGGATAGATGAGCAAGAGATTTAACGCAGTAAGAGAACAACCATAAAAGGCAAAGTGGAGGAAAATGTTTGAAAGCTTTCACTGCGTTTGCTTTGGACAAGTTTCCTTTAATAAAATCTGGAGACAGTATAGCTGGAATAATTGTCGAGATGACTGAAAAAAACGGTTTAAAGATTGAAGATGGAGATGTGGTAGTTGTTGCTCAGAAAATTTTTTCTAAAACTGAAAAAAAAGTGGTACGGTTAAGAGATGTTGTTCCCTCTAAAAAAGCTGAAGAAATTGCAAAAATAACCGGGAAAAGCCCGAGATTCGTCGAGCTAGTTTTGAAGGAAACAAAAAAGATAGTGAAGGCTTCTCGTGGAATATTAATTGTGGAAGATAAACGTGGTTTAATCTGCATAAATGCTGGAATAGACAAGTCAAACGTGGAAGGCAGAGGAAATTTTGCGTTATTGCCAGAAAACCCAGATGAATCAGCAGAAAAATGTCGCATGGAGATTAAGAAATTGACAGGCAAAAACGTTGCAGTGATCATATGTGACACTTATAGTCGCCCATTTAGGCGTGGGCAAGTGAACTTTGCAATAGGTGTGGCTAGAATCAAACCCTTTGAGGATTATAGGGGGAAGAAGGACCTTTTTGGGCAAATTCTTACAGTGAAAAATGTTGCAGTGGTCGATGAAATTGCTTCTGCGGCAGAGTTACTTATGGGGCAAGCAAAAGAAGCAAGACCCGTCGTCATTTTAAAGGGATTAAGCGATGTCGTCAAGTTCTGTAATAAATGCAGCATAAAAGAACTGCAAATTTCAAGGGAAGAAGACCTTTTTAGAAATGCATTGTAATTATGACTGGAGCGTGTTTGGTTTTTAGGTCTGTTTCTTCAAACTATTTACGCATGCTTGATCAGGTGATATGTGTAATCATTTGCACTAAACATGTTTAAAATCAACAAACCATTTTGCCTTTATCAATCGCCTAAAACCCAAACCAAAACCATTAAATTTTCGAAAAAGAAGCATCGTACGGAGATTGGAGAAGAGCTTGAAACTGCAAGAAATTGAAACTGCATCAGGCAGCTTCAAAATATGTCCTAAATGCAATTCTAGGGAAGGCTTTTGGTTGGGAACAAAAGGTGACCACATTCATGTGCAGTGTAAATGTTGCGGAGCCAAATTTGAACTTTCTGAAGTTTATAAAACCGGCGAAGAAAGCAAGAAGCCTAGGCTGTTAAAGCTTTTCAGAAAGTAACATATTCTGAATCCAAACCAGATATAATTCTTCAAGGTTTTGTAAACAAAACATTCCATGGGTGCTCACGACAAGTAGGATTTGGATTCGGAATCCGAATCTACAATAAATGATTAATACAAAAATCACTCTTTCTGATTTGGTGGTAGAATGGTCAAAAAGCTGATTATTGAAATTCTCTTGGTTCCAGAATCGCTCGATAAAAAATGTAATGAAATTGAAAGCGAAATTTTAAAAGAATTCAATGAAGGCTTCCTTAGAATTCCTTGGGGTCATAAAACTGAAAAAGTACGAGTTGTAGATGCATAGCGGTTTTCTCAAAGGAAAACTAGTCGCAAATAGTCTTACTAGGTCGATATTAGAAAAAAGAAGAACACACGCCAGAATTCCAATAGATTTTTCTATTCCTAAACACTCTAATACGGCAACAAAACAAGGATAAAGAACTATGAGCGAAACACCAAGCGAACCAGCAGAAGCTCCTTTCGCCCAAACCGATTTTGAACAAATAACCACACTAGTTTCTGGAGAATTTCAAATAGAAGAGGCTTTGTTGGAACATAACACCCCAACCTACTACCTGAAACAACCACAAGAAACAAAACAAGCCTTTCTAAGACTGCTTAAGGCTTTAGATGCAATGAATTCGATAGCAGTGCTACGAAAAACGGACAAAAAAATAGTCTTAAAAATAGTTCCAAAACCTCCTACAAAACCAAGCAACATTCTAATAAACTGGATATTGTTTTTTGCAACAATTGCCACGACCTTTGTTACAGGTTATATGCTTTCTCCTGATATGATTAATCCTTTCGTCGGCGGTGCTTCTTTCACAATAGCCATGGTGGCAGTGCTTGGCACTCATGAGATGGGTCACAAGATAACAGCAAACAAGAAAGGAATAAATGCAACGCCGCCTTATTTTATTCCTGGACCGCCACCGTTAGGGACTCTGGGTGCAGTGATAATGCAGAAGTCTCTTCCTCCGAATAGAGACGCCTTGTTCGATGTAGGGGCTGACGGTCCCATTGCTGGGTTTATCATTGCAACAATTGTCAGTGCAGTAGGTTTAACCATGTTGATTCCTTCCCAACCTGTTCCAGCAGGCACCATAGGCATACCTTTGTTGTGGATTCTTCTTGAGATGGGTCTTCAGAGTCTAAACATGATTCCTCAACCTCCTGTTGGCGGAATGCTGCTTTTGCATCCTTTTGCGTTTGCTGGTTGGGTGGGAATTGTTGTTACGATGCTTAACTTGTTGCCTACCGGTATGCTTGACGGGGGCCATGTGCTAAGGTCCATCGCTGGCGAGAAATTGAGGTTTGTTTTGATGGGCTTATCCGTTTTTTACTTGGTTATTTTGAAAGTTTATGTGATGGCTATTTTTGTTCTCTTTATATCTATGTATAAGCATCCTGGTCCTTTGGATGATGTGTCTAGTTTGTCTGCGAGTAGAAAGCTTTTAACGGTTGTTTTGATAGTGATTTTTGTCTTGTGTACGCCGCCTGCATTATATCTCCTCTAGAGCTCTAGATCTGTATTTGTGTTGTGCGAGTAGACAAGAAGATTTATTAAATATTGCGATATTAGATAGGACACCGTTGAGAACTAAAACGCATGAACAAAACACCTAGGTGAATTCGTAATGAGGGGAGCGCTAATTCTAATCTCTTTCTTCTCACTTTTCACACTGGCGTCGCTGCTAATCCCTTCGCCAATGTTTCCGGGAAACTTTTTCTGTACGCTGATTGGAGAATCAATAAGCGAGTATGCAGGGTATTTGAGTGCGGTTTTTAACGGGCTTTTCTATGGGGTCGTCTTATGGATGGTCTTTACGGTTATAAGTAGAAGACTTGAAGTGGAAAAGTAGCTTGAAATGGTTCTTCGCTGATTCAAGTTTTGTTTTCTGGTTGAGATAGAAAGCCTACAAGCTTAATGGTGCTTCCGCATTTGTTGCATGTCAACATTAATTCTGCTAGTTCGTCATCCTTAACTTTTGTTTCAACGATTTGGTAAACTTCTTCGCTTTCGTCGTCTGGAGATATTATACTTCCACATTTAGGACATGGGAAAGCTCCGTCTCCGTCAATCTTCGTCAGATCAATCGTGTATGTCATGTTTTTCTTAACAGCTTCTTTTTTCATCATTTTAGATACACCGTTTCATTTTGATTCTATACTTGTTTTCCATGGTAAGCCAACAATATAATTAACAATTATGAACCACTAATCCATATACAAGATTCATTTTTGCATTTAGGTACTTATTTCGCTTTCTATGCCCCTTTTTAGAATAAGCTTCACTTAGTATCGTTTCGCTGTTTATCGAAGTTCTTTTGTGTTTGAATATATTGCATCTTCACAAGTCGTAGACTATTCCAGGTATTTTAGGAAACGGTTGCGTTTCTCCTATGTGTTCAGCTCCCACTATCCAGCTTACCAGTCTTTCTATACCGATTCCTGCGCCAGCCGAAGGCTTCAACCTGCCCTCCTTCGCCAACATCAACAATAATTCATAGTTTTCTTTTTTAACATCATCTCTTTCCATTTTTCTCACTATCTTGTTGTATTCCCACTCCCTTCTGGAACCAGATAATACTTCCCCATATTGAGGCAGTAGTAAATCATAGTTATCCCACTTGCCCTCTTTAAAGTCTTCAAAATCATAAAACTCTCTAGGGACGTTCGTAACCCATATTGGATCACAAGTTTCAAGCATTAGCTTTTCTTCCCAGTTTCTTCCATAGCTATCTTCAAGTTCTTTTTTGTCATATACTTCAAACGGCGTTTCAGGAACCTTTAAACTGTCATTCCTTCCAAGATAGGCCAGCTCTTCATTCATGTGACTTTTTAAGTCGCTTATTAATTTGCAGATCATCTTTTCAGTGAAATCTCTGACTTCTTTGGAAGTGGCGTTTCTGACTTCAAAATCTAGTTGTGTAAATTCATAGGCATGTATTCCAGTGTTTGCCCTTTCAGTTCTTTCAATTCTCACGTTTGGTGATAGTGTAAACAATTTGGGGTAGGCTAAAGAGCAAGCAACCGTCTTGTGAACTATCATACTCAGTGTGGTTCTAAGGGTTTTTCCATAGATTTCTACTTCAATGCGTTTCTCGATGGATGAACCTGGATCTGGCCATAAAGGGTCTGTTGACTTGGAAAATACTACTGGTAGCAGCCATTCAAAACCGTCATTCACAAATTTGTATGTAAGATGCCTTAGTACATGGGTCATTATCTTGCTGATGCACTGCTTTCTTTCGATTTCGCTTTTGGAGAGCCGCTCCAAAGGTCTTGGAATTTCAATTAATCTACTTGCACTAATTGCTAAGCTTTTTTGAATAGCCGCTTGTTTTCTGCTCATGCATTCACCTTCTAATGAATATGTTAGAGACAGGTCTATTCTATAAGAAGTCAAGTAAGCACTCTTTGTTATAAATTTTTTATAAAAAATTCTGCGTTTTTTCCAAAAAGTTAAGCTTTTATACTTCAATTTATATAAAAATTACAACATGAAACCCAAGTTAGATGAAAAGGACCTAGCTATACTTGCGTTGTTGCAAAAGAATTGTAGGATGACGGCAAGAGAGATCGCCCAAAAAATTGATTCACCAATTACGACGGTGTTCGCAAAAATGAGAAGGATGGAGCAGGAGAAAATCATAAGAGGGTACAAAGCCATTTTGGACTCCAAAAAATTAAACTTTGGTACGACAGCTTTCATCTTGGCCTCTTTTTCCTACAGAAACGGAGAAGCGTCTCTCTCACAAAGAGTTATTGCGGAGCAAATTGCGAGGTTTCCAGAAGTCCAGGATGTTCACATAATATCTGGAGACTGGGACATTCTGATTAAAATCAGGGGAGAAAGTGTTGATGCTGTTGGAAACTTTGTCATAGATAAGCTTAGAACAGTTAAAGGCATAGAGAAAACTTTAACATGCTTGGTTTTCGACACCCAAAAAGAAACAACTGAAATAAGCCTGCCATTAAACAGGCAGTTTTTGAAGAAAATTCAGTAAAGGTTATGAGTTATAGCCAGTGAAATTAGAACCAAAGCTATCAAGAAGTGTAGTGGCAATTGGAAAAATTCGATGTGATAGTGATTGGTGCTGGAACAGCTGGATGCTTAGCTGCGAAAACAACCGCTGAAGCAGGACTCAAAGTTTGCCTAGTCGAGAGGAAAAGAAGAGAGGAGATTGGAGAAAAAATTTGTGGAGACGCCTTAGGCGAGCATCATCTGAAAAATGTGGGTTTAGAAAAACCTCAGAACGGCGAACTGGAAAAAAGAATTGAAGGGATCAAAATTTATTCGCCAGATTTAGAAACTGTTTTTACAATTGCACATGAGGATTTTGTAGGTTACCTGTTGAACAGGCGTCTTTTTGGGCAATGGCTCTTAAAAAAGGCGCTAGATGAGGGCGCTGTTCTTTTTGATTCTATGCAGTGTTTAGAGCCAATGGTCGAAAAGGGCTTCGTGAATGGGGTTTTGGTTAAAAATTTGAGAACTGGCAAGAATGTTCAGTTGAGTGGAAAAGTGGTTTTGGATGCCAGTGGTTTTGTGGCAGTAATTCGGCGAAAGCTTCCTGAGCAAATTGGAATAGAAAATGAAGTTGCGAATGAGGACGTAGAAGCTTGCTATCGGGAAATTAGACAGCTTAGACAAGAAGCTGAAAACACTAAATACTGCGAAATATATCTTAACCAAAATGTAACTCCTGGGGGCTATACATGGATTTTTCCGAAGAGCGGAGCAAAGGTTAATGCTGGTTTAGGAATTTGTATGCGAGGTAAGTTTCCAAACCCAAAGAACCAGTTTTATAAACATATTTTAACCAAGCCAATGTTCGAAGGTTCCCTACTTCTGAATTATGGTGCATGGTACGATCCTACACGTAAGCCGTTAGACAACATGGTTGGAAATGGAATCGCAATCATCGGCGATGCAGCATGCCTAGTAAACCCTATCCACGGCGGAGGAATAGGCCCATCAATGCTAAGTGGCTATCTTGCAGGAAAAACAATAATTGAAGCCTTGGAAACGGGCGATGTTAGCCAAAAATTCTTGTGGCCTTACAACCGCAAATATATGGAAATGTATGGCACGAAACAGGCTGGGCTAGATGTTTTCCGCATGTTGCTTTTGACAAGCCGCGACGTAGACCTGAGTTATGGGATGAAATATAAACTCTTGACGGAGGAAGATGTTCTAAAGGCTGGTTTAGGCGAAGAATTTCGTCTGAACATTACTGAAACTGCCAAACGCATTTTCAGAGGGTTGAAGAGAATCCGTTTTCTTAACAAGCTTAGGCTTACAGCTAATTTGATGAAGCAGGTTAAAGCCCATTATAGAAACTATCCAGAAACGCCTGAATGCTTTGAAGAATGGCGAATAAAAACAGAGGTTTTGTTCAAGGAAGTTAAGTCTAAAGTCATGGAGTAGGTATGTGTCTCTTTGCATTTCAGAATGCAGTATCAAAACGTCAAGTGTATAGGAGGTGAAAACGTTTGGAGAAGATGAAAAGATTGCGAGATACTATAATTCTACTAATCGCTCTCGGGATGATGCTGCCCATGATCAATATTAACGAGGTCAAAGGTGACCCTGACTATGATATAGTAATTTTCGTCGAACAACGACTCTACGACAATCAGGCTATAGGAGATGCAATAGACACTTATGTGGCTGACCTTCAATATGAAGGTTGGTATACCCTGGCTCTCTTTTGCGGCAATGTTACAACGATGACACCTGAAGGGATTAGAGGCAATTTGAGATTTTTTTTGGAACTGGTATCATATAACAGGTTGCCTTCTTGTTGGCGACTTTCCGTATGCAAAATGGGAGAGACATATCAATGGCAGTTGGCTTGCAACCGACTATTACTATATGGATCTTGATGGGAACTGGTATGATAGAGATGGTGACAATGTGTTTGACAAACATAATGGGACCATAAGACCTGAAATTTGGACTGCTAGACTCATAGCCTCAACAGTTAGTGATCCTACGCGCAACGAAACAGAACTCTTCTTAGACTATTTCACTAAGAACCATGGAAACAGAGCTGTCAGCTCGCGTGCTTTGAACGCGAAGCCACGAGCCTTGGCCTACGTCGATAACGATCCCGCTGTTAGTCCTTCTGTTTTTTATTCTCCCACCGGAAACTACTCGGATCCTCTCAGAACCTATAATGAACTTTATGTTAATGACACGGTCGATTGCCTCCAGAGGTCTTATAATGATGTGGTCCTCGTAGCAAGTCCTTATCTGAATGCAACGAACACCAACGCTATAGACCACAAAGATAGGTTAAAAAACGGCGACAGCTACGAGTGGACTTGGGTCTACAACCATGGCAACGTCTTCGGGCATCATTTTGGAAGCTATTATTGGAATGGTACAGATTGGCTTTGGCAATGGAACGAAGGTGGAGTATCAAGTAGTTACTATATATACGACACTCCGAAAACCTTCTTTTATATATTTGGGTCGTGCAGTGCTGCAAAGTTCGTTGAGGAGAACTGCGTTGCTAACTCGGCGATATTCGGTAAAGGCAATGGTCTAGCATCAATTGGTATGACCGATGCCTGGGGGATCACAGCCTCTTGGTTCTCTGATGCCTTCAGTGAACTTGGAGAACATGAATGCGTTGGAGAAGCCTTTAAGACCATGTACAATTCAAATATAGACTACTACAACGGAACTTCCTTGTCCAACAACCTAGTGTTATTAGGGGATCCAACGCTTAGGATAAACTCTCCTCCCAATATTCCAACAAAGCCTTCTGGTCCAGATTCAGGATACCTCGAAGTGGCTTATCAGTACAGCACCAATACTACTGATTTGAATGGTGATCAAGTTTGGTATCAATTCGACTGGGGTGACGGCGAAAACACGACTGTAGGTCCTTATGATTCGGGCGTGATTGGAAACGCTTCCCACAGTTGGTCGTGTCCTAGAATGTATAGCGTTAAAACCAGAGCAAAGGATAGCTATGACGTTTGGAGTGATTGGTCTGAATCATTAAACGTAACTATAGATGAAAGAATCCGATATATGCAAAACGCTAAGTGGGACTCTACGTATTGGAAGCTATTCTGGAACAACACATTGGATTCTAATCATTATAGCTGGGCTAAAGCAGAATACTGTTTGAAAGGTTATTTAGGAGTTAAGATTTACAAGGGGACAACATGCATTTCAGGGGATAATGTAATCGAAGTCGGATATTGGTATAATCTCCAGTCTGGACCAAGAAATACCACATGGGAATGCAGTGAACACAATGTCACTGGCACTTACATCAAAATAGAAATCTGGTACAAGTTCTCAGGTCCCTACCAATGGACAAAGGGAAATGTTGCATTTAAGACTGAAACCTTCACTGAAAACACAATCCTGAATTCCACTACATGGACTATTGTCCTCTACGGTGACTTTTACATAGAAGGGGGTCCACTTGGTCTCACGGGTCCACCAGGATACAGGTCCGCTATCGGATTTTCTTGGGGCTCTTCAAGCTACCAAAGCCGCATAGAAGACATGAGCTTCACACATTGATGAGTTCCTAAGCGAAATCAAAAACCTTCCTCTTTTTCAGATTTCTATCGAAGCATACCCAGAGTTTTTTATCAGAAGTGCCATAGAACCATACGAAATTGGGAAAACGACCGCTGAACACAAAACGTTTTAGCTTAGGCTTCCTAATATATTATTGAATGTAGTAGGGTGATTGAGCAAATGCCCAGCGTTACAGCTATTTTATGTCTATGCTTCTTACTAACAGTGCCAGTCTGCAATGTTCAGATAGTGACAGCGGAGCCTGGGATTATTAGGGTTCCAGCTCACTATCCTACGATAAAGCAAGCTTTAGAAGCCGCTTTACCTGGGGATACGATTATTGTTTCTGAGGGGGTTTACGCTGAGGGTGAGATTTGGATAACTAAGTCCAATTTGACTTTGATGGCTGATGGTGCTGTCGTGGTTGATGGGGAGCGAGAGGCTCGATGGGTATTCTACATTCAAGGAACAAGCAACATAACCATAAGAGGGTTCACCGTGATAAATTCACAAGTTTCGCACGATAATGCGGGAATCTGTCTCGACCACGCTCAGAACTGCACGATCGAAAACAACACGGCAACAAACAATGCATACGGAATCCTTTTGTACTATTCCAGCCACAATACTTTAATCAACAACACCGCGAGCTTCAACGATGGCTACGGCATAGAACTAGACGCTTCGCCCAATAACACCCTGATTGGCAACTTGGTTACGGACAACTTTTTCGAGGGCATTTGTGTCGGG
This sequence comes from uncultured Candidatus Bathyarchaeia archaeon, assembly GCA_964450845.1. GTDB lineage: Archaea > Thermoproteota > Bathyarchaeia > Bathyarchaeales > Bathycorpusculaceae > CAVZKK01. The sequence continues at coordinate 657 of CAYVGZ010000042.1, read as the reverse complement.
GCCTACAACAATGTGTTACTCAATAACACAGCCATACACAATCACTATTCCGGCATCGCAGTAGTTGGCTCAAATGGCAACGTGTTGATCGGAAACTCCGCAATCAACAACACGAGTTCAGGCATAGCGTTAGGAGGGGATGGAGCCAGCATCCTTTCAAATAACAACATGACTGGAAACACATATAACCTTGCTATAGGCGGAGACCTATATGGAAACGAAATAGATGTTACGAACTTTGTCGATGGAAGGCGAGTGTACTACCTTAAGAACCAGCAAGGCCTCATAATAGATCCGTCCACGTTTCCAGACGTAGGCTGCCTAGCCGTGATAAAGTCTACAAGAATAACTGTGAAAAACATAACAATCACAAACAACTGGAAAGGCATCTTATTTGCTGAAGTAACCAATTCAACCATAGAAAATGTAAACGTCGCTAAAAATGGAAATGGCATCCATCTGCTCACTTCACATGGAAATACGTTGAAAGGAAACACAGCCATGACAAACAATATGTGTGGCATTTATTTAAGTGGTAGCAGACACAATAATGTCACTGGAAATATTGCCATTTGCAATGACATAGGCATCTTGGTAGGTAGCGGTGATCACAACTACATATGCAACAATATCGTAATGAATGGAACGATCGCAGGC
>CAYVGZ010000041.1:0-13609 GCA_964450845.1 uncultured Candidatus Bathyarchaeia archaeon | reverse complement strand
ACAGGCGAGTGCAATTTAGAATGCAAATATTGTTTCGGCGAAGCACTAGAGGACATGGATGACAGTTTCCTAAATTTTGATGTTAACTATCGTTTGCCTAAAAAAATAAATTATGAAGTTAACCTGCTTGACAAGTTTTGTAGGCGAGACGATGAATGTGTTTTAACCTTCTACGGTGGAGAACCATTGCTCTGCATTAGCGAAATCAAACAAATCATGGACAATGTGAAAGCTAAACATTTCATGATACAAACGAACGGATTACTATTGCATCGATTAGAGCCAGAATATGTTAACCGTCTTCACACAATTCTCGTTTCCATAGACGGTGATGAAGCCTTAACTGATTATTATAGGGGAAAAGGCACTTTCAGAAAAGTAGTTAACAATTTAAAGTTGATTAGACGAAACGGTTTTGGAGGCGAGTTAATTGCTAGAATGACGGTTATGGAACAAACGGATATTTACAAGCAGATTAGATGGTTTTTGGATAACGAGATATTTCCGTTTTCTTCTGTGCATTGGCAACTGAATGCTGGTTTTTGGGGAAACGATTTTGCAAGGAGAGACTTCAAAAGGTGGAGTGAAGAAAGCTACAATCTTGGAATACGAAAGCTTGTCAAGTTTTGGGTTGATCAAATGGAGAAGAATGGAGTTGTTTTGCGGCTTTATCCATTCCTTGGAATTGCTCAATCGCTTCTATCTGGCGAAGAGAAGAGTCTTTTGCGTTGTGGAGGAGGATGGATAAACTATGCCATACAAACAGATGGTTATATTGTTCCGTGTCCAGCAATGTGGGGAATGAAAGACTATTATTTAGGACACATCAGCAATGCAAACCCATTGAAACTGAAGAAGGTTTTCGTCGGCGAACCATGCACAAAATGCGATATTTTCAACATTTGCGGTGGTCGATGCCTTTACGCCAACATCACCAAACGGTGGAGCAAGGAAGAATATGGTTTGGTCTGTGGTACTGTGCGGAATCTTGTAGATGCAGTAGCCGAAGAGGTTCCAAGAATCAGAAGGCTTATGGAAAATGGAAGGATAAGCCAGGAAGATTTTGAATTTATGAAGTACAACGGATGCGAAATAATTCCGTGATTTTTTGTTTGTTCTGATGGTCTCTGTGGGAAGTTATACCCCTCTATAAATACCTTGAAGTCGTAATTGACTCTATGTTAGATTTTGTCTTATTAGTTCTCGGTCAATGAACCAAAACTCAACCACTTTGGCGTTAACTTTGGCTAATGTCTCCTCCACTGAAGACCTGACACGTAACGACAAGCTAACCTAAGACGTTTCTATTATCGCTCGAACTAGACCTCCAACCAAGCCTCCGGCAGCGGCAACAACTATGCCAAAAATGTTCAGTAAAATTGCCACGATTCTTATGGCAAGCCCTAGCCCTTCGCTCATGAAAACCTCTCTAAACTCGCCCAATATTCCGCTCAGCGACATCAGCCCACCTATCAGAAGCACTGTGGCAATTACTGCGCCAAACGCTCCAGCCAGAAAACCAGCCAACGCTCCTTTGCCCATTCCACTTCCCGCGATTAACCCTGCAAAAAAGCCTCCAATAAGATAGGCAATTATCGGAAGAACTCCACCACCGAAAGCAATTATGAGAAACCCTACAAAAACTCCAAGAAAAAAACTACTTAAACTTTCAAAACTTCTCGCCCTTATGTTCCGTAGTATCGAGTCCACAAGTCTTCACTGTAAACTTTAGTGGCTAAAATATTAACGGTTTTGTCTGCATAGCGTTTAGCCCAACAACAAGCGCGCTCGCAATCCTTCTCAAATCATTTACGCGCGTTCGCAAGACACTCTTTGAAATTTTCAAAGAAATTGTAAAAATGTAGCTTAAAGAACCACTTCTCAATCTCGTCTATTTCCCCTCAAACTGCAAGTTTTTTTCAATTCGTCTACCCTATTCGCTAACTTCGAAATACCTAGAACACCGCAAGGCTTGATTCAGCAAATTAACTGCCCTAAAGACACCACAACGAAAAAGACACCAAAAATGCCTTCCATTCTAATCTTATAACACTTATCCTTCCCACGAATGCTACCACGTTCGCAGTAAAACTTGTGATTGCCAATCGCATTTTCAAAAAGGAAAGGATTTTATCGGCAGAGGACGCAAATCGAAGAATGGAAGTGTATGCAGCATGATCAACTTTATTGATCTAGTCAGCGATTCTAAAAAGGAACTCAAGCCAGAAGATCTCAGAAATCTGAGATTGACGAATGTTTGGCTGGAACTGGAGGAACCAACGAAGGAGGAATTGGTTGCTGTTTCAGAGAAGACCGAAATACCAGTTGACCTGCTGGAGATTAAAGAGATCAGTCAAAGTATCAGTTTGAGATGGGAACAAGACTTTGGAGTGATCAACTTTGTCGTCATTTCCGAAATCATCTCTTCCAAAAAAATCTATCCTATAACTATAATATTTTCAAAGGACTTCCTAATAACTGTCGAAAAGAAAGAATATCGGAAAATCATTGATTTGGCAAAAGCAAGAATGCTCAAAACAAGAAATGACCCCCCATCGATTGTTGCATATTACATCTTAGATGAGATTATTGACAGCAGTTTCTCTCATCTTCAGAAAATGGAAGAACTTACCGCGACGCTTGAAGAAGATGTGATGAAGAAAGCAGACATAGATACTATTAGAAGACTGTTTAGATTGAAGTCCAGAATGGTGAGCTTCAACAAAATCTTGTGGTACGAAAGAGGGCTCATCTTCAACCTAAGGAAAACCCAAGCAACATGTATAACGGCAAAGGCTCGAAGCCTATTTGATACTGCACATGAATTCCTAACGAGGCAGATAGACATAGTAGAGTCGTACAGAGAAATATTGACAGACGCGATCAGTGTATATCTCTCAGCAATATCGAACAAGATTAACTCAGCAATAAAAGCCTTAACAATCGTCATATTTTATTTAACAATAATAACCACCATCACCTCATTCCCAAATACAGTTGCCACTTTCTTTGGAATATCACAATTCGGAAACACAGATTACATAATAATCTACGCTGCAATAATACTGTCCATAATCTTGCCGCTGTTGTGGTTATGGAAAAGCAAATGGTTGAGGCCGAATGAACAAACCACTCTCAAATGACATGCACACTGAAAAAATGAGGAATTGCAGGAAACGTCTCCATTAATGGTTTGATGTAGAATAACCCATAAAAATCGAGAACCCGAAATCGTTTATTAACTTAACACTGTAAATTCGATAGTGGTGAATCGTGTGTCTGTTACTCTACGTGATGCTCAGCATCTCTGTTGGAAAAACTTCAGGAAGATCAATGACAAGCTCGACCCATCGAGAGGACAAGGCTGGACCCCCTTTGTCATGGTTACTGATTTACTTGAAGAGGCTGGCGAAGTAGCCGCTGTAGTTAAAGGATTGGAAGGCTTTAAGCCTCCTGAAAAAATCAAAAGTAAAGAGATGTTAGCCACAGAGCTTTCAGATTTGCTTTACATAATCTTTGTTTTGGCTGAACATTATGGCATAGAATTGGAAGAAGCATTTCTGCAGACTGTGAACGATTACATGTTAAGATTCATGAAATAATCTCTTCAACTAGCTTCTTAGCTCTTCTCTCGATTTCATCTCTTATCTCTCTAACTTTTTCTATCGGCTTTCCTTTCGGATCTTCAAGCTTCCAGTCTACCACTTTGCTGAGAAAAGACGCAGGGCAGAATCCCTGAGGATCACACCCCATCACTATTATCACATCTGCCTCCTGAACCATTTGCGTGTTAACAAGTTTCGGCTTATTTTTTGATACGTCAATTCCCTTCTCTCGCATCACTTGAACGACGATTGGATTAACCTCAGTTGAAGGCATTGTACCAGCACTCAAGGCTTCAACCTTGCCTTTTCCATAATATTTCGCAAAACCCTCAGCCATCTGACTTCTACCAGCATTTTCGACACAAACAAAAAGAATTTTCTTCATATGTCAATCTTAGGCTGAGTTTCTATAAAGAGCTTGTTATTAACCCATATAGCAGTCCGAAAGTCACGCTGCACGCCCATGCAATAAATGCATATGTTAAAACGACCTTCCACTTTACAATTCTTGAAACCGCTATCATGTTTGGTATGTCATAGGGTTGTCCCATAAGCCACGAAAGAAGCGCAGCCGTTGACATGCCTTTTGCGAGGAGTTCTCTACCTAAGGCTATTTCAACAAGCGTCGGAGTATAAAGTGGCCCTCCTATAACAGATGCCACTAGCACGCCTCTTACTCCAGTCAAATATCCTTCCACAATATTCGTAGGAGTGTAAGCCGTAACGTAACTCACAACCACAAGTCCCAAAATGAAAAAGGGCAAAATTTGCTTCCCTAAAAATCCTCCAAACTTCAATGCAGAAATCAACCTCTCATCAAGCGGAGGCTTAACAATTTCAACAGTCTGCTTAACTATGCCGGAATTTTGACTAATTTGATGTTCTTTCTCGATTGCTTTTCCCAAAGGAATTTTTGAAATTATTACGCCAGCAAGCACCGCCGTCATGAAAGAGACTAATATGCGTACTCCAGCAATTTCCCACGAAATAAACTCTCCAGTAATTAGCACTGTAAGTATGTTTGCGGCTGGAGCCATAAGAAGAAATGTAATCGCTGGACCTATTCCCGCACCTGTGTAGAGTATTCCTGCGAAAAGGGGAACCATAGTGCATGAGCACACTGTAAAGAATGGCGCAAGCCCAGCGCCTATTGCGTAGCCTGCGATTTTACTGCTACTCATATAATTTGTCACCATCTCTTTTGGAATGAACTCGTATACCAGACCTGCAGCCGTAAACGCGAAAAGAAGGCAAATCCACCCGTGAGAGAAATAATCCCATAAATAATGGAATGGAATTTCGTACCAGTTAAGCTGCGAGAAGTATTCTGGCGGCAATGTGGGACCTATCGAATAAGCTTTAATTCGCGTGAAGATTAGGTAGCCTACAACTGCAAAAACGAAAAGCAACAAGAGAATTATTCGGATTTTTCTGATAACTTTTCGATTCATTCTTTTCCGAGTCCTACCTGGCAGCGTCTTTCATCAATCTTGCAATTTCATCTTCACTGGGCATCCTTCCCATTACTTTAACTACGCCGTTGATTGCTATGGCTGGAGAAATCAAAACTCCATATTTTTTCACGATTTCTTTTGAAATGATATTTACTTTCTCTATTTTTATGTTCAATTCAGTCTGAAGTTTCTCTGCAGCTTTATCCACAACTTTTTTGGCTGTTTGACAACGCGCACATGCTGGTTCGGGTACAATTACTTCCACTTTCACTTCTTTCATATTCTTCGCCTTTTTGGGAATGAGAAGCGTATAGCAATATTTAAATATTGTTATCGACCTACTCTGAAGCATGCATCCGAAAAGAAACAACCAGAATAGGTTGAAGGCGAAAATTTTCAACGCCCTTTCTGATACAGCGAGACTTGAAATAGTTGAATTTCTACGCAAAGGAGAAAGATGCGTGTGTGAGATAGTTCCACACGTTAGTCTGATTCAGCCATTGGTTTCACGTCACCTAAAAATTCTCAAAGACTGCGGACTTGTAAAGGACAGGAAAGATGGAAACAGAAGATTATATTCAGTCACAGATCCAAGAATATTTCAGGTAGTTGATTCGATTACTCCTCAACTGGCTGAGGTTCTTTCAAATCGGATAATAGAGCAGATAATCTAGAGGAGAAAGCCATATGGTTGTTAAGGTTGAGGTTTTTACGGCTGAACCGCCGTGTGCGGGATGCTTGAAGCTGTTGGAAATTGCGTACTTGCTTAAGGAGAAGTATGGCGAGAGAGTTGACGTAATAAAGCATATTGGACCTTGTGAACAGTTTAACAGCTATGGCTTGACTGTAGTGCCAGCCATGGTTTTCAACGAGGGAAAGATAAAAATCATGGGCATTTGCCCAAGCATGAAGACGATTGAAGCTGCTCTTATGGAGATGGAGGTTTGATGTGCCAATAAGAATGGAGGTTTTTACTTCAGAACCGTCTTGTTCTGGTGGAAGGCTATTGCTAAAGCTGGTTGAGAAGATCAAGAAGGAGTATGGAGATAAGATTGAAGTGGAAATCTATTGTGGGGTTTGCAAAAAGCTTGAGGAATATGGAATAAAGGCAAGTCCAGCAATTGTAATTGATGAGGATATTCGAATAGTTGGAGTCTGCCCAAGCGAAGAAACATTAAAGGAAGCTTTAAGAGAAGCTGGACTATGAAAAAGGTTATGTTAATTGTCCGCCAAACCGAGATAAACAAAATATTTCCTATTGGTATACAGCTTCTGTTGGAGGATAACAGTTCGATCTTGGACGCTATTAAAGCTGCGAATGAAGAAATAAAGAATGCGGAAATTTTCCAGTAAAAGGATTTGAAAGCCTACTTCAAATGGTCTATCATCCTATTGAAGATAGATTTTACAAGCAGGTTGCAGTTCAAGCATCCATGAAGTCGAAACCATTTCTGAACGTAAAAGAAAACCCTGAAATGCCATTACCAAACGAAACAACTATAATTTTGATCCCGCAAGACGGATGCTAAACGGATTGGGAAGAACCAATTAGATAAAGAATGGAAAAAAAGAGAAGCTGCTATAGTTTTTTGTACACTGTGTCGTTTTCTCTTACGCGTTGAGCCACCCTTAAGCCTATGCTTTGTCCAGCCTCAGCCCTCTGAACATTATTATGCTCAATCTGCATAGATTCCACATTTTGTTCAAAGTCTGTGGTTGGTCCCTTAACGACTATTGTGTCGCCGACAGCCAAAGGCGCTGTAAGCTCGATAACGGCTACGCTGATTTTTGTGAAGAAGTGGGTTATACGCCCAATCTCAACAACGTTCTCTTCACTCAATTACACCACTCCTAACAACAAGATAGTGTCGCATCTACATAAATAATTTATTCAGCGACTTCTCCTTTCAGAAAAGTTGGAAAGCTCTTAACAACTTTGACACGCAAAGTCTTGCCAAGCAAATCTGCTGTATCCTTTATCGTGACTGGCTTGTAAGCAAAATTGCGTCCAACCCAAGAACCAGAAATCTTGCCAACCTCATCAACAAAAATTTCGCCTGTCCACCCAACCCAACGCTGATTCCTTTCAAAAGCCACTTCACCAGCCAACTTAGCTGCAACGCTACTTCTACGCTTAATTTCTTGGAAAGGCACAAAATCCTTCTGCATTTCAGCTGCTGCAGTTCTCGGTCTTGCAAAAAATTTTGAAACATTCACAATGTCGGGCTTAACTTCCCCAATTAGCTGCAGAGTTCTTTCAAAAGCTTCTTCGCTTTCGCTTGGAAAACCGCAAATAACGTCTGTGGCTAGAGTCAACTCTGGAAAACTTGTCCTAAGGCTATTTGCGATTCTTTTGAAATCTTTCACAGAATAAAATCTTCGCATGCGCTCCAGAGTTTGGTTGTCGCCACTTTGCACTGGCAAGTGGATAAATTTGAAGATTTTTTCGTCTTTGAAGGCTTGAATTAAGTCGTCTAGAATATCCAATGCCATGTTGGGGGTCATCATACCAACGCGAACCCTAAAATCTCCTTTAACATCGCATAAGGCATTAAGCAGTTCTGCAAGGTTCGTGCCACTGTCTCTTCCAAAACAGGCTGTGTCTTGCGAAGTAACCCAAAACTCCCGAGCGCCCGTATCCAAGTCTTTTTTCACTCTTTCAACAATTTCCTGAACTGCGTAGCTTCTTAGGTGCCCCCTAGCAAAAACCACACAGCAGTAGGCACATTTTCCCAAACAACCATAGTTTACGGGAATAATGCTTATCGCAGGATTCGATCGTAGCCTAGGCAGATTCAAGTTGGGCTTCGCATTCACGGCTTCTTTTAGGGTGATAACCCTTTCACCATTTAAAACACGTTTCACAACCTCAACAATTCTGTCACCAGCTGCCGGTCCAACAACTCCGTCAAAATGCACTTCCTTGCATAATCTTTCGAAGTTGATGAGGGGGAGGCATCCTGCAATAATCACTTTTTTGTTTGCTGGAGTCCTCTTTAAAATTTCGATCACGCGATTTTCCGTTGGTCCCTTAACGGCACAAGTATTGTAAATGATTACGTCTGCGTTGGTGGCAGAGTCTGACAGTTTATACCCAGCTTCTGCTAAGCATCCAGCCAAAACCTCGCCGTCAGCGAAGTTTGTGGAGCAGCCGAAACTCTTGATGAAAATGCGCATAGTTCTCCATCGCAATACATTAAATGCTTTAACAAGGAATAAAAACATAAAGGTTGTCGATAGCCAAAATTTACACAAACTTGAAACGGTTTCTGCACTGTGCTTAAATAGGCAAGAACGAACATGTTTAAAACATATTTGTTTCTTAACATATACGAGTATAACGCTTGACATGGGATTCTTTTGCTTGCATGGAGGGAGAAGTTGAATGAAGCTGATAACACTTTATCTTCCTGAACCCTACCTCAAAGCGTTAGACCAGCTTGTAAATGAGAGGTTTTATCCAAATAGGGCTGAAGCAATTCGGGTAGCTATCCGTGATTTGATAATCGAAGAGGTCAGGGAGAGGAAAAAGGTTGGCTAAAATGTCCACTACAGAACATGCATTGAAATATGCATGGCATGATGCGTTGGCTGAGGGAATCCTTCCTTCTAGTCATTGTCGCATAGTTGTGATTGGTGTTGGAGGGGCGGGCAACAATACTGTAACTAGGTTAATGGAGATGAGCGTAGCTGGGGCAGAATGTATAGCCATAAACACGGATGCAATTCATTTAGGCGCTTCAAGGGCTAATCAAAAAATGCTGATAGGCGAAAAACTCACTAAAGGACTCGGGGTTGGCGGCGATCCAAAGCTTGGCAAAGCTGCAATCGAGGAATCCAGAAAGCGGATTGACGATTTGCTTCTTAATGCGGACATAGTTTTCATAACTGCTGGATTGGGCGGTGGAACAGGAACAGGAGCAGCACCAATTGTTGCAGAAATTGCGAGGCAAAAAGGAGCAATAACCGTAGGTGTTGTAACTACGCCTTTTCGCATTGAAAAAGGTCGAATCGAATATGCTGCCACAGCGTTGACTGAAATGCGTAGACAATGCGACACCGTTGTAGTGATAGATAACAACAAGCTGATGCAACTCGTTCCGCAATTGCCTATAAACGAGGCTTTCAGGGTCGCAGACCAAGTTTTGGCAAACATGATTAAAGGCATAGTGGAAACAATTTCAGCTCCAAGCCTCATCAACCTTGACTTCGCAGACTTCAGAACCATCGTTAGAAGAGGTGGAGTAGCCGTTGTCGGAGTAGGCGAGTCGGATGCTCCCAACAGAGCCGAAGAAGCCGTGCGAAACGCCCTAAGAAGCCCGTTGTTGAATGTTGATTATGCTGGCGCAACTGGAGCGTTAATTCACGTTACAGGCGACAACCAGATGACAATTGAAGAGGCAAACCGCGTAGGAGAAATCGTGACGGAGATGATGGACACCGATGCCCTAGTCATCTGGGGTGCAAGAGTCAACCCTGAACAAAATGGCAAATTAAAAGTCACGCTTGTTATGACAGGCGTAAATTCTCCGCATATTCTAAGCGGGTTTGGAACAATTGCACCGCAACTCTTCAACCTAGAACCATACGCAGAACCAGAGAAACAGCTAGACATGAAGCTAAACCTTTACCAACTGGAACATTTCCCCTAACATTATCTTCTTTTCTGATCTCTTAAACTAAATTTTCTTTTAAGAACTAAGAATTCTCTTTTCAGCCTTATATTTAGGGGTATTGCTTTACCAAATGGTTGGCATAACCCTTTGCTTAACGCTTTTATTATCTCTTCCACTTCCAATTCAGCGTCCACAAGAGTGTACGCACAACCTATTTCTGGACCATAATGTGCGTCGCTGCCAGCAACTCGAGCGATTCGAAGACGAGAAGCAATTTTTTCGCCGTACTTTACAGAATAACTAAACGGAATGGCTGAAGCATTTATCACTTCCACTGCGTCGAACCTTGCAGTTACGTTTTTTCCTACACTTCCCTTCATAAAAGCTACTGGATGACAAGCCACTGCCAACCCTCCTTTTTCATGTATTTTATCCACTGTTTCGGAGACGCTCAGTTTTTTTGGGATGGGTTCTTGGAGATTAAGCCCTACGACATGACCGCCCAGGCTTGAAACCTCTATTCCTGGAATAATTGGGAAGCCTATTTCTTTAGCAATCTTTAATGCACCGTCGATTCTGTCGTGGTCTGTTATGGCGACAGCGTCCAATCCATGTTTCCTTGCATAATAGACTAGTTCTTCTGGCGTGATTAGAGAGTCATAGGAATAGTGAGTATGGACATGTAAGTCGATTTTCAGTTGCAAAAAACCACAGTCCTTTTTAAACTGTTAAGAAGCGTTTGACAAACGTTCTCCAATCTTCTCTAATTTTTCGTCCAGTTCTTTTTCGGTTGCATCTATTTTATGGAATAAAGGCTTTGCCTTAGCCATTTTGTGCCTAGGCGGCAGAGGCGTTAGGGCTTCATCCCATCCCTGCTCGTGAACGCTTCCAGGCAAGTTGAGGGTTCTCCAAAGTTCTTCTGCAGCAAATGGAATTAACGGGGCTGAAACTACTGCAAGGGCTTTAACAATTTGTGCAGCCACATAAATGACACTTGCTGCTTTGCCTCTATCCTTCTTGATTAAGTTCCAAGGTTCCTTCTCATTCAAGTACTGGTTTCCCATACGGCTTATGCTTATCATAGTGTTTGCGGCGGATTGCAATCCGCAGTCTTCGATTTCTTTTGCAACAGTTTCAACCTTCTCTTTTAGAGTTTCCAAAATTCGCTTATCGTCTTCGTCTAAAGCTTCTGGTTGTGGAACTTCACTGTTAAATTGTGTATTCATGAAGGCTAACGTTCTGTGAATGAAGTTGCCAAACGTGTCATTCAAGTCTGAATTAATCTTTTCAATGAAAATTTCCCATGAAAAGTTCGCGTCTTTCGTTTCAGGTCTAGTTGCCATCAAGAAGAAACGCCAGTAGTCCGCTGGGAAAAGTTCTAATGCTTCATCCATCCATATGCCTATTCTTCTACTTTTTGAGGCGCGTTCTCCTTTAAATTGAAGGAACTCTGTTGCTGGCACGTTCCATGGCAAATTGTAGTCTTCACCAGAAGCTAATAGAAGAGCCGGAAAAATTATCACATGAAATGGAATGTTGTCTTTTCCAACGAAATATAGGGTTTTGGCTTCTTTGTTAAACCAGTACTCCTTCCATTTCTCTGGTTCTTCCTTGTTTCTAAAATATTCAATTGTTGCTGAAACGTAACCCAAGACATTCTCAAACCAAACGTAAAATGTTTTGCCCTCTGCTCCTGGAAAAGGTGCTGGAATTCCCCAGTCCACATCTCTTGTCATAGCCCTAGGCTTCAATCCTTCTTTTATCAAATTTAAGCTAAAGTTTCTGGCATTAGCTGGCAACTCTTTGTTGTTGTTAATAAAATCGGCGAGTTTTTCGGAGAATTTTGGTAAGTCAAAATACCATTGTTTGGTCTTTTTTATGATTGGTTTGCTTTTGCATATTGTGCAGTAAGGCTCTATTAGGAACGTCGGTTCTAACAGTCTACCACAAGCGTCGCATTGGTCTCCACGGGCAGTTTCGTATCCACAGTATGGGCATTTTCCCTCCACGAATCTATCTGGCAGAAAACGACTGCATTTTTCGCAGTAGAGCATCTCTGTTTCTTGAGCGAAGACGTATCCGTTGTTGTAGATTTTACTATGATGGGCTTGCACAAACTCTTTATGGACTGGGTTTTCTGTTCGAGTGTAGTTGTCGAATGAGAACCCCCATTTTTTGAACAATTCGACTACTTTTGCATGAATTTTGTCAGTTAATTGTTTTGGCGAAATCCCTAATTTCACAGCTTCAACTTCTATTGGAGTTCCATGCTCGTCTGAACCGCTTACCATAACTACGTCTTCGCCTTTCAATCGATAATATCTGGCTACGACATCTGCGGACAGAACCTGCACCAACGTGCCCAGATGTGGCATATAGTTCACGTATGGCCAAGCACACGTGACTAAGACTTTTCCGAGTTTCACGGCACCTCCAATATTTGATTCATAACTGTTAGCAAATATGGATTCTATTACTTAAACAAGATGGAAAATAAAGGGGGAGAAGTTTTGGTTTTATTAAGTTTTCTCTTCTGCTTTCCACGTTACTTGCGGTCTACGCGCTGAAAGGAATATTGTCGCAGCTATTATAATAGTGCAGACGATGATAAGCACTATCTGAATTGTGAAAAGCGTCACGATTTGGTCCATGTACCTAGGCGTTATAGCAACAGCGACGCTAGGATAGGCGTAAATGTTTCCAGCTTCTGCTGTTTGAATGGTTATGGAAACGGTTGTGGAGTCTGCTCTTCCATCAGTTGGCACAGTAAACGTTACTGACGTTTCATATGTTTCGTTAACTGCCACAGCTTCGTTAACTGTCAATGTTTGATTTCCTTCCCATTCACCATTCCTGTAAACCCACCAATTATTGAAAACCACGAAAATCTTTTCAATCGAAACTGCATAGGAACGATCATTGTAGAATACGATGGTTAGGGTTCCAGATTCGCCTGGACCGTACTCTTTTTTATCCGTCCAAGCCATCACTTCTGGTTGTGGATTCGCTGTGTCAATTAAGGGTATCAGTAGAAGCGCTGAAACAGCCATTATGACTAAAGCGAATATTTTCTTATTCAATCTCTTCACCAGATTGTCTCTTTTAGAACCTATGATTATATAAAACTTACCAGTTAGTGCTCAACATTTCACGCAAAATTTTCTTTATCTTTGCTGCTGGCACGTTCGACTTCACTCCTTTAGGGTTAAAATGAGTCAGAAACGCTGAGAACCCCTCCTTCTCTAAAGCATTGATAATCTTCTTAACTGGTGGAACGGGCAAACTCAGCGCATCACATAACTTGTCAACAACATAATATGTAATGGGAGCTTCAGTCTCACCCGTTATCAAAGCCAAAATCTTTTCTATCCGTGCCTTAAATCGAAAATTCCTTTTTCTAAGCTCTTCTTCCATTAATTTACAGAATTTTCTGTCAAATATTTTTGCAAGCCACAATGGTCCGGCGACACTCAGTTTTGAGCCACATTCACCGCATTTCCCAGCATGTTCAACAAAGAAATGTTCTTTTGTGGTTTCCCTGTGGAAACATTTGAAACAGTGCAGTATGTATCCAATGTTCTTGATGCTTTCGTCAGCCTTTTTTGCGCCATATTTTGCGGTTGCGTAAATTCTAATATAATGGTTTGTGCTGTGGCTGAAGACTACGCTTATGCCTATGTCGTGTTTTGCTGCAGTTGCAGCTAAGCAACCAGCCAGAAGTCTAACAGCGAGTTCGTGGCAGTATTCCGTGCGCAGAGGTTTTCCGCCGTATCTGCGTATGCACGCTTTTGGATGAACTCCGCATAGTGGCGCCATGTCCGTAGCTGTTAAAGCGAGAAGCCCGCCGTTGCGTAAGGCTCGCAATGCCGAATCTAGGTAGGGCACGGGGGAGCCGAAGGGATCTATGTCTATGGCGTCAAATCTTTTGCGTGGT
>CAYVGZ010000040.1:0-14044 GCA_964450845.1 uncultured Candidatus Bathyarchaeia archaeon | reverse complement strand
TGGCGCCGGGGAAGGGATTCGAACCCCTGCGAGCCCAAAGGCCCACTGGCTTACTTGTCTTCTATCCAGCCTCTTGATTTTGACTGCCGATCTCGAGGCCAGCGCGATAACCACTCCGCCACCCCGGCTAATAAGAGAAAGCAGTTCTCATTCTAAAAGGCTTTTTATCGGATATGGAGTAATGAGGGGAAAAGCCAACGCTTTCCTTTTTTGCGCTTTTCCTCATCCCATCCGTATAGTATCTTCATGGCTTCATTTGCGATTTTTATAGCGTTATCCTCGCCCGCTTCTGGTTTAAATTCGTTTGTACATCTATTAGCGTAAACGGCGCAGATGGAGCCTGCTCTTAACCCATAGAGGCTTGCTAAAGTATATAATGTGGCTGTTTCCATTTCAAAGTTTAGCACTCCTGCTTTTTGTAGCGTAGGAAACAAGTCTTCCATGTGCGATGACCATCCTTCACCTATTGGGCGGTTTTGTCCAGCATAGAAATCTGAAGTTGTGGCTGTTATGCCAACATGATAGTTGCTTATGCCTAAACTTTCAGCCGCTTCAATCAAAGCCAACATAACTTCGTAGCTGGCAGCTGCAGGATATTCAGGCATCATATAGCAGTTACTTGTACCGTCGAGGCGTACGGCAGCAGAAGAAAAAATCACATCACCGCAGTCTATGCCCTTTTGTATGGCGCCAGTGCTGCCAACGCGAATAAATGTATGTACACCTAAACGTGAAGCCTCGTTGACAACAATAGCCATACAAGCTGGACCAATACCACTTGACAAGGCAGAAATTGGAACGCTTTTGTATTTGCCCGTAAAACTGCGAAACTCGCGATTGCAGGAAATTTCTTTTGCGGAATCCCATAAACCAGCAATTTTTGGAACACGATCTGGATCGCCTGGCACAAGCAAAAATTCAGCCAAATCTCCTTTCCTACAGGCAATATGATACTGTTTGCCGCCAGAAACTGTCTGATGCACAGTTATTCACCACAATTAAGATTAAGAAATCAGCATTTAATAATAGTGGAAATTCGGAGAAGCAACGTGTTGTCCAGCGAACAAAAAAGAACGAAATATGACATTTACGCAGACATCATAGAGATGATTGCGAAGAAGGATCTGTGCTCTTTAACTAGAATTTCTTATGGGGCAAATATGCCCGTAGATAGGACAAAGAAAGCCGTGAATTTTCTGGTTTCACACGGTTTCATAAGAGAAATAGCCATAGGCGACCGCAAAAAATACAGAGCGACAAAATGGGGCCTGGAATATCTCGAAACATTTAAACGTATGAGAAAGTTCTTTGCTGCATTAGAAGAGTAAAAATAGTAACAACTTGTGACTACAAAAAGTGTTTTCACGATGTGCGTCGCCTTTTAAGGCTTCAAAAGCCTTTAGCCTTTTTCAGGAAAAAAGGGGTGGTAAAAAATGAAAGATTCAATAAAAGTTGAATTAGATCGAAAACAAGAAACAAAGGAGAACGTTAGTTCAAGAACCCGAAAACTGTTTGGCATCGCCACAAGCGTGCACTCTAAAACAAAAAATTCAAGCACTACAAACGATTTCCGTGCATTTGAGGCAACTAAAGCGCTTAAGGAATATAAGATAAAAGCGGATCAAAACAAAGCCGAAGCAATCACATTTCTGAGAAGCCAACAAACAATTCGATAACAAAGAGTAGTCACAAAACGTGAGTTTCCCTTTTAAATCAGTGAATATAGACTCAAATGGAGGATATTGTATGAATAGCAAAACATCCACTTCACCAGGAAGCACAACAACAATAGACCATGTTGAAGGAGACTTACTAGTAGGCAGACATTCAACAATAAACGGAACAGGTAAACCGCCAACAGTGAAAGTTTCTGGAACCATTTACTGCGAAGGAGGCAACACCTTTGAGTGCAACGTTTTGGCGGAAAACCTAGAAGCAGAGGATAACGTGACAATCCATGGAGACCTACAAATAACAAACAGAGTTGAAGTCGAAGAAGGGCGCCTAGAAGTGTACGGGAACATGACTGCACGGCACATAGATGTCGACGAAGCCCTATACGTAAACAAGGATCTGACAGTTGAGGAAGTTGATGTTGGCGGAAGCGTAAAAGTTGATGGGAATGTAAAAGCCGAAAACATAGATGTTGGCGGAAGCTTTAAAGCCAAAGGAGAAACGAAGGCAGAGAAAATCGATGTGGGAGGCAGTGTTTCAATCGAGTCTAAAGTGAACATAACAAAATTGGATGTAGGAGGGGCAGCAAAAGTTACCGGCGGGACAATCCAAGAAATTGACGTAGGAGGAAGTTTTGAATCAAATAGCCCACTAGAATTTGAAAGCATAGATGTTGGTGGAACCGTTCGGCTTAATGGTAAAAACAAGGGCGGAAAAATAGATGTAGGAGGCTCATTTCGGGTTGAAGGAGATTTAGAGTTTGGAGAAATTGACGTAGGAGGAAGAGTAGAGATAACAGGTTCAGGCGAAGGTGACGAAATGGACGTAGGAGGAAGAGTAGAAATCGGCGGGTCGTTAAAACTTTCTGGAAACCTAGAAGTGGGAGGTAAAGCAGAAATCGACGGAGATTTGGCAACAAAAAACATCGAAGTCGGCGGCGTAATACGTTCAAGAAAAGCCACTGTTGAAGAGAGTGTAGAAGTGGGTGGATCAATAACAACTGTTGACGGCGTGACTGCGAGGTTTATTGAAATAGGAAGAAGAGGTGAAGTTCGCGGATCTGTAAAGGCTGAACAAGTCATTATTGGACGAGATGCGCGCGCAGAAAATATCTATGGAAAAAGGATTTTTCTAAGAAGCGGAGCATATGCAGAAAACATTTACGGTGAAAGTATCACAATCGAATCTGATTGTCAAATAAGTGGCGAGGTACAGTATACCATTGAATTAAGAATGAGTGAACATGTTTCATTGGCCAAAGCACCACAAAAAATAGGTAAACTCCCCTTCTAAAAGGGGCAATTTACAGTTTTTTCGGCATCACCAAGTCTGCTATGTCTACGCTGTGTTCATAAATTTGCCTCAGAATTGAAGTTACTGCTAGAATGTGGGGCAAAGCGTCAAGAGACTGCATTTTTGCAATTTTTTCGATGTTTAAAGACGTTTTTTCAACTTTTTCTCGAATAAGGCGCACGTTTTCAGCTAAACCTGTGTCGCCAGCTAAAAAGGCTTTTAGAGCATTTTCGTGGGCTTCAAAGCAAACCAAGTGAAAGTCGACAAGCGATTTCTTTAAATCTTCACCTAGTTTTGTGCCGTTTAACTCAATCGTTTTCATCGCCACTCGTACGCATTCGTCACCAATAGCTTCCACCAAGCTTGCTACAAGTCGGTAGTCTAAGCATTCGATTGGACGGACACCAAGTTTCTCGGTTAGGCTGGGATTTTGGATTATGGTGCGGAGAATGCGAACTAAAAGAAAGTGAAGTCTGTTAACTTCGTCGTCGCGGGCTATGATGCTTTTAGCCAAGTTTATGTCTCCATCTACTAATGCATTAACAACATCGTGGTGCATACCAGCAGCGATTATGTAGCCGCGGCGAAGAATCTTTTCAGGAGGAAAGCTTGAAGGCTCTAACAAACACTGCATAACAATACGTGAATAATCTTCCTCAACGATTTCCAATCCAATTAACCGACTGACAGCAGTCTTAACGGTATCCCGAACCTCAAAGCTAATACGATTCTTCGCCTCAACAGTGATAATGTCGAAGCCGAGCAGATACTTTCCTACGATTTCACGACTCAGATAGGGACCAGGCTTTAAAGTAATGGTGCGGGGAGAAGGCTCAACAGCATACTCTGTGTCTATTAAGAGTTTACCATCGCTGGCTTCAGTAACTGCTACCACGGAGCCTCGTTTCAAACCATAGCGTTCAGCCCAAGGCTTAGGCAAGCAAACAAAGAAGGTTCCACCTGGAGTGCGCTGAATCTTGCGTAATTCACCCATTCACTTCACCACATCAATAGACAGATGCGTCTTTGGATATAACGTATCTAAACAAAAATCCAATATATAAAATTAGACGCTAGTGTTACAATTGAAAGCCAAAGTTATAATTGGTATAGATTTGGCGGGAAAGCCAGAAAATCCCACAGGATGGGCGACTTGGGAAAACAAAACGGAGAAAACAAGTCTACTGTACATGGATAATCAGATACTCCAAGCCATAACTCAAAATAAACCAGAAATTATAGCAGTTGATGCACCGTTTAGTCTTCCAAAAAGGGGGATACTCAGAAAAGCAGATAAAGAGATGGTAAAGAATGGCTATCGTGTTTTCCCACCAACGCTTCCAGCAATGAAAATACTTACAATGTGTGCCATGAAATTGAACAGGTTAATCGCAGAAAAAGGATTCAAGACAATAGAAGTGCATCCTACATCATCATGCAAAGCCTTAAGCATACCGCCAAAAGACTGGGGAAAGGTTCAAACAGTTCTAACGCAAATAGGTTTAGAAGGAGACCTCAAAGTGCGTACCTTGACGCCTCACGAAATTGACGCGGTAATAGCAGCTTTAACTGCGTATCTCTACTTGAGAAACCAAACAAGGGCGTTGGGTGACGAAGAAGAAGGTTACATAATCATTCCAAAAAAACAAGACTGGAGAACACTCCAAATATGAGCGACGCTGGAAAACTACAAAAAGCCGTGGAATTGACAATCTCAGCAGGATACCAAATAAACAAAGAAGCCTTTGAATTCCTAAGCATATTGGCCAGTACACAAGACCCAACAGAAATAATGAGCAAGGCAATACATAAAATCGACGACTTAAAAGAAAAACCGTTATTTATTGACAGAAGCTTCTTGGAAAACCTCGTAGAACCGTCAGAAACAAAAAGGGAGACTCCCACTCAATTATTAGAGGAACCACCCCAAACACTACCAGAAATACGCATAACAGAGGGAAAAATACAGTTCCGTCCCTATGCAGAAGTGGTTGAATCAAACATCAAGATAATTGATGACCCAGCCGCCAAACTAAGTTCAAG
Organism: uncultured Candidatus Bathyarchaeia archaeon; assembly: GCA_964450845.1. Classification (GTDB taxonomy): domain Archaea; phylum Thermoproteota; class Bathyarchaeia; order Bathyarchaeales; family Bathycorpusculaceae; genus CAVZKK01. The sequence continues at coordinate 9,034 of CAYVGZ010000040.1, read as the reverse complement.
CGGAACTATAGAGGATTATCTAGAATATTTCCGAGATAGGTTCAAGCGAATAGAAAAGCTACTAAGACAAAGAATGGACGTCAAAAGCGCAGCATCTATTATCGACGCTTTAAAGGCTCCAGCAAACACGAAGCTCAAAATAATCGGGATGATAACGGAAAGGAGAGAAGCAAAACAGAAAATACTGCTGACTGTTGAGGATTTGCATGCAAGCACCTTAGTGCTTGTTTCTCAGAACTCCTCGGCAGAACTCCAAGAAAAAGCACATCTACTCTTGCTTGACCAAGTTGTCTGTCTAAGTGTCGTAAAAACGAGGAGCAACTTGCTAATCGCTGAAGACATAATCTTTCCAGATGTCGCACAAAAGCCTCAACATAAAGCTCCGATTCCAGTGTATGCTGTGCTCACCTCAGACATGCATGTGGGGAGCACAAAATTTCAGAGAGAAGCTTTCAACCGCTTCATTTTGTGGCTTAACGGCAAATATGGCGACGAAAAAATTAGGGAAATAGCAAGCCATGTAAAATATGTTCTAATAGCTGGAGACATTGTAGACGGAATAGGAGTTTACCCAAATCAGGTCAAAGAGCTTGCAATCAAAGACATTTATGGACAATACAAGCTTGCTGCAAAATATATCGAGCAGATTCCCGACTATATAGAAGTGGTAATCATCCCTGGAAACCATGACGCTCCAAGAAAAGCCTCGCCTCAGCCCCCAATATCAAACACTTTCCTTGAAACGTTGCAAGAGTCAAGAAAGGTCTATTCTCTTGGAAACCCATGCCTCATAAGTCTCCACGGCGTTGAAGTATTATTAGATCATGGTCGCAGCTTAGATGATGTTATCTCAACGGTTCCAGGCATGGACCCCAACCATCCAGAAAAGGCAATGAAACTGTTGTTGCAATGCCGCCATCTTGCACCGGTATATGGCGGAAAAACAATGTTGTCGCCAGAAAGCAGAGATCCCTTGGTTATTGAGCGTGTTCCCGACATATTTCATGCTGGTCATATACACGCGTTGGGATACAGCAATTATCGTGGAGTGTTAATTGTAAACTCAGGCGGATGGCAGGAACAAACAGAGTACATGCGAAGGCTTGGTTTTGTGCCAACGGCAGGGAAAGTTCCTGTGGTAAACCTTCAAACGTTAGAGGTTACTGTTGTTCCGTTTATTTAGGATAGCCCGCGGGCGATCAATCGTGCAACACGTATTGGTTCGGGAACCCTGCAACAAACAGACAAGGATTGAATAAGGTTACAAGCCCACTTGATGTCAGCACCTATTGTTTCAACATAGACTGGTGGTTCATCAGCTAAGACAGCCACTTTGTGAAAAGAACCTGATTTCTCAAACACTTTCCAACGTATTCTCCAATCTTTAAAGTGTATTTTAAGAGCGCTATGAACTGCCTCATTGTGAGGTTTTGTTCGCGTTACTATAATAACTGGTTGCTCGAATTTTTTACGAATTGCAGTTGGATCAATTATGTTGAAGCCCGCAAAAGATACGCTAGCAAGCATGACAGCAGCAAACTTCCACTTGTTCAAGACTTCCACGAGCTTCTCGGTTGCATCTAGACCGTCGACAGCTATTTTCGTGATTTTAATATTCTCAATTTTTAATCCTTTAAACAAAACAACTGCAAGGATGGCTCTTCGTGTTGTGCCCTTCTGAAAACTTCCGTCCTCAACTCCTACTATTTGCAGGTTTTGAAAGGCATTTCGGCGCATAAACAATCAAACGTCCAAGCCTGCTGTCATTAGCGAACACATCTCTAATAAGAGTGCGCGTTATCTCCAACCTAATCTTCTTCGTACGTCCATACCTCCCCATGCTTACGATTTTCGAATTCAACAGTCCCATAGAATCAAGTTCATTCACCAGCGTGCTTGACCGACGTTGGGTTAATGGAGTGACGCCTAATTCTCCACAAAGCTCACTATAAACTTCATAAATCTCGCCAGTAATGACCCGGTTGGCATCTGCTTCTCTTAGGTGGTGAATACTTAAGACCACGAGTTTTGAGTGTAAAGGCAAATTTTGGAGAGCCTCAATAACACGGTTGTGTTCAATGTGTTTCTCTGCCTCCCGAACATGTTCCTCAATTACAGTGCTCGCACCTTTTCGCTCAGCAACTTCACCAGCAACTCGTAGCAAATCCAATGCCCGTCTCGCATCACCATGCTCCGCAGCGGCTAAAGCCGCACAAATACTCAAAGCGCCATCAGACAAAGCACCGTCATGGAACGCCAATTTGCCACGCTCAAAAAGGATATTTTTTAATTCACTAGCATCGTAGGGACTAAAAACAATCTCTTCTTCACTAAGTGAACTAAAAACTCGAGGATCAAGAAGCTCTTTCAGCCGTAGGTCATTGGATATGCCAGTGAGAGATACCTTGCTCTCGTGCAAGGTTTCATTTATTCTTGTTAGTTCATAGAGAAGGTTATCACCATGTGCTTTGATCAAAGCGTCGATTTCGTCCAAAACTATGATAAATATAATCTTGGAGTCATCCAACCCTGCTTGGAATCTGTCAAAAACTTCCCCAACAGATAGCCCTGTAAAAGGAACAGATTTGCCTATTCTTTGACATAAACTAGCAAAAACGCGATACTCAGTTCCTGCTAAACGGCAGTTCACGTAACAGAACTTAACAGGTGCATTAAATTCCTTTGCTTTAACCTCAAGATGGCTGAGCACATGTTTTGTTACAGCTGTCTTTCCAGTTCCAGTTTTTCCATAAATAAAAACGTTAGAACCTCTCGCTCCTTTTAGAACGGGCGCCATAGTTTCGCCGATCTGCCTAATCTGTTCATCTCGGTGCGGTAACGTATCTGGCAGATAGTCGTGCCGTAGAACCTCTCTATCCTGAAAAATATTTATGTTGTTAAAAGATTTTTTGAACACATCGTCAAGCACATTAGTATCGCTCATTGTAATTCCTCTTAAGCAAAGGTAACGCTTTGTTTTTTCTTCAGAAAATAAGTTCTGCCATACAAAAAACTAAATTAGTGGCGCAAGAAAACTAAAAGAAAACCGAAAGCCTGAAGACAAAAAGCTTAAGGACCATAGCCACACCCCCAAATTTCCTGTAGAAAACTGTTTGGATGAAGAATAGTTATAGCATTAACTTAAAAATTAAATTATACTCTAAAAACTAAGAATAAAAAATGTATTATAATAATTTTTGTAAAATTTTTTAGATGAATACTCTCTAAAATAATCGATAACGGCAAAAGTTTACCCTGTTCCATTGGAAACTAAGGGGTGACGCTTTCTTTTTTTCTTATTCAATAATTTTAAGCTACGTTTTTGCTTCTTTACTTTCTGTTTTTATTTAGACTTAAAGGCTCCTTTGCTAGTTTCGAAGGTTAGTGGAAAAATACCTTTTTCCAATCTGTTAGATAATTTCACACGGTTGAGAAGATTATGTGAAGTTAACTTGAGACTGCGTCTTTTTGGGTTTTGTTTTACTCGGTATTAACTTCTTTATGTCTTTTTTCTGTGAAAAAGCCACCCCTTCCCTTCTACTGGAGATACCAACATAATGGCTGTCTTTTGCTTATTTCCTGTTTAGAAAAACTGTGACGGTTGTAAAGTAAAAACCTCTGCAATTTTTTGGTGTTTTCTTCTTTGAGGCTTGCTATGACGTTTTTACTTATTACTTTTTCACCGTAATAGCTATAACTTGTGAACTGTAAAGTGTGAACACCAGCTACGGTGTAGATTGCTGATGCCCGCAAGAAAGATGCGTGTTGAGCTGTTCGATAGTGAAGGTAATAAATATACTGTGTCCTTTGAAGGGCAAATAACTCGGGAAAAGGCTGTTCGCCTTTTGGATTTGGTAGAATTGTTGGGCGGAGTGTCAAGTAGCGCCGGAAACTCTGAAGGCAATCCAATGGTTGCAGGCAATTGGGTCTCTAAATACGAAAAAGTTCGCATGCTGATCCAGAAACACTTTCCCATGGTCTGGTTCTCTTCAAGAGAGATCCAATCAGCCTACGAACAGGAATTCAAAGAACCGATAAGTCTCAGCACCGTGGCCACGTATTTTGCCAGAATGGCGAACAAAGGAGTACTAGTGAAAGCTGGGGCTTCTAATCGCTTGAAATACAAACTGGCAAGTTTTCCGCAAGCTATAGTTAAACAGGAAATACCCTGACCTCTACATGTGCATAAGCAGTGTAGATTAAGTTTCACAAAAGATAAAAAGCAAACATGCAAAAACTACTAGCAACAAAATATTTCACGTTTTAGCCATGGCGTTGGAGGCAAAGTAAATGAGCAGCAATATCAAGACAGACTTTGCTGAAATGGAGAAGAAACTCAAGTTTTACATAGACAAAGGAAGAGTTGCTGGAGCAGTTGAAGTGAAAGAAGAGCCAATGATATCGGTCAAACCAGATGCGGCTTTAATAAAGCCCTTGAAAAAAATCAGCGAATTTCTAGGAGGGTTCGTTGCCGTTGATTGTTCGACAAGAACACTCAAGAGGGCAAACAACTGGGGAATCTACCTAATGCGAGTAGCGTATGCCTCAGTTAAAGAGCGCAATATTGATTGGGGCTATCAGGAAAGAATATGCACTGTAGTTGGTAATGCACGTACTCGTAGTAACTTTCTGACAGATGTAAGAATTGAGTTAGAAAGTCAAATGGCACTTAACCTTCTTCAGAACAAAACTAGCCTTTTCTACTACGAGCATACTAATCCTCGTAGTAATTATCTCTTACTTGATGGTGGCGGATACTTCGGCGGTGAAAGAAAATTCCGAGTGGCACTTTATGAGAAATGTGAAAAAGATCGGATCACCCTTCTCGCTGTTAGCAAAAACTCTCCCTCACTTCATGATGAAAAAGGAAGAGACCTAATAGCTACTACGAGTATACTCTCTCCTTATGATACGTGGGTTTGTCATCCAATCAGAGAAGCTGACAAGGACAAAAGCTTGTATGGAGATATATCTCTTGTTAGGTTGTGCGAAGGAAGTTCCCGCGTTTTTCGTTGTGACATAATGGAATACTTAACAGACCAACAAGTAAGCGAGACCCTTTCTCCTTTGACTGCAGTAGCCGAAGACCCCCGATGTCTTGGATATCCTGTCCCCCTTTGGCTTGCCCACGACTTCTCTGCACCCTCCGATGCGATGCTTCTTTCTTACCACGATCAAGTCGAGAATGTACTCGCCCAGAGTGGCTTATTAGAAATACTTCGCCGAGAAGAATTTTCATGTAGCTTCGCTGACGAGCTTCATGGAATTAAGCATGCGTTCGAGTGGGAGTGGTGGAGTGAATAGTTCTGAACCTATAGGGTTTGTGTGTGGAACGAAGGGAGACTCCGTATCTTTCTTTCTCAACAAGGAAATCAATCTTTCTTTTGGACAAATTGTTCGAATAGATTCAGGTGAGAGGGGCTTCTACGCAAGGGTTGTTAACGCCGAGAGCAGCTCCACACTTGACACAATTGAGCAGCTGCGTGAAGCAGAAGGCAAAGAAGCCTTCGGACCGTATTCAGCTTACAGGAGCGTCGAAGCTATTCTCTTCTTAGAGAAGAGAGCTGGCAAAGGACGCTCCCCAACCTTCAACCCAAACTATAAAGACAAAGTGTACACAGCTAGCGAAGAAGACTGTTCCATCCTCAAACTCTCAGGGGAACTAGAAGTTGGATGCCTCCGCTCTGGAGAGCAACTATTGGGGTCAGCGGGCATAAATATTGAAGCCATACCACTAATGATGGGCATGTTTGGAATGACTGGCTCGGGGAAAACAAACACCGAACTAATTCTCAATGCACAAAGCATTGACAACAGCCCTAAAACAGTGGCTCTCATTTTCGACTTCGCCGGCCAGCTTCTTGAAGGCAAGGGGATTAAACCGCAAAAAGGCCTAAAAGATCATCCACTGTTCCACAGCAAGGTCCAGTATTATTCCGCACGTGATGGAAAAATGACTGTGGGCTTATTCACAATCACCCCGGAGAGGCTTATTACTCTGTTTCCTGACATAGGTCTTCCTCAATTTCGGCTTGCTCGAAAACTTTACAAAAGGCTGGGCAAGAGTTGGATTCAGGAAACTAGAGAGGTTTATGGGGCAGAAGGGCACGCCGGGGTAGGGCATCTCGCAGACTACAAGATGAAACACGTGATTGAAGCCCTAATGCTTAAATTGTCATCACTTTCCCACGACATTTTCCCAGCTTCCGATTACAGCTTCATTGACAGCGTTGCCCAGAACGTATGTAAGGGAATAACATGCCTTATAGACATCTCAGGAATAAGCTCCGAGGAGCAAAACAAAATCACCTGCCTCACGGCTTCAACGGTTGCAAACCATTATAAATGCATGTGGGAAGAAAATTATGAAGAATGGAAGAATCTGCCCACGCTTCTCATAACACTTGAAGAGGCGCACGAGTTTCTTGACCCAAACAAGCCTAGAACCATATTTTCAGACATCGCCCTAACATACCGCAAATACCGAGTTGGACTCAACGCTGTAACACCACGTCCTTCAAGGATTAACTTTGACGTTTTCGCTGAACTGTGGACCAAGGTCATTATGAAGACAGAGTTGCGAAAGGACAGAATATATCTGACCGAAAACACGCCCTATTTAGAGTATAGTGACACGGAAATAAAAATGCTCGATGTTGGCGAAGCATTGCTCATATCTGAGCCGAAAATCAGGTTTGCTGTACCAATAAAGGTCACACATTATCCAGACTACTTGGACAAGAGGAGAAAGGAAGACTATGGGCTTTCAGAATCAAAGAGCCTTTCAGAGATGGAGAAACGACTTAAACGGTTGAACGAACAGGAGCCTCCTTCTTCGTAGTATGCTATGTTGCTTCGCTTTCCGCTTTTCTCAAGAGTTTTTCCATTTCTTTCTTAACACTATACTTAAAAGGAATTTTGCTGGTTTCTCTTTCCAGATAACCACTTTCGTAAAGCTTTTTCATCAACCTAGCCGTGTGCTCTCGGCTGAGCTTGATTTTTTCTTTAATTTCGGGCGCCGTTTTAGGGCCTTCCAAAGACAGTATTTCCAGAACAGATAGCTCGGTCTCTGTTAAGGGAGCTAAAACTTTCTCTCTTTTTATGGGCATTACTGCTTCAATTTTTGCTTCGGGAAACATTGAAAGCTGTCTGGATTGTTCCTCGATCGCAGATATTTTGGCAGTTAATACCTCTTGTGATACAACAGTATCACGCACCTTTTTGTCAATTTCATCCAGTCTCATTAACACCTTTTCTCTGTCCCCTAAGGTAACGTCAATTTTGCCTTCTAACGACAGCAATTTCTTATCTGCTTCTTCCGCCTTCATCAAAGCTTTATCACTTTTTGAAGAAACTGCCTCAACCTTGTATGCAACAAGCTCTAACTTACTAGCTTCCTGCCTAATCTGTCTATTAAAACTCAAAACAATGTCCTCGACAACTTGTTCAGCCTTTTCATACTCTCGCTGAGCCCTTCCAAGTTGTTTATAATACTTAATTGCGGCGCCAACGGTTACGGCAAGCAAAACACCCGCAAGAATTAGTATAACCTCATCCAAACAGTGCACCTCTGTGATTTACATGTGATTACGAACGATACACCCATGTTGCATCACAAATCACAATTTTACTATAAGAGATATAAAGATTATGGAGATTTGCATTGTTTAAGGAGTCTATGATGTCACACATCACACTTTAAAAAGAACATCATATTACCTTAAAACAGCAACTGGCATGCACCAAAACCTCATTTTTCGGCTGTTTTTGGATTTTCAGCGTTTTTTATACTGGTTGCTGTGCGTGTGTTTATTGTTGCTGCCGAATGCTCACCTTTTGATGTGATTTGTGACGTCACACAACGCCCTGGGAAGAGTTTGAGAGCTGTTTTAGGCTTGTTTCAAGCTCTTCTCTTACCATTTCTATGATTTTCAGATGTTCGTCTAGTTCTTCACTTTTATTTGGCATGTTCTTGTAGGCTTCTATGTATTCTTGTAGTTTGTTGGCTATTTCTAGATAAGGGTCAAGAGTTGTAGTTTCGAAGATCCCTAAGTACCCTAAGAGTAGTATGGTATAAATCGATTTTGTGATGTTTTCTTTTGCTTGTTTTAAAGTCCTATTGAAGGCTCCGCGGCTTATTTTTGCCTTTGTTAACCTTAATTTGGCTTTTTCATCGTATTTTAGTGGTTTGCCTGCGATATTTTCAGATAAAACGTCAATAAGCAGTGTTTCTAGCTGCGTTTTTGTCAAATGGCTATTTTTTACGAGTGTTTTTGCAATGGGGTCATTTTGAGAACCCATTAACCACGATTGAACGCCTTCCTTTAACTTCAAATCTTTCCCAGCGTAGTTTACTTCTAGTGGATACAACTTTGTATACAGGCTACCCTTTTAAAGTTATCGAGACTTTCACGTTCACTATTGCTGTTTTACTAACGTAAACATTTTATGCTCATGCAAACAATGCATAATCGGGGAAGTCTTTGGCTTCAAGATTTAAACCTGCAGAACGTCTAAAACGCGTAAAAATCTCTGGAATACGCCGATTTTTCGCTTTAGCTCAAGAAATGCCCGACGTTATCAACCTAAGCGTAGGAGAACCCGATTTTACTCCTCCAAGACACGCATTGAAGGCGGGATTGCTAGCAGCAAAAGAGGGTAAAACGCATTATGCACCAACCAATGGGGTTCCTGAACTTCGAGAGGCACTGGCACAAAAGGCTTATCGTGAATATAATCTCAGTTATGATCCAAACTCTGAAATTCTAGTAACTGTTGGCGGTACTGAAGCGATTTTTTCGGCGCTGATTGCTTTAATAAATCCAGGTGACGAGGTTCTAATTCCGAACCCAGGGTTCGTATGCTATGAGCCTTGTGTTCTTTTGGCTGGTGGGGTTCCCGTTGCTGTTCCATTGCTAGAGAAAAATGGCTTTAAACCTTCTATTGATGATGTGACGTCACTTATCACGGAGAAGTCACGTGTGATGATTTTGAATTATCCGAATAACCCGACTGGTGCTGTTCTTTCTTATGA
>CAYVGZ010000039.1:0-15025 GCA_964450845.1 uncultured Candidatus Bathyarchaeia archaeon | reverse complement strand
TTTTGAAGAGGTCTCCGATTGCGTTGATTCATGTCATAGCGGACAATGCTCCAGCAGTTCGAGCGTATTCTAAGGTTGGCTTCAAACCCTACAAGACATACCTATCAATAAGAAGCTGAATGCACACTTAGCAATTCATGAGCAGTTCTGTTGCTCTCGGAAAAACTAGAACTCCCTTATAAATAGATTGAACCCCCAAACCCTTTCCCAAGTTGTTTGGGACTTTAGTATTCTCATCTATTTCTGTTTTCTGAAGGGCATGATGTCGCTGTAGTCTGCGAAGGTTTTGTAGGTTGCAAACTCTGTTCTGGTGTACTAGGATTCTAGGTTAACGTTGGTTTGCACTGCTGTTTCTGTAATCTCTATTATTATGTCTTGGCGATACAGGACTACTTGGATTTTGAGAACAATCCCGCTAGGTTTGTCGTACCAGCGCTTCATGGTGGACGTAGGCCATTGATACTCAACGATCCAGCAGTCTCGTTGTTGTCCGAGAACGTGGATGGATTCACTTTTGCTGATGGTGTTGGAGCCATAAAGTATGTCTATCGTGGACCCTGCAGTGACGTCTTTTTCAATCCAGAATGGGTTTTTTTCGCCAATGTAGTTTGAATCTGAGGCACCGAGTATCTCGCGTGTAGCTGCATTGAGCGTCCAATTGACCTCGCCCGTTGTTATGACTACGTTTCCACTAGATGTGTTCACGCCGTGGGAAATCAGGTGCAGGTCAACGGAATCATTTTCTAGTCTGGTTATGTTCCACGTCATGTACTCTGTTGCGTTGTTCCCTGTCCACACGAAGAACTGCTCGTAAGTCACGAAAGCGCCCACTTTCAGCCAAGAGGGTTTAGTCGCTTCTCGCACCTGTGTAAGCAAGTAAACTCCAACAGTCGAAGAAACGATGATAATCGATGCAACGATTAGTAACACCATTTTTCTATTCATAGCCATCGTCTTCTTTGTGTTTGCGTATTGAGATGCGTGGGATGTCTGTAAGCGTACCTTATTTGCGTGCCGATAGACCATTCATGCTCCTCTTTTCTTCTTAGATATATTCTTACAATCGGAAAATCATTTTGACCTGCTTTCTTTCAGGTATTTTTCTATTTCGTTTTCTGCGTTATCTGCTTTTATGAATATGGGCACGTTTTCTATGCCAGTAGCTATGTAGCTTGACAAAAGCCACTCGCCCGGCGCAAACTCCAAAGTTTTCTCCAATATACCCTTATCTATCATAAACGTATCGCTGACAAGCGTGCGATCATATGGGCGCGGCAAAGTGCCAACAAAATACGTGTGCAGCTGCTGCAAAGCGTTTGTGTTCAAGTAGGCAATACGTTGTGTAGCTATGCAAACGCCTAAACCATACTTTCTCCCCTGCCTGAGCAAAGTTTCAACATGCCCAGAACATTTAGAATCAATTCCTCCTGCGCCACTTGGAACGAACTCTTGTGCCTCGTCAAAAACAAGCAAGACGTAGGGCTTAACTTGGAATCTGCGCTTTCTCCGAACAAGTAAATCCTGCGTCAAAGTGATGACTAAGTCCTTTATTATGAACGGGTCTGAAATTGAAACACAAACAAGGCTTGTCGTTTTATCTTCCAATAATTCACGGATTTTTTCAGCTGTCAGTCCACCAACTTCTTCCTTTTCTTTCTCCTGTTTCTTTTTAATAATGTCCAAGATTGCACTTCTCGTGGTAGCCCACGCATACAACCCACTTTTTTCGTGAACCTTAAACTGCTGTATGGTTTCCGTGGCAAGCTGGTCTATGTATCCAATAAAATCTTCACTCACTTCTTGGTTTTCGCTCAAACCATGCTCTTCCGCATACTCAAGAATAGCATCATGAATCTTGTCAATAGCGTTCATGTAATGCGGTTTATCTACGCTATCTCTCCTCTGAGCACCAAGCTCATCCGAAAATTGACTGTAAGTAGGAATCTTCTGCTTAGGTCTCGTGTAATAGGCAAGTTTACCCTGCTCGATTATACGCTGTAATCCCGCCTTGATTCTCTCATCAGCCTCATACTCCCTCGGCTTAACAACAGAGTTGAAAAACTGTTCAAGCGAATCTATCCTATGCTCAACAACAACCTTCGCCGAAAACGCTGGGTCAGCAAGCATATCCAGCATTAGGAATATGTATTCGCAGCTTATGTCAAAAATTATAACCTTCGTGTTGTCAGTATGCACCAAAATTCGCCTAAGAACGTTCGACATCAAATTGCTTTTTCCACCACCCGTAAAAGCAAAAACACCGAAGTGATAGCGAACAAGCTTCTCAAAATCAACATAGATAGGAATAACTGTTTTACTTGCTTGAAACATTTTAATTAAGCCAAGCCTCGGATCAGCCCTAGCATCTTCAACAGTTTTAGATGGGTCTATGCCAAACTTTTCGGCTATCTTCTGGTTATACATGCGATTTATCATTTCACTATTCAGCAAAAAGGCGGAGCTTCCTACAACTGGATACGAAAAGCCCTTAACAAACTCGAACTCGCACTGTTTGTTTAGGATTAAATCGTAGTTTATTGGAATGGCGTCTATCTGAATCATCATAGTAGACTTATCATCCGTCTGCCAATCCACTTCAGACTGCTCAATAATCTCAAACTGCATAGGATAATAACCATGATCAGACAACCCACGCAAACCAAAATGCTCAGGCCAAACTCGACTAATCTCCATAAGCGTAAACCTCTCCTCACCCTGCCCCATTGCCTGCTTAAAGTTCTTAACAGCCAAAAGCATGCCCTCTTCCAAAAGCCCCATCAAATCCTTCTGATACTCAACTTTAGCGCGACACTGATAACGGGCACTCGTGCCCGAAAGCTTAGTTTCCTCTGCTCCACCAAAAAATCTTGGAATAACAGCAGCAAGTCTCGCGTGGAACCTGTCGTCAAAATTCGTGAAGCAGAACTCGTTTAGTGTGGTTTCTTTTTGCGTATTCAAAGGATTGTTCGCCTCTGGATTTATGATTGTGTATAGACTGCTTTTTCAATTTAAGCTATTTCCGCTAAATCCACGCTTAAGTTCTAACCATAAATTCAAGGTATATATAGAGGGGGATAGTAACCGCAAACAGCAACAGAACACGCACATAACCATTAAATGCCTTCTCTTCTTGCAGCTTCAATTGCAGTCCTCCTCTCCCTAAACGTGCTCATATAAAATATGAACCTTCTCAATTTATGGTTATTCAATATCCAATCCGCAGTAGTATCCACAACACACTTGAATTGACTGTAATTCCACTTAGCAATCTTATCCGCAATAAACAAGGGCTTATTGTGACCGAAAGCTTCAGGAATACTAGACGGAACCATAGCAGCCAAAACAGTCATAACCAAGTTTTGCAGCTTATTCGGAACCCTTTTATCCACAAACAAAATCGCTTCAACAGGCTCTCTCGTACCATCACTCAGTTCATTCCAAAACTCCACAACACTTTCACGCCTATAATCATACTGCGGATAAACAAGACGATCTATCAACAACACATTACTCCTCAACATCGAATCCGTTTTGGCTTGGCTTAACTGCACATACGTCTTCAAAAAAGTCTTCTCTAAGCCAATCTTGTTCTTTATCGCCCCAGAAACATAACCCCTGCGACCCTGCCTATCAGAAACCATAGTTCTGAAAGCTGAATCATATTCGACTATACTCCACGGAAGCTTAATTTTTTCGTTGTTGAAAATGCTGGCAGACTGCAGTATCATACGATCAGTGTTCGGCAATTTTTCAAACTCTTCCTGCGAAATAGCCGCTTTCAATAAGCCTTCATTGTACATTATTGGAATCAATTGCCTCTTAAAATCCCTTGCAGCAGTGTCCTTCGTGACGCCTACAAGCAAAATTTGTCTTTTCCAACATTCCTCCACAAGCATGTGCAACGTGAAAAGCGTAAGAAAAGCAATGTCAAGAGTTGTAAGCCAACTCTCTTTTCCCTCCTTCAAAATTTTCATCAAATTTGCCGTTTCCGTCCCCGATGTTTTCGTAAAAAAGAACCGATCACCCAAACTTATAACAAGCTTTTTGATGCGTTCCCAAGTCGTATTATACTTAGGAACCAAACTATAATTCTCATTTTCCTCGACAAGAACACCCCGCTTAATCAAATGTTTAAGGTATCGCCCTGCTCTTCTGGTTCTTTTCTCGTCAGTTATCCCAAATTCGGCCAAAATCTGCTTCTCAGTTAAAGCTCCTTTTCGCCTGACTAATTCAATTATTGCATAACGCAGATAATCTGCCCTTTGAGGCGGCAAACCCAATGCCTCATTGCAAACATATTGTCTTGCAATAGTTAAGTCATTAACATCGATAGGCTCATTGTCAATTTTATACCCAATTATGCTGCTTTTCGCCTTCCATAATTCATACTTTGAAGTGTCATAAAGGAGGCTTGCACGCTCAATGGATAGACTTCTATCCAAAAGAATAATACGTACATTCTGTTCTAAGTCTGTGGCAAGCTTATAGGCAAGATAATACTCGGCGAAAGTCATTATCCAATTCGCAATCGTGGCATTACTTATTATTGCTTCATCCACCAGCGGCTTACCTAAACTGATTTCCCCAGGCTGCTCAACATCAAAAAACGTCTGATCTATATCTGGAATCTCGTTGACGTAAACAGGCACAACGCTTGATATTCCTGCACCTTGCTGAACAGTTCTTTCATCATACTCAACTAGGGGCTTGTCCTTCTCCGAAAAAGTTATTGTACCAGTTGAAGCATAAGCTCCGCCGAAGAAAATCACCAAATCAAACAGCGGCCGCGAATACATTGTGCCATCTATACCCGCAAAACGAACACTTGATGCCCCGAAAAACTTTTGTGCAGTTACGCAAGCCTCTTCAAAGTCAAAATCCATCTTTATAAGATTTAAAAGTAAACCATCGTAAAGATTTTTGATTGATGAGAACCGCTGCTCGTAATCCAAAACCTGTTTTGAAGCACCAAACCTAAGCACATCACTGGTTCGTTTTATTGCCTCACTTAACGAAGACAAACCGATTTTCACCCTACTTCTCAATAACCGTTTTCGCAGTAAAAACATTTGTCAACAAGGAAACACAAAAATAACCCAACAGACAAAGTCAAATATCAGCTTGTTGCGGGGTTGCCCTATTTTCGGAGAAAATGGTGAAAGCTCCCGCAAATCCCCTCTTTTTTGAGTCTTGATGTTGTTGCCTAACGCATTGTAGCGTGATGTTGAAAACTTTGTTAGTATGGGTAGGCATACGCAGTATGGGTGCCTATACATGTATTTTGATCCCCGTCCAAAGACAAAAAAAAGAAGATCTTTATAATCGCGAGAAAGAGCTTGAGCAGTTTTTTAAGGCTTTGTCTTACTCGCCTTTGATTGTTGTTACCGGTCTTCGTCGGACTGGAAAGACTTCTTTTGTCAATGTTGCTTTGGTTGAGTGCGGTTGTCCCTTTGCGATTTTGGATTTGCGTGGATTGCCTTTTAATCCTTCTTATGCTGACATTGTTCGGAGGCTGGAAGCAGCGTTTAGACAGATTGACCGAAAATTGTTCTCTGATCTCTCTGAGGCTTTGAAACACCTAAAGGGTGTGTCGGTTCTTGGGAGTGAGTTGAGCTTTGAGCAGGGTAAGGCAGGAGTGGATTTAGCTGAGCTTTTCGGTGAGATCGATAGCTGGGCTGCAAAGAAGAAGAAAAAATTTGTGATTGCATTTGACGAAATTCAGGTTATTCGTGGAGATAAGTGGATGCTTCGTTTTCTTGCGCATGTTGTTGATTCTTATCATAACGTTGTGGTCGTGGTAACTGGTTCAGAGGTTGGAGTCTTATTTGTTTTCTTGGGTTTTGATCAGCCTGATTCTCCTTTGTACGGAAGGCATTTTGTTCAAGTTCAAATGAAAAATTTCTCTGCAAGTATGGCAAAGGACTTCCTTGTTTCGGGGTTTAAGCAGGTTAAGCTGGAGCCAAGCTCTGAAGTGTTAGAGTATGCCGTTAAGAGGCTCGACGGGGTTCCAGGGTGGCTGACGCTGTTTGGTGTGAGGTGTCGAGATAGAAATCTATGTTCAAGAGAGCTTGTGGATGAAGTTGCTTCTGAGGCTGGGAAACTGGCGAGAGAAGAAGTTTTGAAGATTGTTGCTCTATCCCGACGTTATGGTGTTATTCTCAATTTTGTTATGAAGGTAGGAGAAGCGAGTTGGTCTCAAATCAAGTCTGTGGTTGAGACGAAAGAGGCGCGGTCAATAACGAACCATGCTGTTTCAACTCTTATCAGAAATCTGGTTAACATGGGAATCATATTTGAGACTGATGGTAAATATTCCATTTCTGATGCGCTTTTGATCGAAGGCATTAGAGAGGAGCCTCTGCCTGAATAGTTATTTGTTGGTCACTGAAGCTGAGACATGGTTGAAGGCATTCGGGAGTAGGGGTACCCATACAAAGTATGGGTGGGCATACTTTCATGTTTCAAGCTTATTTTAGATTCTTAGTGTATTAGATAGATTGCTATCCAGATTGATGAATTCTTAGAGAGCAGTCACCAAAAAAGGGCATATTATGTTAAAATTCATAAAAAACTGAAAGTATTCAGTTTGTCTGTGCGTATCGGTAACGCTCGGGGCTTAAATAGCCTACCTATATATCGCATCGTTGTTATACTTCTGAAAAAGCTCTGTTCTGACTATTGTTTGCAGTCAATGCTTTTCGAAAATTATAAAAAGCTGGTGTGAAGAATAGGGTAGCGATGCCCTATGAAGAATTTGGTCTTTGCAACGTTTTTTTTGTGCTTGTTGTTTACTGCTGGAATGAATGTTAGAGTTTGTGTGTATGCGGCTACGTCTGGTTTTGAGCCTATGTCGTTTGATTGGACAGATAAAGACTTGAGATCAGTTTTTATGCTTGACTCCAGCGATGGCTGGGCAGTTGGCCAAACTATACTTCATTGGAACGGTGCTACTTGGAGAACAGTGCCAAGTCCAACAGGGAGTAATCTTATGTCAATTCATATGGTTAATGCTACTGATGGCTGGGCAGTTGGTACTGAGGGAACCACAATTCATTGGGATGGAACTGCTTGGAGTGAGGTTGCAAGCCCAACTTCTGAGAACCTTTATGGAGTGTATATTATTAATGCTACTGAAGGCTGGGCAGTTGGTTGGAATGGAATTATAATTCGTTGGAATGGCACCGCATGGAGCATAGTCACAAGTCCAACGTCAAATTGGCTGAAGTCAGTTTTTATGGTTAATGCCACAGACGGCTGGGCTGTAAGCGGCGCCTACGGCATATTACGCTGGAACGGCACAGCTTGGAAATCAGTTACAAGTCCAACATCAAGTGGTATCCATTCAGTCTTTATGGTTAACGCTACTAAGGGCTGGGCCGTAGGCTCTTACGGAACAATAATTCATTGGAACGGCACAGCTTGGAGTAACTTTACAAGCCCAACTCCCCATACTTTAAGGTCAGTGTTTATGCTCAACGCCACTGACGGTTGGATAGTGGGCGATCAAGACATACTTCACTACAACGGAACCACATGGAACAGTGTCACAAAACCCGCAACCAGCTACCTCTTTTCAGTGTTTATGGTTGATGCTTTTGATGGTTGGGCTGTTGGCGATTTTGGGCTTATATTGCATTGGAATGGCGTGGAGTGGGTTGTCAGCAAAAGTCCGTTATACCTTGGAGACTTGCATCTCAGCGGCGACGGCGTCTATGTTATTGAAGGAACCTTTAACATTAATGGGAGCATGATTGTAGAAGAAAATGCCACGCTGATTCTGAGAAATGCGTACGTAAATTTCACGCAGTCTGAGGATCATCAATTTAATTTGACTTTGCGCAATCCAGCTTATGGCAACCCGCGTCTGATAATAGAAAACGCCAGCATAAGCACAAATGGCTATGATCTGTTCATGAGCCTTTATGGAAACAGCACAGGCTCAATAGAGATGCTCAACACAGTAGGTTCGATTTGGCTACGCACCTTTGATGATTCTTATGTGTCTGTTTCAAATTCCTTTGTCCAGTTCATTCATGCCTTCGGCACTTCCAACTTCAATTTGCGGGATTCAACATCCTACGCAACTCACATATATGATGATTCAAGCTTTGAAGCGCACAACTGCACAATCGACATTCTTACCGGTCGCGATGACGCTGACGTATATATTTCCAACTGCTCGATTTCAGGTTACATCACTGTTTATGCTGCCTCTATAAACTGCTCTATTGATGGACTTAACCCGGGTTACTTTGGCTATTGGGATTTCAAACTTAACTGTTCAGTAACGGTTACTGTTGGTGGCGAAGCACCAAACGTCACAGTCGTAAACTCGTACGTCGATCTTTGGAGCCTGAGCCTTGAGAATAGCTCTAACGCGACAATATCTAACTCGACATTGCATTTCGTTTATATCTACGATTCGACAGTTGTTTCGGCTTACGCTGTAAATGTCACTTATGCAGTAATAACATATCAAAATTCCAAGCTCTATGCATACAATTCTTCAACAAACTATGCATATTCCTATGATAACTCCGAGGTGTGGGCCATAAATTCGATGGCTAACTATGGTGA
The DNA here is from genome assembly GCA_964450845.1 of uncultured Candidatus Bathyarchaeia archaeon. GTDB lineage: Archaea > Thermoproteota > Bathyarchaeia > Bathyarchaeales > Bathycorpusculaceae > CAVZKK01. Next base: position 6,448 of record CAYVGZ010000039.1, on the reverse strand, counting down.
GAATCACGATCAGTCGAGGACTTATGTTTGCTGGTATCTCAATGTGCATGTAGTAGACATGAATAGTGACGATGTTCCGTATGCAAACGTGACAGTTAACTATCAGAATGGGACAGTTGCATATTCCTATTTGGCAGATTCAGGTGGCTGGGCCAAGTTTATTTTGGTTCAACTTATGACTAACGCTACAGGAGCACATCCGTATGGAAATTACACGGTGACAGCAACCTATGCCACACATTCAGCAAATGCAACGATTGATATGACAGAGAATAAGCAGATTACGTTGATGTTGGAAGATTTTGTAATTCCAGAATTTCAAGCGTTACTTATTTTGCCGCTGTTCATGATAGCAACTCTGGCAGCTGCATTTGTCTTAAGAAGGAAGCACACTCCTCTTTAGCGGGGCTCTCCAGCCACTGTCTCTTTTTGCTTAGCCTACGAGTATAGGCTCGGAGCCTACCTCTTTATAGTTTGGTGTTTTGTGAATGCTTGATGTGAAGCACTTAAGACATTTGACTGGGTAAAACTTGGGTTTGGAAGTTGGCTTTTATCTTTTAGATTTTTTCTTTGTTGCGATAATGGCTATTGCGGAAAGTGCTATGAATAGTGGTAGGATGGTGGCTGATGGGAGCTCTGTGATTATTACTACTTGTTGTGTTGAGTGAGTATAGTTGAAGTATAAGTAGTTGTGTGTGCTGTTGGAACATGATAGAAGGTCAGATGGAACTTCTGCACCATTGACAAATACCGTGTATGTTGCATTCAAAGCTGTTGGGATACAGAGCCTGCAAAAACCAGCGGTGCCATTGCCGCCAGTAACATAAAAGATGATTGCGTTGCCATTGAATTGGAAATCAGTTATTGAGGAATTGCAGAAAAAGAAGGGTTAGTGATAGTGCTTTTTGGCGAAGATCAGTACTGCAAACACTGCCAGCTGAAACAGCAACAAAATCGAGAGTGCCGAAAATTCTGGAATCACAAAGCCCGCCGTAACCTCTACATCATTACTGTCCAAGGCATCTACGCCCTCGTCATAGAAACCATTCTTGTTCGTGTCAACCAGCATGTCATACGCGCCAACTGTTGATGGATCGCTCCACACTGTTATGGGCAAAACAGCTCCGTCAGAATCTGAAGTGATTGATGTTGCAGTTCCAGAAACCCTTGCCGGAATCGGCATACCATTAATCCAAGTTGCAACGTCATTCACGACGTAGAAGTCATAAGTTGCGTTAGGCAGGAAACCCTCTCCATTTGCACGCACATCCTCATACAAGTTGAAGCTATTCTTTTCCACCCCCGAGGAGCCGCAACTTTCGATAAGAGGTGCAGGAAAGCTAAGATCCGCGTATGTGCTAACCTGTGTTTTGTCGCCTGATGGAAAGTAGTTGTTTTGAGAAGGAGGATAGTATAGCTGGAGCTTTATGCCTACTGTATCTGTCACATTGCACGACAAATCGCTCACATCGCTTGTTCCAGCATCATTGCCAACGAACGGAATTGAAAATTCGCACTCTTTGTGATCATCTACCCATCCTACGCCTTCCCAGTACTCAATCTCCCAAGAAGCCGTGGTGTGTTCTATTTCATGAATAAGCTCAGCGTCGAAGTCTATCTCAGTGCTTTTTGAGTACCATACCACATTGAAGTAACCATCATAAAGTTCATGGTTTTTCGTAACAATCTTCAAGTCCTCCTGCAAAGGTGTCAAAGTGATGTCTCGACTTCCGCTCCCGTGGCTCCCATCGTCTCCCTCGTCAAACGCGATTAATACTTCATCCAGATTTTCAAAAGACCAAACTAAGAGGCCTAAGTGAATGTGCGTCGAATTATGTTTAACGTAAAGCCAAGCACTAATGTCAATAGTTCCATTTGTCAAGGTGATCTCGTACTTTATTGTATCATTCCATTCTGCACTGCGTAGGATTCCATCGATATCAGGAGTGACACTGCTGAATTTTGCCTTGAGCTGTGGAGGAGGCAGTGCCGCCGACGCGTTTCTGCACAGCATTAATGACGCCAGAAAAACTGAAGCAATAAGGACAATCATGACTCTCTTCAATCAAATCGCCTCTTCTTCGATCCGTCGATTGACTTTTGCACTCAGTGTCTTAATAACACTTGTGGATAACTATTCAATCGATAGAGCATTCTGCTATAATTTTCCTCTCTCCTCAGCCTTAGCACTGTAGAGCGCATGCTATTCTATCACTGGCTTCTTTTTTGCGTTTATCGAGTTGGGTGAGGCGGCTGGTGCTTGGAAGAAGGGGTTAAGCGAAGAGGCGGTTGCTGAGGAGTTGGTTGACGTGGTTTTTTATGTGTTGGATGCGAATAGGCGTGCATGTCCGCCGGTTGATATGGATGAGATGTTTAGGAAGAAGCTGGAGAAGAACAAGAAATCTGCCAACTCATAGAAGCCGGCTTCGAATACGTCTGCCAAAAAGACGACCTGCTCTTCTTCAGAAAACGAAAATAGGGACAACTGCATAAAAAACTAAGCGGAGTCAGTAAAAACTGGGCGGGGTTGCCCTATATTCGCAGAAAATGGCGAAATCTCCCGCAAATCCCTTTTTTCCCTTACACATAATTGTTGTGAAGACGGTTTTTCCTGCAAACGAATACTGCTGAAAGCGTTATCAGTAGAAAGGCTGATGTAAGGACGGCATGTGAAAGCTCTGGAACTATAACTACTTTGTGCTCGGAGTGAACATAGGTGAAATAGATGTAGGTGTAATTTCCGTCAGTCCAACTGCTGATCTGTAGTGGCTGCTCTCCATCGACGAGAATTGTGGGGTTGCCTTGCCAGAGATTTTGAACCAGAGTGTTAGGGAGTGTTATGTTGCAGAAGCCTATTGTGCCGTCTTGTCCCGTTACGTTGAAGCTTATCTCTGTTGTTGACTGGTTAAAACTGAAGTTGGAAATCGTTGAGTTTGTGAATAATGACAAGGGATAGAAGTTTCCTTCATGCTCTACCAGATAGTTGTATGTGCCTACGTGTCCATTTGGGTCAAAGGCATAAAGCATGTCTGACCTGATTACTAAAGCAGTTTTCTCGCCAATTTTGTGTCCTTTATATATTCCTGAAGGAACAAGTTCGACCCAACTATCTTCGAGGCCATTGAAAGCGTAATATCTGCTGTAGTATGTTGTGTCGATATTGCTGGAGATTAGACCGATGAACCCCTTTGCTTCGCATGTATAAGGTGTGTCTGAAATCGTTAGGTTTGTCCATTTTCCTGAAAGGACGCTGTAACCGTATAGAGTTTTTGTTTTAGCGTCAAAAAAGCAAGTGGCGAAGTTGGCTAAACCGTTTGTGGTGAACATGAAATCAAACGCGTAGATCATCCCCCTCATGGCGTCAAAAAGATATGACATATTGCTTGAGCGGGCCCATGCAAGATTGTATTTAGCTTCCACGGAAACAGAGCTATTTACTGGAAACTCGCATTTTAGATACTTGTCCAGAAACGATGAGTAGAAAACTGTTTCTCTAATTGGGCTTTCGTATGAGCTGTATGCGAAGACGTGTTCACTGTTGGAACACTGCATGCTGTACAATACTTTTGCCAAATCTATAGTTGTCCAGTTGTTGTTTTCGCTATTGTAGATGTACATGGTCGTTATGTTGGATTCTGTGCTGTCTCTTCCTAAGGCGCAAAAATCGTCCCCGAAAGAATAAAAGTCTGTGTCTGGTTTATCAAGGGAAATTATTGAACCTTGTTCTGTCACGAGACTATATCCCCATGCAGTATCGATGTCATAGACAACGAAGACCTTACCACCGCACAGAGTGGAACTGGTAACGCTATTATAAATCAGACCAGGTGATACGATCGAGAATTGACCTGTGATTCCCGAGTAAATTATGAATTTGTATATTTCGCCCGGCAGTATTGAGAAGTCAATTGCGAACTGTCCGCCATGCTGCCAGCTTCCACTGTATCTTTCTCCGTTCTCATAGTCAAAGTCTACGGTTGTATGAGACCACGTACCTTGGCGTGTGTCATAACCATAGAACTCGCCGCGTACAAGCACGCCTACTTCTATTACCTTTCTAAAGCTTAGTGCATACACTGTGATCTCGTCAGCTTTCAAATCCCATGGCGGAACACTCGAACAGAGGTAACCCTGATCGGTCACTTGAACTATGTCAAATTCGTTTGTGTAGGCACTGTAACCTATAAGTGTGTAGTTTTCAGCGTCGTGGGCATAATATCCGGCAAACCCGTGATGTAAATATCCATCTGATAAAGTACACCCGTTTTCAAGCTGGTTGAAGCTGTGCGTGTGAAGGCTGTAAACAACGTTTTTTGGTTGTTTCTCGCCAGAAGTTCCACGGTACATGAGTGCCCAAACATAATCATCTCTTGTTATGTAATACGAACCTGAGTAGTCGATAGGCAAACCGTAGTCATATTCCTGCCAACGCCCCAGCTTAGCGTCAAATACATACATTGTTTCATTCGTAACAAAGAAAGCCAGATTGCTTCCACAGCCATAACTCGGATTATAACCAGTAGGAACCAGTAACAAACCATCATATCGTATCACGTCATAATCACATGTGAAAGCGCTGTAGCCTATCAGAAACTCGTCAGTATAAGCAAAGACCACGTGTCCTTCGGCTTTCAGGTCACGAATGGTCTGTTGGCTATCGAATTCGAGTTCAGTCCAAGCTGATTTGTTTATGTCGAAGAATAAGATCGAGTCAGACAGTGGTTTTGCGCAGCCAATGCAGCCTTCTCCGCAGGCAGAGTATATGTTTCCTACTGTGGGGTAAACAAACGGATAAGCGATCCACTCGCCATTTTCGGCAGGTGCAGCCTTTGCTGTTGAAAATAGAGATGATGAAGCGAACAACAAAAATGCAAGCATGATCATAATGAACCTCGTTTTCAATAGATTCCTGTACATAGATATTCCCACCAGAAATCTAACGATTATTGTTTATTAATTATTCTGTATTTGTCATGGTCATCGATGCTCCTCGTATTAATTGCACTCGCAACTGCAATGGCAGCACACAAGCGAAAACTACTCAAGCCATAGTAACAAGCACAACCAACTCTGATGTCTAAAACAAGAAAATGATTACCGTCGGCTTCTAACATGTCTGCAACTACAACGGCACTAAAATGTTCAGGGAAATAGAATGACTTTTACAAAACTTGTCAGGGTTCGGTTTGTGTTTTAGGTGGGCGGAGCGGAATCTTGTACGCTGGAAGTAATGGCGAAAACTCCTGCAAATCCTTTTTTTATTTTTTAGGTGTTCTTTACTGTCTTTTGGATTTTTCGGGTGCTTTCGAGATTTTTGTTTGCGAGAAAATAAGGCAATATGTTATAAGCTTATAAGGTGAAAAACTTTGAAGAGTGAGAGTGCGGTCATGTCGAGGAAGCCTTCCTGCGTTAAGGCGAGTAGGGAAGCTGCGGTTTTCATTAATTCTTTGAAGGAAGGTAGTTATCTCTTGAAGATTGTTAATTCGGGATTGGATGTGTTGAAAGGGAATATGTTTGCTGGGCAACGGATTGAGAAACGCAAGTTTCCCAAGTATTATATTCAGAAGTATGGGGTTAACAACCTATACAAGTTTAATTTGGATTCCAGGACTCGTTTGATTTATACGCTTGTTGCTGATGAATCGGGTGTTGCTGTTGTTGTTTTGGAGATTTTAGATCATAAGAAGTATGAGGAAAGATTTGGTTACGGTTAGGCTTTTGAGTTTATCGAAGTTTGACGCTTGTTTCGAGTAGTTTTTTCAGTTTTGGGTTGTCTGGGAATACCCATATTATTCTGCGTCCATCGATGGCGATTTTGTTGGAGCTTTCGAGGTATTCGAGTATGCGGTTGAAGGTTTGATACTGGATTTGTTTTGGAAGGCTTTGCAGAAGCTGTTTCTTGGTGGGGTATGATTCGGCTTCTCTGATAGCTTTTTCAACCATAAGTATGGTGTCGAGTTGCGGTTCGTGAATTACCTTTGTTGTCATGTTTTTATCATCTTTTTAGATTTTGCTAAGTGTTATATGGGCAGACTATTATATAAACTTATACAATAATAACTTGCTTCAGTGTTCGATTGTTTAGATAAATATTCGCTATTAGCAAACACAATCCTGCAACAGCTCTTTTTCCTTAGTGAGAGCGGCTATGCTAAAGGGGGTGAGATTTAGTGGACAAGATCCCCAAGAACTTAACCCCCTAAGTTTTCATCCCCTTAAGTTGGGGTCCAGTTTGACTTTTTCTGTCTTCTTCACAATTTGTGTTGCTCAAAAACATTTAGTATGTGCAGTGCGTAGTTTAACGCAGTTACCCAAAAAACGGTATGCCACATTAAAATGTATAGAAAGTTAAAAGTGTAACAGTTTGCCGATATATCGGTAACGCTGGGGCTCTAAATACCTTGCCAATATTATTTATATCGTTATCTTGCCAACACCTTCTTCTGCT
>CAYVGZ010000038.1:0-15190 GCA_964450845.1 uncultured Candidatus Bathyarchaeia archaeon | reverse complement strand
AACATTCAAGTCCTCTACGGCGACACAGACAGCATCTTCTTAAAAAATCCCTTGAAAAAGCAGATAGAAGACTTGGCGCAGTGGACTGAGCATGAGTTGAAGATGAGTTTGGACGTGGACAAGGTTTACAGATATGCCGTTTTTAGTTCACGCAAGAAGAATTATCTGGGCGTTTTAGAGGACGGAAGCGTAGACGTCAAAGGATTAACGGGAAAGAAGAGGCATATTCCAATATTCATTAAGAAAGCTTTTGACAGAATGAAAGAACGCCTAGCCATGGTGAAGACGCCAGCAGACTTTGAGAAGGCAAAGAAGGATATATGTGAAATCGTTCGCGACTGCTACATCCGCTTGAAGAGGCGAGAGTGGGAAAGCCTAGAAGAATTAGCGTTCAACGTAGTCTTAGGCGAAGAGCTGTGGCATTACACGAAAACGACGCCTCAGCACGTTAAAGCTGCAAAAATGATGAAAGATGTCAGGGCTGGAGACTTGATAAGTTTCGTCAAAGTCACTAAAGAACCGCACGTCAAACCTGTTGAGCTTACAATGAACAATGAAGTAGATGTTGACAAGTATGTTGCCTATTTGCAATCGACATTTGACCAGGTGCTGGATGCGCTGGGCTTAGATTTTGAAGAAATACTGGGATTGACGAAGCTGGAACGCTTCATGTAAAACCGCACTGTACGCTTCTTTACGGTGGATACTTTTCAGCATGTTTTTTCACTACGCCGCTTCGGTGCAAAACCTCTACAAGCGCAAAGCCTAAAATGTTTATTGCTACGATGGAACCAACAAAGATGCCAAATAATCCAAGCTCAACTGGGACGCCAAATATAAGCGACAAATAACCACCAACAATCGCTGTTATAACTACTGTCTCAACAAAACATCCCAGAAACCTACGCACAATCCCACCTCTGCCAACATACCATGCCAAAGTGCACGCCACAAAGTTTGCAACTGCTCCGCCAACAATATCGACGATGCCCAAGCCACCATAGACATTTGCAACTAAGCACCCTAAACCTGATCCAATAGCAACAGGCATCCCGAAAATCATTGATAATGGCAGTAAAGCATCAGCAACCCTAACCTGATAGACTCCAAAGCTTATAGGCGCCAGAAAAATAACTCCCGCAGCATATAGCGCAGCGAAAACCGCAGCTAAAGCCAAATCTTCAGTGTCAAATTTCAATTTTTCACCTCCTACGCCGGGGTTTGTAGTGGCGGAACGGGTGGAGGCCCACTCACCCGCCAACCCTTTCTATGCACATAATCCTAGGCTATTAATGTTACTGAAAGCCATTCACGAGAAACGCTAACTCGCCTATTTCTTCTATGGTTTCGGGTTGAACCGTCACAGCATACGTTGCTTCTGTTACTGCCTTCTACAATTACGCCTTCTACTGAACCATGATAATAAGCATATCACCATTTAGAACAAATAGCTATATCAACAGCCATTGAACGAACAAAGCAGCAGAAGTTGAAACCGCCACCAAAAGTGAAATTATTACAACTACCTGCCGCTCAGTCAAGTGACGATGATGAGTAACAAGGGTAATAAGACTCCTTCTGTGGTCCGAAAACAGTTTTTTACCATCAAAAGAGACAGCTGCCTTTTTTCTGAAAAAGAAATAAGTCAACAAAATCAGGGAAGAGTTAAAAATGTAAGGCAAAATGGAAATCAGCAGAACAGTTTTTGTATCTGAAATAATTGCAAATGAAGCCAAGGTCATTCCAATGGCAAAAGACCCGGTGTTGCCAACGAAAATTTTGCCTTGAAAATTAAAAAAGGCGAGCAAAAGCCACACGATTAAGGGAACGTATAATAGAACAGCGTTCGATCCTGAGACAGCCATTAGTCCAATTATGACTATTGCGGGACATATTGTTTCTAAACCGTTCAAACCTCCAAGCTGATTCACAGTGTTAGTAGTTACGGTTACAATTAGCGGAATAATTAGGAAATAATAAGAGTCATGAAAATTTATTGTGCCAAAAACTGGAACCGTCATATGTGTACGCAATCCGAGACTTATGGCTAAGGAAATAAGTGGTATTGCAGCTATTAGCGGAAAGAAAGCCTTATAACGCCACCGCAAATCCATCCAATCATCAAGCAAACCCATAAAACCTCCAAATAAGACACAAACAGCCAAAGTTAACGCTCGAGAAGCATTATCAAAATCCTTTGTTAATTGGAAATTATAATATAATAGAAAGAGATAGGTTGCGCTCACTATGACAAATATTACGCCTAACCCGTTCGGAACTAAAGGCTTGTTCGTCTTATGATTGTCAGAAACTTTGGGAAACAAAATTCAAACCTCTGCAATTTCCTAGTGGTCTAAGTCGTACTTTTCATAGTCCACTTCATATAGGCATACCAACGCGTCCAGATACACAGTAGTTCCTGATGTTGTTGTATACGAGGCTACCTCACCTCCGAAGAATCGCGGATTCTTGAAATATGTAAGTGTAGGAGCAGTGTATCCTGAAATTTGAAAGCTTTTTGCGTTCTCCATCAATTTGTAAATCGTCGTGTTTGTTCCCACACTATTCCATTCGAACAAGCCAGATGTAGAATTATAGCTCCCAAAAGTGTTGTTTTGCATGCCAGCTCCCCATTCATTATATTCCCATACGCCCCATTCTTGCTCGTATAATTCTCGAACTGCTCTAGACGAGTTAGCGATTCTTGCCATCCACATCCACTTCCCTTCATCCCCCCCAGCATTACCATCTTGGCCTGTGCTATAGAATGTTACGAATACCAAAATGTAGGTAGGGGATCCATGAGGACCGTTAAATTGTTCTTTAAGTATTCTCACTGCTTGAGCCTCATTCGAAACATACACTCTTCCTATTAGTCCTATCTGAGTCCTATTTACTGTAGCGTTGTCGGCAAGAGACGTTACATTGCCAAGGATTGTTAGCCAATATCCATAGTCCCACCAGCTACAAACAGCGGTCGTAGGCGAAAGATTATTTTTCATCCATTCCAACGAATCCATCCACGCTGTTACAGGCTGGTTAGGTACTAACGAAAGACTACTCGCGGAAATAGTGACTGGAACGTAGGCTTGCCTATATACTCTAGGCATGCCGCCAGATTGAGGTGAAAAGGCAAAGTTTGTCATTAAAATAATGAAAATTAAGAAGATTGTGGTCCCGCTAAACTCTTTTCCAACATGTTCCAAGCTGTACTTTTTTTTCGTTAAGATTTTAGGTGGCTCCTTCAACAATGTGATAAAGGGTTTTAATATTCCTATTATTCCAATAGCTGCCAGAAGGCTGATGGCTGGAGCTACAAGTACGAGCAATCGCACCATGGAACCGGCGAAGTAAAGGGATGTTAGACCAAAAAGTAAGAGAAATAGGTTTCTGTTACTAAGATTTCTCAAAATGAAAAAAAAGCCTGCTATAAAGAATATTATTCCTATGCCAAACTCGTAATATATGGAGCCCCAAGCTGTTATTCGATGTTCCGCGACAGATTCTGTAAGTGGAGAGGCTGCCCGCATAATTGGGTCAATAACCGAGATAAACTTTGATCCTATACTTCGCATGTAGCCAAGCTGCCACATCACAACAAAGCCGCCAATCAGTGCACCCAGAAGAACTATCGCAAAAATGCTCTTCGATCTTGCAGATGTCAAAACTTTGAGAACTTCACAGAAACAGAGCAATACGAATACGCCTGCAACAGGCAAAATGGCGATTGTAGTTAGATAGGAAGGCGTGAGTCTGGGAACATTTATCGCAATAAATAACCCTAATCCAAAAGTTAAACTATATGACAGAAGCAACTGTTGCGTGTATCTTTTAAGCAAAATTAACACAAAAACAAAAAGAACAGTAAGGCCGAGAGGGTAGTATGCGGCACCCCATCCAGCGCAGAAATACCCCAAAGTCAATCCGGAGCCAACTGCATATTTCACAGATGAGGACAGAGGCTTGTTTTCTTCAATCGCTCTTAAAAACAAGAATGCAAACAGCACAAGGGCAAATATTCCGATTGTTTCGTCATCAAAAAACCCAAGGGACGTTCGTTGAATGTAGGAAGGACTCAAGGCTAAAAAGAGGGATGCAAATAGTCCAACTGGTTTTCCGCCAATGTCCTTGCCCAAAAAATACATTGCTAAGCAAGCCAGCATACCCATTATGGGTGGAAAAAGTGCACAGAAATCCATTAGTTCAATATTTACACCCAACGCTGAAACTATTTTATAGAAAAACGCTGTTGTAAACGGTAATCCTGGATATCCCGTTGTTGCGTGTATTCCACTTGGGTACCAGCGTTGCGTGTCATACCATCCAGGGGATGGCCAAACCCATGAGATAAACCCGTTGTTTACTACGTATTCTGTGAAACGATATTGAAAGTAAGGATCAAACTCTGAGAGGTGTATTGAACCGGCTTGTATTTCCCATTTTATTGGAAATAGGCGTATAATGAAAGCTACGAAAAGTATGAGTAGCAATGCTGAAAAAGTGATTACTGACCCATGGCTTATTTTAATTCGCAGTTTTCCTAAGCTTTTCAGACCGTTGACAACATGTTCTTTCGATAGGATTTCTCTAATCCTCATTTCGAGTCCATCTCTCTTACAAGATTATTGAAGTGTTTTATTTCCCTTACGGTTAACGAATGTTATATACCTTTCCAAAAACGAATAAAAAGCGAAGCTGGAATGGCTTCTGATATTTCAAGTAGTTTTCCGCTTGTAACCGTAATTTTCAGCGTCATAAAACGGAAAAGGCACAATTTTTCCCTTTGCCAGCTTATCGCGTATCTTCACATTTATGATGTTTCCCTCTTGAGCTTGGGAAGTTTGAATATAAGCCATTCCTACGCCACATTTAAGCAGTGGCGAAAATGTTCCGCTCGTTATGCGTCCTATATTTTCACCTTTATCGCTGTAGATTTCATAGTTTGGTCGTGGTATTCCCTGCTCGATTATCCGTATTCCGACACGTTTGCGTTTAATTCCTTCATTCTTCTGTTTCAGCAACGCCTCCTTTCCTATGAAGTTTTCCTTCTGAAGTTTCACAACAAAACCTAGCACGGCTTCTAAAGGAGTCGTGTTTTCATCAATGTCGTTTCCATACAGGCACATTCCAGCTTCAAGCCTTAATGTGTCTCTTGCTCCCAATCCGCATGGTTCTATTCCGAAGGTTTTGCCAGCTTCGAGGATTGCATTCCACAACTTTATAGCCTTATCTGGATTTGTTAAAGAGGCATTCCATATGAAAACTTCGAATCCATCCTCGCCTGTGTACCCTGTTCGAGAGAGAAAAGCATCGACATTTGCCAATCGTGAATGGGCACATTTGAACCGTTCAATTTTGCTTAAATCTTCTGTAGAAATTTTTTGAAGGGTTTCTTCAGCGTTTGGACCTTGAACTGCGAACATTGTCACGTCGTCTGAAATTTCTTCGATTTTTACGTTGAAACCTTTAGCATTTGTAACCAGCCAATTGTAATCTTTTTCTCTGTTGGTTGCGTTGGAAACCATCAAGAACTTTTCCTTTTCCAACTTGTATATCACAAAGTCATCTATTACGCCGCCGTTTTCATTACACATGACTGAATATTGGGCACTATTAGGCGCCAGCCTAGAAACATCGTTTGTTATCACGTAGTTTAGGAAACGTTCAGAGTCAGCGCCATTAATTATTACCCGTCCCATGTGGGAGATATCAAAAATGCCAACGCTGTTTCGCACTGTCAAATGTTCGGGTATTACGCCCTTATACCATATGGGCATTTCAAAACCAGCAAAAACCGTCAATTTCGCGATTTGCTGATGCACTCCATAAAGTTGGATTCTGCGAATTTTTTCTGCCAAAATCTTTCGCTCCTGCGCCAACATCTTATTTTATTGGCTTTACTTCGACATTAATGGGTATCAGTGCAAGTTTCTTGCCGCACTTTGGGCATTTCCCATTATGCTCATGTAAAATTTCGTCGGGTGGTCTTAGTTCAGCACCATCATATAAAACGCAGCCACATTGTTGGCATACAACACGTTGGGGCAAATCCACACACTCCACACAACGTAAGAAATAAGCATCTACGGCATATTTATTGGTTGCTAATCAGAATTTGTCACCCTACAATTCGGCACAAAACTTTAATTTTAGATGACAATTAATTCTGGAAAACCAGCATTTCATTACGCTTACATGGTTTGTGCAAAAATGGAAAAGTACACGCTAATCATCACTGAAAAGCCAGATGCAGCGCAAAGAATAACCTCTGCCCTTGACGCACAAGGAAAAGCAAAGAAAATGGAGCATAATGGAGTACCATATTATGTGGCAAAACGGGATAAGGAGATAGTTGTTATTCCAGCTTTGGGACATTTATACACGGTTGCTGCAGAAAGAAGCGGAAGAAACTATTACCCTATTTTCAATTTTGAATGGGTGCCAAGGCATGACGCCGAAAAAGATGCAAAACAAACCCGCAAATGGCTTGAAACAATTTCAAAATTTGCAAATGACGCTGACATGTTTATTGACGCATGTGACTACGACATTGAAGGAAGCATTATCGGATATTGCTTACTAAAATACGCATGCAACAACAAAGAACGCATTTCAAAACGCATGAAATACTCCACCCTAACCACAGAGGAACTAGAGAAATCCTATGCTGAACTGTTGCCACATTTGGATTTTGCTCTAATAGAAGCTGGACGCGCAAGACACGAAATTGACTGGCTCTATGGTATAAACCTTTCACGGGCATTAACAATAGCGGCAAGGGATTGGAGTGGAAAATATACAACGTTAAGCACTGGAAGAGTACAAGGTCCAACGCTCAGATTCCTCGTGGCTAGAGAAAAAGCAATCAGATGTTTCGTGCCAACCCCTTACTGGAGCGTAATAGCAGAAATCGATATAGCTGGTTCAATTTTCGAGGCGGGATACGAAAAGAAAATCATCGAAACCAAAATGGAAGCAAACACGATAGTTGACAACTGTAAGGGAAAAGACGGGAAAACAGAGAAAATAGATGTTAAAAAATTTCAGCAAATGCCACCAGTGCCCTTTGATTTAGGCACCCTTCAAAGCGAAGCCTACAGCCTCTTCGGTTATACACCAATGCGAACCTCAAACATCGCTCAACGCTTATACCTAGACGCCTTAATCTCTTACCCGAGAACAAGCAGTCAAAAACTCCCGCCAGCAATAAATTATGAGGCAATACTGAAAAACCTAAACAAAGTTCCTGAATATAAGAAACCTGCAACGGAACTTCTTGCAAAAACAGAATTGAAGCCCAATGAAGGAAAGAAGGAAGACCCAGCACATCCAGCCATATATCCAACTGGAAAATTGCCAGAAAGGGTTCTAGACACTTCTGAAAGAAACATTTGGGACCTTGTCATTCGAAGGTTTATGGCGGTTTTTGGCGAACCAGCCATAAGACAAAGCATCAAAGTCTGCATTAATGTAAATGGGCATCGCTTTTACCTAAGGGGAAGACAAACTTTAAAGGAAGGTTGGCTACGATTCTATGGACCTTACATAAGGTCAGAAGAAGTTTTATTACCCCAAATAGAAGAGGGACAAACGATCAACATCAAAAAAGTAATTTTGGAGGACAAGTTCGCTAAACCGCCACCACGATATAACCCAAGTAGTCTCCTTAAAAAAATGGAAGAAGCAGAAATCGGAACAAAAGCCACAAGGGCGGCTATTTTACAGACACTATATGACAGAAAATATGCTAGAGACGAAAGAATGATTGTAACAGATTTAGGCTTCGAGGTTCTTGAGGTTTTGGAAAAATATTGCCCAACGGTTGTTTCAATAAAACTAACAAAAGAACTTGAAGAAAAAATGAATAAGATTCAAGCAAACGGCGAAAAAAGAGAAAATATTCTTCTGGAAGCTGTTGAAATCCTTAAACCCGCAACAGACGAGTTAAAAGAAAAAGAGAGGATAATCGGCGAACAACTAAGCAACGCCATAAAAAAGGCAAAACTTGAAGAAAGAACCATTGGCATCTGCCCCATCTGTAACACAGGAAAACTCATGATGATCTATTCGAGGAAAACTGGCAAACGTTTCATTGGATGCACAAACTACTTCAAAGGACTATGTAAAGCATCATTCCCACTTCCACAGAAAGGCACCGTTAGACCGCTTGGAAAGAACTGTCGTGGGTGCGGTTGGCCTACGGTTCAGGTTCGAATACAGGGAAGACATCCGTGGACACTATGTTTCAATCCGAAGTGCCCACTAAAAGAGGAAAGGAGGAAAAAAATTGAACTGTAAAATCTGCAGCAGGGAAGCTGGCGAAAACAGTTATTGTGAGTTGCACATGAAAGCCTATGGAAAAATCATTGAAAAATATGATGCTTGGAAAAGGGCTCTGAAAATCTCTTGGAAAGAGTATTTAAGCGAGGTTGTCAAGAATTCTTTAACAGGAGAATGGGCTAAAGAAGTTGCGGAATACTTAATTAAAAATGAGGAAAAACAAAATGTCACGAATGGTTAAGAAAAAAATCTCATCAATGTCTTATTCCTTAAATGGATTATATCGGAAAATCTCAACAGTGAAACCGTCAACTTTTGTTCTTTCAATAATCGCTATTGGTATCGCGATATTTTTGTTTGGAGGCGGTCTATATGACTTAGCGGTGAAGCCCTATTCAGCAGTTTATTCTCAAGGGCGCTTCGTCTTAGTCTATCCAAGCCTTTCAGAACAATTTATAGCTGACAGCGTTGCTGCCATGATTCTATACTCACTTGGCACCGTTGGATTAATAGCCATATATCAAAGCACAAAATACGCATACAGACCAAGACAAGCTTACATGATGTTTATAGTAGGAACAGTTCTTCTACTATTGGCGTACATATTCCTTGAAGTTGAGATACAAATCAAAACCAGTTGATAAGCCTACCAGGGATTATTTTTTAAACCCAGTTTGTACGCTGCAAAATTCGTTAGCAAGTGTATAGGAGGAGTTATAATTAGCACTGCTAGGATAAGCTCCCAAGACAAGATTTGTAAGGAAAGTGGAAGTGCAAACAGAATTGCGCCGATTATGAAGTCAATTTGGTCGATAACTGGCAAAAGATCACCAGAAGCAAGCCCAAGTCTTCTCTTTACAAAAGCCCCTGCTAAGTCTCCAAATAATGCCCCCAGAGATAATAACAAACCGAACAAAAGTGGATAACCAAAAAATGCGCTTTCCACTAAACCGACAGCAGTTCCAATAATCAGTCCAGAAAAGAAACCTTGAAAGGTTTTGTTTTTCCCAAGAATTGGTTTCCCATCAAAAAATGTTTTTCCAAAATCTATAGGATAGCCCCCACCAGTAATTACTGGTATGGCGTTTGCACAGTATGCAGGAAAAATGAACTTTAATGCTTCAATAATTAGCTCTATTATTTCCATTTCCATAACCATCATTGAGCCTAATGCTCGTGTATTCCTGTTTCTCCTATTTTTAAATGGCAAGCTAAGGGCTGAGACTTTTTTGGATTTTTTTCCAAAATTGCCTTGATTATTCCAAGGTTTTCCGTAGGTTTCATAGCTATTATTGTGTCAGCCCAGAATTTTATGACTCTTGTGGCTACTGGTTCTATGCTTACGTGAGCCTCGTTGAAAACGCTTCGCACCTGGCTTGTCATTAAAACAGCGATTTTCCGAGTTTTGGCTATCTGCGCTAACAATGCCATCTGCCTATTTAATTCACGGTTTAGTTCAAACGCTTTTTCTGGAAATTCTGCAATCTCGGCACGATAAAGCGTTGTGATGGTATCAATAATTACGAGTCCGAAGTTTTTAGTTATATAATCTGTTAACTGGTCTATAACTAGTGTTTGTTCGCGGAAATTGTTGGGTTTCATTAAAATTATCAGTTCTGCAATTTCTTTGAATCTGTCAGAGGCAATCTGAGAAAGCCTTCTGGTGGAAAAAGTGCCGTCGCAATCTACAAATAACGTTTTGTAACCTTGCGCTGCACAATTTATGGCACATTGTATGGCTAGGGTTGTTTTTCCAGTTTCTGCTTCCCCATAGATTAAGCTAACGCTTTCAAAGGGGATGCCTCCTTCTAGAACCTTGTCAATTGTCCTACAGCCTGTTGGAATCTTTTGTACCACGGTCATGCACATCAACGAATATAAACAACGAAACTAATAATTTGTTTTGTGTTCAAACATATACACAAATAGGAAAGCAGTATGAAAGCGAAGATTGCTGTTGCGACTGTTTCAGGAAAAGCCTATTACTTAATTGTCAATGAGTTGAAAAGGAAGAACATACCTTTCATAAGCTTAACTCCAAATGATACTATCCCTATAGAAATCAAAGTTGTCATAACCACAAAAGAGGAGCAACATCTAATGGATCACGAAAAAATCTTGGTGTACCATGACGGAGTAGAACCAGAGGCATTGATAAATGAAGCATTACAGATTACTCGGGGAAAGGAATATTATGAAAAAATCGTTATAGGCGTAGACCCTGGCGAAGTTTTTGGGGTGGCAGTTCTTGCCGATGGAAAAGTCATTGAAACAGGAAACTGTTTCAGTGTTGAAGAAACATTAGATAAAATAAAGAATATCTTGAAAAACCTTCAGAAAATTTCGATAACTTCGGTTTCGGTAAAAGTTGGCAACGGAGTTCCTGTATACAATGAAAAACTTTTACGAGTTTTAGATGATGCACTACCTTCAAATATAATGTTGGAAAGTGTGAGCGAAGCTGGGACAGACCGATACTTAAATCAAACTGAGCATAGAAGAGGTCTGAGAGATATCGTATCGGCTATAAGAATAGCTGGAAGAAATGGACAAACATTTCCAAGGAGGAAAATGAATGAATCGAACGGTTGAAAACGGTAAAACTCTGTTAGTTGATGGTCCAGCATCTGTCATTGCGTCTTCAGGTAAGGTAGAGGTATTTGGCTCCATAATGGGTGGCGCAAGAAAAGTTGTGATACGTGAGGGAAAGAGATTGCCTTTTGTAGTAGAGGAAAAAGCAACGTTTGACATTTCGTTAGGAGAAAATGCCAGTGTAGAAGAAGTTGATGGTACCACTATTCCACCATCGTGGATGAAATCATTTGAAGAACTTCTGAAAATTCAAGCGAAGCCTGTTACCGCAATAGTGCTTGGCACAGTTGATTCTGGAAAAACGAGTTTCTGCACATACTTACTAAACAAGCTGCTACGTGAAAAAAGGAAAGTTGCGATTTTAGATGGAGATTTAGGTCAATCAGACATAGGACCACCATGTACAGTTGCCTATAACTTCGTAACGAAGCCCATAACGGACTTGTTTAATCTGGAAGAGAAAAATGCTTTCTTTGTTGGTGTCACTTCACCAAGCATCGCCATGAGCAAAGTTATTGAAGGTTTAACATCGCTGAAAAAAGAAATTTTAGGCAGTAATCCAGATTTTATTGTTATAAATACTGACGGTTGGGTTGAGGGAGAAGAGGCTGTTAATTATAAGGTTCAACTCATTGAGGAACTTAACCCAGATATAATTTTCTGCATTCAACAAAAAGACGAGTTGACACCCTTCTTTAATGCCCTCGAAAAGTTCGTGAAGGTTGTTGTTGATTCTCCTTCGGCTATAAAACAAAGAAGTAGAGAAAAACGCAGAAACTTGCGGGAACTTGGATACACGAAATATTTGAGAAATGCAAAAGTGCAATCTCTTCCGCTAAGCTGGGTGAAGATTGAAGAAAACGAACTATTTGGCTTAGGCGAAACACATGAGAACACTAGACAGGCAAGGAAAATCTATGAACTTCTAGGAATGAAACCACTGCACCTTGCGGAACTGAAGGATAAAATTTTCATAGTTATTGGTAGAAGACGCTGGATTGACGAGGACAACATAAAGAAGGTTGAAGAATTCGCGAAGAAGAAGATTGTTGTGACTCGGAAGGGCGAAGAGGAAGACACACTCATAGCTTTATATAATGTTGAGAAAAAATTCCTAGGCATAGGCGTTTTAAAAGAGGTCGACTACGCAAGAAAAACTCTAAAGGTTTTAACTCCCGTCACAAAAGAAATATCGATAGTTGCTCTAGGAAAAGTTAGACTGGACAAAAACCTAAAAGAAATTCCGAATTTTACAGAAGAAAACCAATCAGAGTTCGCAGCGCTTAGAAAACTTTTTTGAAGAAATGCAAGTCCGAAATGTTTGTCCAAGCCTCATTTTACCTCACAACTGCTTTGATGGACAAAGTAAGTTTAGTGGACACTGCTTACATAAGGGATTTCGAGCTCTGCAATAGTTTCTACCGAGCAAAATCAGCAAAACATGAACTGCTAAATAGTCTTTTGCGTCGTAAAGTGATTGAAGGCGTTTACGAATAGTTTCATAGTCTCCATTTGCAGGCGCTAAGCCTAACCGTTTTGCTACACGATTGACGTGAGTGTCTACTGGGATTGTTGGTTTTTCCGAACAGAAAAGCAAGACGACGTCGGCTGTTTTTGGTCCGACTCCTGGAAGTTGCAGAAGTGTTTTTCTTGCTTTTTCAAAGGGCAACGACAAAATTGCTTCTAGATTGCCGTGGAATTTTTCAAGGATTATTTTTGAGGTTTGTTTTATTGCTTTAGCTTTACCTCTATACAAGCCAGCCACTTTCAAACGTTCTTCAATTTGGCTTATTTTGGCATTCGCCAATACTTCGGACGTTATTTCGAATCGTTTCGATAAGTTTTCGAAGGCTTTTGCCGTGTTTCTGCCAGCGGTGTTTTGCGAAATTATTGTTACGATTAATGTTTTAAATGCATTTTTGCTTGAGGTTGTCCATTCTGGCATCGTGAAAGTTTTTCGGAGTATTTGCAGAATTTTTTCTGCACGGTTTTCAGTCATTTGTTGCATCGCCTTTGAAAACAATAAATAGTGAATCTATGAAGCTATAAATAGGCAATGGAGACTTCAATATGGAACGCGCAAAGATTGTTAAAGACGAGATAATTGAGCAAAACATGCATTTTCTAGCAGTGTACATGGAAACAAATAACGCATGTCTAATTTTACTCAGCGAAAACGAAGACAAACTTGGAACGCTGGCAATTGCTGTCCCAAAACCAAGAGACTTGTTAGGGCCAGCTTCATCATCCATTCTTTTAGGCGATAAAAACGCAATTTCAGCCCGCATGTTCGCTGAGTATTTAGCTTCGAAAAAAGGAAAAATAGCGCTAGTTTCCATTTATCTGAAAACAATCGACGAAATGCGAGCTCAATCAATTCTTATGAAGTTAATTGAAAAAGTTGTCCACAAAGAACAGGAAAAAGAAGGAACAACCACATGAGCCTTAGAGAATTTCTTAAGCAAGCAGAAACGAAAAAAGAAATTTTACACGTAAAAGACGAAGTGTCCACACGTTTTGAAATTCCATTTATAATGAAGCGCTTTGACAACCAAGACGCAATCCTTCTTTTTGAAAAAGTAAAAAATTATGAAACAAAGATTGCTGCCAACGTTTGCGGAACTCGGAAGAGAATTTGTGCAGCGCTTAACGTTAATCATGATAAACTTTATCGAAAGTTGATGGATGCTTGGCGTTCGCCACGAAAACCAAAAATTGTTGGGGAGAGCACAGTGAAAGAAATTGTTGAAAATGACTTGTCAAAGATTCCAGTCTTAACACATTTTGAAAGAGATGATGGTCCATACATAACTTCGGCAGTTGTATATGCAAGAAGCATCGATGGAAAAGTTGAGAATGTTTCAGTGCATCGCCTTCAAGTTTTGAATAAGAAACACCTGGCAATTCGTTTGGTTCCACGCCATCTTTTCAAGTTGTGGCAGATGGCAAAGGAGGTCGGTAAAGACTTGGAAGTGGCAATTTCTGTTGGTGTTCATCCAGCAATCATGCTTGCGGCTTCTTCACCTGTTCCCTTTGGCGTCAATGAATTTGAAGTGGCAAACGCTTTGATGGGTAATAATCTCCGCTTAATTAAGTGTGAAAATGTAGATGCTTATGCTCCTGCAGAGGCTGAATTGGTTTTGGAGGGCAAAATCTCCGCGACAAAAGAAGTCGCTGAAGGACCCTTTGTAGATATAACTGGAACGTACGACATTGAAAGAAAACAGCCCATTGTAGAAGTTATGGGGGTTATGCATAGGAAAGATTATGTTTATCAGGCGCTTTTGCCTTCTGGAGCGGAACATAGGCTTCTTATGGGTTTGCCGCACGAAGTTTTGATTTGGGATGCTGTTTCAAAGGTTGTGCCGAAAGTCTACATGGTTAACCTTTCTGTTGGTGGAAGCGGATGGCTTCACGCCATAATATCCATTGAAAAACAGCTTGACGGCGACGGAAAAAATGCTTTGTTGGCTGCTTTTGCGGCACACCCAAGTTTAAAACATGCTGTGGTTGTGGATTCTGACATTGACGTGTTTAATGTTTCTGATGTTGAATGGGCTATTGCAACTCGTTTCCAAGCCAGCGAAGACCTGCTTGTTATAAAGAATGTGCGTGGCTCGACGTTAGATTCTTCTGCCGATCAAGAGACGGGCTTGACGAGTAAGATGGGTGTTGATGCGACTAGACCATTTACCAAGCCGAAGGAAAAGTTTGGCAGAGCAAAAATCCCGGCTAGTAGACGCGTCGATACGCTTGTTCATAAGTTGACTGGGTTGTGAGACACGGGTTTCTGCACACCAATTTATATATGAGAGCTTTAAGACAATAGAGAAGCTGGTGGTTTTGTTGCCAGAAAAGAAAAGAGACGAAAGCGGCATGTCACTAAAAGTTGACGATGCCATGGTAAAAGAAGTAATGACTATAGATGAGGATTCAACAGTTAAAGAGGCAGCCGAAATCATGAACAAGTTTGAGATAGGCTGCTTGATTGCTGTTAGGAAAGGAAAAGCCATGGGCATAATAACTGAAAGAGACCTCTTAAAAAGAGTGGTTGCAGAAGCGAAGAATGCAACAAAAACTAAAGTTAAGGAAATCATGTCTAGTCCATTGGTTGTTGTTGAACCCAGCATGGAGTTGGAAGAAGCTGTGAGACTAATGTTCCAGATGAAGATTAAGAAGTTGCCAGTGGTCGATGGAAAACGTCTTGTAGGTTTGGTGACGTTAACTGATATAGCTCGTTTTCAGCCTCAGATGATAAAGATTTTGAAACAACTTGCCATGAGGCAAGCTGCGCCAAAAAGCATGAAAAAAGTCATAG
>CAYVGZ010000037.1:0-15615 GCA_964450845.1 uncultured Candidatus Bathyarchaeia archaeon | reverse complement strand
TTCCAGAAAGGTTGCTTCTGAATCTTCCTTCCTTTCCCTTTAATCTTTGTGAAAGTGTTTTTAATGCTCTTCCAGAACGGTGTCTTGCTGGAGGTATCCCTGAGGCTTCATTGTTGAAGTATGTTGTCACATGGTATTGTAGGAGTTCAGATAGGTCTTGAATTATGAGTGTTGGGGCTCCAGCATCCATGTTTTCCTTTAGCCTTTGGTTGATGCGGATTATGTCTACCAGTTTATGAGTTAGGTCATCTTCTGAGCGGATGCCTGATTCTAAAGTGATCGACGGGCGGACATAAACAGGCGGTACTGGCAGAACTTGTAGAACCATCCATTCTGGGCGTGCGACACGCGGATTAAACCCTAAGAGTTCAAGGTCCTCGTCTGGTATGCGTTCCATTCTTTCTCGAACCATGCTTGGCGTCAACTGTTCTGAGCCACTTTCTGGGATTTGCTCGCTGAATTTCGTTGGTTTTTCAAAAACTATTTTATATTGAATTGCCCCACAATGAGGACACTGTTTAGTTCTTGTTTCCTGCAAGATCAATTTGTAAACTTCATCCGGAACCAAACCTAAAAGTTGACGGTTTTTATCGATTCTAGCTCGAGTCTTTTTTGCTGTTTCATCTGGAAGCAATATGCGCCCACAGTTTCTGCAAGTCGATCTTAAAAGGTCATAAACCAGTTTTGTAAATTCAATATGTATTATTGGAACTGCAAGTTCGATGTGACCGAAGTGGCCTGGACATCGAATTGCTGTGTTGCCGCATGTTTTACACCGTTGCCTAGGTTCAAGAGTCCCAAGCCTACCGTCCATTAATCCAGCGGTGATTGGGGCGCCGTCTTCATCATAAGTGTCTGGTGTTTGAATTTCCACCACTGAAAGTCTACGTACATCCTGCGGAGAGAATAGACCGAAATAAATTTCGTCAACAACTTTGTGTATTATCTCTTCCACAGTCATGTTATGCCTTCTCCTTAAGCTTTAACTTAGGCGCTATACAGAGGCTCATTAATTCTTGGAGAAGAAGTTTAAATGCGTAAGAGATTATTACTGGGGATATTTTTGCCTTATCTTCGCAAATCCTACAAACATATTTCCGCTGTTTCATATCATAGTAAGCTATGTAACCGCAATTTTCACAGATGTAGAGTGTGTATTTGTCTGATTCTTCCAGCAGTCTGTCTCGAAGAAGCATTGCAGCTCCATGTCCGATTAGGCAGTCGCGTTCCATTTCACCAAATCTTAGCCCCCCGCCTCTGGCTCTTCCTTCAGTGGGTTGTCTCGTCAACATCTGCACTTGTCCTCTGGCTCTAGCGTGTATTTTATCAGCAACCATGTGGTGAAGTTTCTGGTAATATACGACTCCAACGAATATGTCTGCAACGAATTTTTCGCCTGTCACACCATTGTAAAAGACTTCGCTGCCAGTGTGGCTAAATCCATATTTAATTAGGGCTTTTCTGAGATCCCCAGATTTTTCGTTTGTAAAGGGCGTTCCATCGACGGGTTTCCCTCTCAAGGCTCCAACTTTTCCGGCGAATGACTCGATAAAATGCCCGATGGTCATTCTAGAGGGAATAGCGTGAGGATTTACTATTATGTCTGGAACAATGCCGTCTTCTGTGAAGGGCATATCCTCTTGTGGAACGATTAATCCAATGACTCCTTTTTGTCCATGGCGAGAGGCAAATTTGTCGCCTAGTTCTGGAATACGTTGATCGCGGACCCTGACTTTGACCAGTTTGCTTCCCTCTCCTGACTCTGTTATGAAAATTGCGTCAACAATTCCTGTTTCTGAGGGACGCATGTCTACCGATGTGTCTCGCATGGATGGTCCTTTTACTTCGAATTCCTTGTATTCTTCCAGAAATCTCGGCGGGCTGATTCTACCGATGAGGACGTCTCCGCCTGAAACTCCCGCTTCTAAGCTTGTTATTCCGTCAGGCTCTAGAAGCCTATAATATTGTTCTCCTCTGTATCCGCGTGTTCCCGGTTCTGGCAGAATGAACTTGTCTTTTAGTCCTCCCAAGTACTGGCGGCATTCTGCTTCGTATATTCTGTAAAAGGTTGAGCGTCCTAAGCCTCTTTCAATTGAGGCTTTGTTGAAGATTAAGGCGTCTTCCATGTTATAGCCTTCAAAGGAGAGCACTGCCACTACACAGTTTTGTCCTGAGGGACGGAGGTTGTAGCCCATCATCTCCATTAATGCTGTTTCGACTAATGGTATTTGTGGGTAATGTAAAATGTGTGAGCGTGAGTCTACGCGTTGGTGAAAATCTGTAGCGTAGATTCCTAAGGCTTGTTTTGCCATTGCAGCTTGATAGGAGTTGCGTGGTGACTGGTTATGTTCTGCGTAGGGTATTGTTGATGCGCAGATTCCAAGAATTGTGTAGGTTGCAATTTCCATATGTGTGTGTTCTGGGGCTATTTCTTCAAGACTTACGGCGACGTAGGCATTTTCTTCTTCTTCAGCATCTAAGTATTCAGTTATGGCGTTCTTGACGAGATCTTCCCATGACCATTCTCCAGAAGATAATTTTTCAATGTGTTCTTGTTGGAGTTTTGGAACGCCTTTTTCAACGATTATGAGGGGTCTTCTTACTCTTCCCTCGTCACAGTTGACGTATACTTCGTCTCTTTCACCGTGGATTTTTGAGAAGTAAGCTATGTTGACTTCAGTTGAAATTTCCCCCCTTCTTCGTCTTTCCCTAAATTCTAATGTTAATTCCTTTGGAGTGTTGCAGTATCCGACTATGTTTCCGTCAACAAAAACCTTGGCTCCAGAACGCTTCAGAGTCTCGTTTGCCTCGTATACTGATATTACACCCATGCTGAAGAGTGTCTGCTTTATTTTCTCAGCGTTTACACCTACCGAAATGCATGCGGATAAAGCTAGGTTTTTGACTAGCCCACAGTTTGATCCTTCTGGCGTTTCGTTTGGGCATAGGCGACCCCAATGGGTTGGGTGTAGGTCTCTTGCTTCAAAGTTTGGTTGGCTTCTGCTTAGTGGCGACTGAAGCCTGCGTAAGTGGCTCAGCGTGGAGATGTGGTTTGTTCTATCTAGAAGCTGGGTTACGCCAACTCTTCCTCTTCCCCAGTTTCCAGTTGCAAGTGCATGTTGAAGCCTTTCTGTAATTATTCCTGGGCGGACAGCGGCTGAAACAGTTATTACTGGACCTTTTACGCCTATGCGTTCAAGCTGATATTTTATGTCTCTGATGAGGTTTCTGAAGGCTACTCTGAATAGGTCTGCGAGGAGGGGCCCTGCTAGTCTTAACCGTTTGTTTTTGAAGTGGTCTTTGTCGTCGGTTTTTCTTCTGCCTAGTTTTAGTTCAACTACTCTGCATGTCATTTCGCCTAGGAACAGTGCCTTGTCCTTTCTGCTCTCGCTTGTTCTTCCTATGTGTGGTAGGAAGTTCTTGTCCAGTATTGTTTCGGCTTTTTGGATGCGGTATTCTTCTACTTGACCGTGGGCGACACGGTTTCCAATAAATATGATGGCATCTTTTACTGTGTCTACGCCTATGGCTTTTTCAAATGAGAAGTCTAGTTCGGTTTGCATTTTCTTTTCCATGGAAACTGCTTCGGCTATTTCTTTGTCTGATTCTAAGCCTAAAGCTCTCATGACTATGACGAAGGGAATTTCTGAGGGCACACCGGGCATTGAAACGTATATGGCGCCGTCTGCCTTCATTTTTAATTCTATTCTTGCTCTGAAGCCTACGGTTGTGGAGAACATTTTAGCTTGATATACGGGTGTTGCTCCTTTTTCGTCTATGTCTACTATTATGCGGTTTGGGGCTAAGTCTTCCATGGCTACTATTACGCGTTCTGAACCGTTTACTGTGAAGTAGCCACCTGGGTCGTCTGGGTCTTCTCCACATGCTATTAGTTCTTCTCTTGAAAGCTGCGAGAGGAAGCATAGTTTTGATTTGAGCATTACTGGAATGTTTCCGATGTAGACGAGTTCCGTGTCTTGTTCTCTTCCGTCTATTACTGGCGTCATTTCAAGGGCTACTGGCGCTGCATAGCTTAGGTTTCGGAGTCTCGCTTCCATGGGGTAGATTTCGTGTTTTGTGCCGTCGACTTCTGTTGTGTATGGACCAGTAATTCTTGTCTGAGGGTCTATTACCCAAATTTGCCCAAGCTTCACTTTGTATGGGTTTTCAGGAATTTCTATTGGGATTTCTGCTACTTCGTCTATCACTTCTTGTAGGCCATTGTCTATAAACTCGTTGTAGGAGTCTAAATGCTGGCGGACTAGGCCTATGTCTTTAAAAAATGCTTTTAACAGAAGATTCGTATCTTTTTTTGAAATTTCAGTCAATTTTAACAAACCCCCGCAATTTTACGTTTAAACGTCCTTGAACGAGATTATTTGATGCGGGTTTCTTCAAACTTTTAATTTCCTCCGACTGTTGGATCATCCAACTCGGAAAAATGGTCTCCAATATTTTAAAGAGCTAAACAACGTAAACTGCATAGCTCTCTAATAAACTTTTTTGTATGCTACTTCGCCTTTTCGTGCATTAAATAGGCTTCGTTTCAGTTTTTTAGGGTATTGTGCAGCAAAATATTTTTGAACTGCATATTCTGTCATAGAGTTGAGAAAAGAGGACGAATCTTGGAGCAGAATTTTAAGGCGTCAATCGTCTATCTTATTTTGAAAGGAGAAGCAGAGAAAGCTTTGGAGATGCTTGCTGAACATTATCATGTTGGAGTGCCTAAGTTGAAGGTGGGTTTGCCTAAAGGACGTAAGAAGAAGGTTCTTGGATGTTACAGTGCAAGGAATAAGACGATTTCAGTTTTGAACAGTGATGCGCTTAAGGAGCCTTTCATCATTTTGCACGAGTTTTATCATCACTTGAGAACGGCTTTGGATATGAAGCATAGGGGAACTGAAAAGTATGCGGATGAGTTTTCGAAAGGATTCATTCAAGCATACAAGTCGATGGTGCGCTAAGGTTTTGGGAAATAATTAATAAGAAAGGAAAAGCTAGTCTTGAAACTGTTGCAGCGGTCGCCAAGCCAGGTTAAAGGCGAAGGACTCAAGATCCTTTCCCGTAGGGGTTCGCCGGTTCAAATCCGGCCCGCTGCACTATGTTGCTTTCAACGAGTTCAAACTCTGATTCAATCTATATATAAGGGGGGTCTAGATGCTTCAGAGCAACAGAGCACAAACCCCTTATCAACATGCCTCTAGACAAAACAAGCAACCCGCCACACCATTTTTTGCCTTAACATAATTAGAAATAAATGCCGAAGCTACTCACGTTTCTTGTGGCAACAACTAGAATTGAAGGCTCAAAAAAATAAAATCACCTCAAAACAAGAACTTGGCTACTGGGAAACCAGAAGATACAGCAACACAGCCAACACATGGAAACAAGAAAGATATCCAAAGTAAAACACCAACATCAACTAAAACAACTATCTTCACCTAAACGACTACCTTTTCTATTGTAGCTTAGTTGAACGTTAAAGCGGAAAGGTTTATTAAGACTTGCGATATAATAGGCTGAAACTTAAGGTGGATGAAAGTATGAAAAAAAGACAAGACACAAATTTAAGCAAGAAAAAAGAAAACTTTGAATGCGAAATGCTTGTGAATACTCTTTTAATATATGAAACTCTCCGCAGAACAATGGCTTAAATTTTAAATCGCAAAACGCGAAAGAATGCTGGCTACACAAACACTTTTCCACAAACGCTGAAAAACTCCGAGTTCCACCTATTTTCACTTTTTTGTTCTCAGCTCCACTTAAAACCAACTTCGTTCGGGCTTCTTTTCTTTCGAAAAACAAGTGAAAAGGCAGCATTTAAGCAAAGAATATATCTCGCCATTTTGTTAAGAAAACCTTCACAACATCATTCAAAAGGCGAATCAAAGTGACCTTGATCAACAAAATAACCAAACTGAAAAAAGAAAAGAAAGCCGTAATTTTAGCCCACAACTATCAAAGACCTGAAATTCAAGACATAGCAGATTATGTGGGAGACAGCATAGAACTAAGCAGAAAAGCTATGAAAGAAAAAGAAGCTGAAATAATAGTTTTTGCAGCTGTAGATTTCATGGCAGAATCAGCGGCAATCCTAAACCCCGACAAAAAAGTTTTGCTGCCAACCCCAGGTGCACGTTGTCCTATGGCACAGATGCTTACAGTTGATGAGATTAAAAGATGGAAAGCGCTTTACCCTCTTGTGCCAGTGGTTCTTTATGTGAACACTTTGGCTTCTGCCAAAGCCTACAGCGATGTATGCTGTACGTCGGCAAACGCTGTGGAAGTCGTGGAATCTTTGAATGCTGAAACGGTGCTTTTTGGGCCTGATCGTAACTTGGGTGAATATGTTGGGGGAAAGACTGGAAAGACGATTATTCCAATTCCTGAATGGGGTTTTTGTCCGACTCATGTGCTTTTTCAGCCTGAAGATGTGCATGCGATTAGGTTGCGGTATCCAGACAGTGTTGTTATGGTTCATCCTGAATGCTCGTTTGAAATGCGAAAGTTGGCAGATTTTGTTGGAAGCACTTCACAGATGTGCCGTCACGTAAAGGAAATCAATGCCAAAAGTTTTGTTGTAGCTACTGAAGAGGGGCTTTTGCATCGGTTGAGGAAGGATAATCCAGAAAAACAGTTTGTTTTAGCTTATGAGGATGCTGTTTGTCCGAACATGAAGCTGAACACTTTGGAGAAGCTTTACGTAGCTTTGAAAGAAGAGAAACATGTGGTCACTGTTCCAGAGCCTATAGCGAAAAAGGCTAAAACAGCTTTGGAGAAAATGTTTGAGTTGACAAGTTGAAAGGGTTATATTGAAATAACCATTGTTTTGAGAGTTTTTACTCCTTTTTTTGCAGATAATTCGTTGCTTAGTTTTCGAACTTCGGCGGCTTCGCCTTTTATGGCTATGGCTTCTAGGCAGTCACGTTCGCTTAAGTGGATGTGCATGGTTGAACAGATTATGTGAGTGTAGTGGTGTTGAATGTCTGTCAACTCATTTCCCAGTCCTTTTACTTCATGGTCGTAGAGCAACATCAAAACTCCAGTTTGTATCCCTTTTTCTTTATGGAGCCATTTTTTCTCGGACACGAACATTCTAACTGCGTCTTGGATGGCTTTGGAACGGTTTTCGTAGCCGATTCTGCTAATTAACTTGTCAAAATCCTTAAGCAGGTCTGGAGGAAATGTTACTCCTACTCGAACTATTTTGGTCATAAATCTCCCATTGTAAATAGAGAAATTTGTCATAAAACTTTTGTTCTCTCTGTTATGCTCTGCGCTGTCTAGACCCCCTTATATATACATTGAACCTATGGTTAACTTGTGATTTGACAGGCAGAATAGGGTTGAATTGCGTTATGTTTTTAACTTCTTTCATCTTTTTACTTGTCTTTGATAAGTCATGGTCAAAACTGTGAAGTTGCTTGCTACTGTTTCTAGGGCAGAGTTTCTTCTGCCGAATTTGGGTTCACTTATTATGGGACTTGCCTGGGGTGTTACTCCGTACATAGATTTCATGGATTTAATTGTTCTAGTGGCTCTATCATTCACTATAATAAACTTAAGCTCAGCCATCGGAGCTCTGGTCAACACTCTTTCTGATTATGAGCTTGACTCAAAAGATGAGCGCAAAAAGCAACTTGTTGTGGCAATGAATTCTCTTGGACAAGATCGACTCAAAAAATTGTTGATTATCGAGTTTATTGTCACTCTTGTTCTGGTTTCTCTATTTATGCTCATCCTTGGAAAGCCTATCCTCTTATTTATGTGGATTATTGGAATTTCTTTGGGATATTGCTATTCTGCTGCCCCACTTAGATTAAAGTCTAGGTACTGGTTAGCTCCAGTTTCATTAATTCTCGTGCTTGGAGTTTTTCCTGTGTTATTTGCCTATTACACTTTTGCATCTGAAATGAATCTTCTATTTATTATATCCCTTACTGGATTAGCTTTGACAATCTATGGAGTAATTGTACCAACAGAGATTCGAGACTATTTCGGAGACAAGGCGATGGGGATTGAAACAATGACTGTGCATTTAGGTCTAGTCAAAGCCTCTTTTCTTAGCATAATGTTACTTGCCATTGGCGCCACACTTACAGTCACAGCGTTCTTTTTTGAAATGGCTTATGGTCCACATCCATTGTCCAGTGTTTTCTTATTCGCTATACCTGTTGTTGTCTTTTTCGTTATGATAAAATTCAAGAAGCTTTACTCTCTTTCTTTAGAATATGTAGCTTCAAAGCATGAAAGCTCTATTGCGGAACAGATTGTAAGCTTGTCTGCACACAATCCACAATGGATCATGCTTATTACACAAACTTACAGCATAATGTCCATTACACTGTTAGTAGGCAAATTCATCTAACAAAGTGAAGGAAGCATCGCTAAATATACGAATGGGGCAAAGTTTTTATCGAAGTTCCGGTAACACTAACTGACAAAAAGGTGTTACCATGTTCTACTTCACAACTCGAGACATTACCGCAATAGCCATGTGTGCCGCCTTATGGGGCGTACTTAGTGCATACTTTACACCAGTCTTTTGGACAGCCACTCACCTACCATTCTTCTGCGACATGACAGGCATCATTTTGATAATTTTGGTCATGTGGTGGGTAAGAAAATTTGGAGCGATAACCACGACAGGAATAATTGCCACAATCATAACTTTAATGCTTAACCCAAATGCAACCCATTTCTTCGGCTTCACAGCCGCAAGCATAGTCTTCGACGTTCTCACGAGACTCTTGGGAAACCAAAATTCTCCAGAGAAATCAGTACTGAAGATGATAAGCGTATTTTTCACATCCTTAGCTTCCACAGCGGTTGCTGGTGTGATAATAGGATATCTTTTCACGAGCACAAATTTTCTAATGACAAATTTTGGAGGCATAACTCTCTTCGTAGTATTACATGTCATAGGCGGTGCTATTGGAGGCACTGTCGGTCTTGTGCTGATAAAAGCACTCTCAACCAGAATCAGTTTGCAAAAGATGTAAAAAAAGTGAAAACATGAAATCCAAACTCAACGCAGAGCCAATGACTCTGATAGAGAAAGCTGCAGAGTTTCATGGACATTTGGGTCCTTTTTTAGTCATTGGAGTTAGAATGGGA
This sequence comes from uncultured Candidatus Bathyarchaeia archaeon, assembly GCA_964450845.1. Lineage (GTDB taxonomy): Archaea > Thermoproteota > Bathyarchaeia > Bathyarchaeales > Bathycorpusculaceae > CAVZKK01. The sequence goes on along the minus strand of CAYVGZ010000037.1, from coordinate 6,498 downwards.
ATCATAGCTAAAAGAATTCTAAAACCAAACATTAAAGAAGATAAGAGATTACAGGCAACCGTCAAAGTTCCACTTTTGACGCCTTTTTCGTGTATTCTTGACGGAATCCAAACTGCAACTCAATGTACTATTGGAAATCAAAAACTAAGAATAGAAAACTCGAAAAAGGAAATAACAGCCCATTTCGAACTGCAAAATTTGAATAGAGTTACGAGGGTATCAGTTAATCCAAAGATAATAAAGGAGTTAATGAGCGAAATGTCTAAAGGCTTAACGAATGAAGAGCTTGCACGGAAAATTGCCCGCATGCCGCAAAACCATCTTTTTAAGATAGAAAAGTAATAAATATTTTAGCAGCTTCATTGTTGCCAATTGAAATAGACATGCAGAATTTACAAGCAGCCAAAAAACGCCTTCTTGAAAAAAGCCTAACACTTTCTATACTTAAAGATGGTGAAGTGATTTTTGAGGATGCTTCCCATGGGATTTCTGGCTTTTTAGAAGCTATTGAAAAGCTTGGAAGCAAACTTGAGGGGTCTTCAGTTGCCGATAGGGTCGTTGGAAAAGCAATTGCGCTGTTATGCGTTTACGCAGAAGTTGAAAAAGTTTATGCAGTAACCCTAAGCAAAGAAGCGAAAAGTGTATTTGAAAAACACGCAGTTTATCATGAATGGAAGAATTTAGTCGAAAACATACTTGCGACTGATGAAAAGGGAATTTGCCCCTTTGAAAAACTAGCGAAAGAAATTTCAGACCCAAAGGAAGCTTACAGAAAACTTAAGGCTCTACAGAACTCTTTAAAACAACGCAGATGAAACCAAATGAATGACGAACACGAACACTTTATATTAAAGGGAAACAGAGAACTGAAGCATACCAGAGAAAAGAAAATTAGGGAACTTATAGAGCTGAAGGAGAGAAAGCAGGAAATGACAACGGAACCAGTTCATGTAACAGATTCAAATTTTAACGAAACAGTCAATCAGCATTCGCTAGCCTTGATTGATTGTTGGGCGCCTTGGTGCAGTCCATGTCTAGCTTTAGCCCCGACAATTGAGGAGTTGACAGAAAAATATGCTGGAGAAGTGTTTGTAGGTAAGCTTAATGTTGACGAGAACCCAAGAACCGCTGAAAGCTTCCAGATTTTTAGCATCCCCACTATGCTGATAATAAAGAATGGAAAAGAAGTTGACAGAATAATCGGACTTTGCCCAAAAAACCACATCGAATCAATCTTAAAAAAACACTTAGGATAAGGAATAAAAAAAATGGATATTCCAGAACGTAGAATAATAGGCGCATTAATACTTCTTTTAGGCGTCTCCGCCCTAGCTGTAGGCTTATACACAGGTCAGTTAAACGCTATTGTGGAACTGCTGAAAGAAAGTTTTTAACACCGTAAAAGCCTAAAGCTCTTAAACTAACTCCCCATAATTTCGGTTGTAAACTCAACTTCATGATTTAGTGTGAGTGATGAATTTGAGCCCACCGATAATTGAAAGCAAAAATGGAGAAAGAGATGCGATTTTGGAAGCAGCTAAACTCATGTTGATAGCAGCGAGGACAGCTCCAAAATCAGGCGGCGTAGACGACGTTCTAACAATAATCGTTTATGGCAAAGAGAAAAATGTCATTGCCAAGAAAATGGAGGAAATAGCAGAGGAGCGAAAAATAGAGGGCTTTAAAAGGGATGCAAAAAACGTCAGAGATTCAGAAGCACTCATTCTGATTGGAGTCAGAGGGAACAAAAGTTTTGGATTAAACTGTGGAGCATGCGGCTACAAAAGCTGTAAAGAGTTTGAAGAAGCAGAGAAAAAGTTTGGACAAGACTTTTCTGGCTCAACATGCATTTTTAAAGCCTTAGACCTTGGAATAGCTTTAGGATCAGCCGCAAAAACAGCAAACATTTTGAACGTTGACAACCGTATAATGTATCGTGTTGGTACAGCAGCATTAAAACTAAAATTGATGCCAGAAGCAACAGTCATCCTGGGAATCCCAATGTCCGCAAAAGGCAAAAACATCTACTTCGACCGCAAATAAAGTTGCCTTTAACTTTGACTTTTCATTTTCTCATACATTTTCTCCAATGTCCAACGGATGCTTGATTTAAGCTCCCTCAAACGGTCTTGGTCAACATGCTTAATTGTTATTTCACGAATTACGTCACCGTCTTTAACAATGTTATAACAGAAAATTTTTTCTGGAGCCATTTGCTCGGTTCTCGCTAGTTCGTTGTCTTTTTCCTGCATTTTTGCAAAAACTCTTTCTACTAGAAAAGGGGTGAAAGGCGGCGTGTTAACATTAAAGTTTTTATCTTCCGCTAGCACCACCCGCAATGAATCTTCACTTACATGAAGAGTCGCAAGAAGCTCGCCCGTAACAGTCTTTAATGGAGTAACGTTTTCATATTCTGCCTGAGGCAGAGGAGGAGAAGGCTCAACCGTAACCTCTTCTTTTGGCAGCGGAGCCTCTATTTCAGCAGGTGATTTTGTTATTTCTGCACGTTTAAACCCTTTTTCCAATAGTATAAAGTTTAACGCATCAATTGTAGCTTGAATGTCTTTGAGTTCAGATTCCAGCGCTCCAACCCTTTTTTCAAGTTTCTGCTTGAACGAGACAAGCCTCTTTATTTTTTCAGAATCCTGAGACATTGCCCTTCACAACAACTGTTATAGAGCATTTTCCCTTATCAAACCTTTGAAAGTTTCGCCTAAAAACCTAAGCTAGTTCTTCAATAGTGTAATTTTTCTCAGGCAATTCCGCATTAGAAAAGGACGGAAGAGGCTTAAATTTGACTTTTAGCTCATTTTGGAGAAAACGTTCAAACTCTTGGAAAACAGGGCTGTTCGTGTGATTTAGTTTAACGCACAGATTTTTTCCTTCTAACAAGGGGCTTAGGTCATATAGGGCTATTCTCTCAGAAAAGGCTGGATTTTCAAAAACTGTTTTAACAAGGATGTCTGAAGGTGCCTCTGAGAACAACCATGCAGTATACGCTGCATCAACAACACGATAAGATAAACCTTCTCGAACAACACACTTTCGATTTGAAACTATTCTTTTAAAGGAAGAGGGATGAATATCTCTAGCCCACAGAAAACTGTTATATTCATCATTAATTTCAATCCAATCTTCGCTTTCAGAAGTCTTCCAACCGCGAACCCTACAAGCGTCCTTAAATTTTTTGAGAATTTCCCAAACTCTAGGCATTTTCATCTTTTCATCACAACTTTTTATGTTAGAATCTTCTAGAACAGTATTCTATTTAGTCAGCCACAAATTTAAACTTATTTGTCAGCTTCTTCGCAAAAATGTAGGATAAATATTGTTTCAGTTGAAAATTTGTAGGCAATTAGCCTTTTTACTGACGAATTTACGGAAAAGCTGAAGAAAGAAAATTTGAAGAAAAAAGAGAAGAATTTCTACATTTTTCCGACAGCAAACAATAAATTTAAACACGCACCCCTTCATATTGAAAGGGGAGAGGCAGCATTGAAGCTCAAAAACAACACCGTAATCTTAGATGACACAGATTTAGAAATTTTGGAGGCTTTGCAGGAAGATTCTAGGCAGACTTACATGGCTATAGGTAAGCTTTTGGGAATAGCCCACTCAACAGTTTACGACAGAATAAAAAGAATGGAGCAGAATGGAATAATCAAGAAATATACAGCTTTGATAGATGCTGAAAAGGCTGGAACCAAACGCATAACCGCCATAATGACTGTTTTCACAGACCCTAAAGAAAGCGAGAAAGTTGCAGAAACCCTCAGCTCGGCACCACAAGTCCTAGAAGTTTACACATCACTGTCAGAAGAACTTCAAATAATTGCAAAAGTCGCTGCAGAAAATCAGGAAAGCTTGCACACATTTATCGCTAATTCAGTTGCTCCCTTGCCTGGTGTTTTGAGGATTCGTACGTCGATATTGACGAAGAAATTTAAAGAAACACAACATGCAATAGTCAATAACCCGAAAAAGTTAACATTTATAAAAGAAACACATAATATAAAGGGAGAGAAATAGTATGAGTCACGATACAATTTCAAAAATTTTAAGAATCGTTCCACGCGAGAAAGCATTCTATTTCTTCACATCGATTGGAAATTACACTGGCGAAAGTGCATCATCATTGAAGGAATTTATGGATAAAATAAACGGAATAAACGTGAAATCCCTAGAGTTTCACCTTTATCGTGGAGACTTTGAAAAATGGGTGAATGAAGTTTTACAAGATGAAGAATTGGCGTTAGAGATGAAGAAACTGCAAAAATTTAATTTGACAGGCGATGCTCTTCGCAACCAACTAAATGTAATCGTCTCTAGACGATTTAAGCGTTTAACAAGCCACCCCAGTCCAACACGCATCTAAATCTTTCCTTATAACTGCTAATACAATAAATCCCACATTGCTTGACACATTGTTTTGTCTGTAATCCGGTATGCAATAGTTTGCGACTTCAGGGTCTGAATCTGGATGATATTTTAATTCGCTCCGTCCGAATTCTGGTGAATAGATTATATCTATCTTGTCTACGGCTTCGCTGATGGTATCGTTTTTGTTAATCAAGTAATCAAGTAGACGAGCGATTGCATTGTCGTTGTCTGATGGGTCAATCCAGCCATCCCAGCTTATAAACACCTTTACGCCTTTCTCTTCAAAGGTCTCTGCAGTCTTAGAATAACTCTGATTTAATCCATTGCAACTCATAAAAATAATCACAGTGTCTTCAAATCTTCCGCTCATAAGCTCCTCAACGAATTTGGGGGTTATTCCAAAATAGTAATAGCCACTTATGTTACATACAGTGAGTTGCCCATTTTCCAAATACTGGTCGTAATTCTTCAAACCATACTTATCAGATGTAGAGATTGCGATGTATTTTGAATTTAGGTCTAATGCTGAATGTGCTCTCCAAATTATCAGTTTATAATTTTGGGAGGATAACCGTTTATACTGTTCTACAGTAGCATTGTCTGAATAGTAGTCGATTATTGAAAAACGTTTGTATAGCAGTTCTTTCGTGGTATTTATGAAAGCTTCGTTTAGGTGACGGATAGGCCCTAAGTATGAACTGCTTAACTGATCTATTATTGCTGCTTTAGGTTGACCTGGTTGATTAAGACGAAAATAGAAAAAAATGCTCGCCAGAATTATTATTGTTATAATTGCAATAACAGCATATGTCAGTCTTTTATTTTGAGCAAACTTTTCGGTTTCATCTTTATTTTTCGCTTTCATCACTAAAAGCTCCGAGTAGAAGCTAGTTGCTTTGGAGGAATATAGAAAAATTGTGTGGTTTGTGTCTATTTTCTTTTGCGTTTTCTAAGGCTTAGCGCTACACCAAACAGAGCGATCAACAGCGTATAGGCTGCTATTTGGGATGTTGGAGTTCTTTTGGCCAATGATATTGAATACCCTCCAACAGGAACTGCGCCAACGGTGATTCTTGCGGTTTCGGATTGGACAGTATTTTCATTGGCATCTGTAACCTTCAAGTATACGTAGTACACGCCGCTTGCTGTTGGTGTGAACGTCCAGCTACTCGAAGTTGCCCCTGAAATAGGATTGCCGCCCAAGTACCATTGATAGCTGTATGTTGGATACCCTCCAGAAACCGTTGATGTGAACGTAATGGACTGCCCGACAAGTATTGAGCCTGAGGTTGGTGAGATCGAAACTTCAAGTGTAGATGCTGTGACGGTGATAGTAATATCTTCGCTGTCCGTTAGGTGTCCATCACTCACCTCAAAGTGAATTCCAGAATAGACTCCAGCCTGCCCAGAGGTGGGGGTCCAGCTAAAGACGCGAGTAGTAGGGTTAAACGTGGCTCCTGATGGGAGGTTACTTGCCGAGTATGTTAGAGTTTGGGCGGGTAAGTCAGGATCTGACGCTGTTATGGTGAATTGTAAAAGAGATTCCTCATTAACCGTTTTAGATCCAATCAGATTCAGCACAGGCGGTAGATTGACCTCATTAACGGTTATCGTGACATCTTCGTAGTCTGTTAAGCTGTCGTCAGAAACAATTACTCGTATGATATAGACTCCTGGACCCTGAGCCTCAGTTGGAGTCCAACTGAATACACCACCACTAGTAATGGAGGCGCCGGAGGGTGCACCTGGTCCCAGCAAGAAGGAAAGGGTTTGCGGAGGTACGTCGGGATCAGATGCCGTGGCCGTGAATGAGAGCATGGTTCCCTCATCAACTGATTTAGGTCCAATTGAGTCTAGCACAGGCGGTGAGTTTGATATGGTAATAGTATCTTCTTCTGAGGCGCCGTAGTCTTCGCCGTCAAACGGTGTACAGATTATCTTGATCTGGTCTCCTTCGACGAAGTTGTCGGAACTCAAAGTGCTGGAAGTTTCTCCGGAAATGTTTTGCCAGCTGGCACCGTCCCACTTCTGCCATTGATAAGTGTAGCCTTCAGGATCAGCATCTGCGTCGGACCATCCGTAAGGTGTTGCAGTTAGAGTGTCGTCTGTGTATGCTGG
>CAYVGZ010000036.1:0-15783 GCA_964450845.1 uncultured Candidatus Bathyarchaeia archaeon | reverse complement strand
GCTCAGCCATATTATTAACTACGAAGATTAGCTTCTTTTGGGCTCTGTGTTCTCTTGACTCGGTTCTAAAGGCTCCTCTTCAGGCGCTGCTGCAACCACCTCGACCGCTTGAGTATTCTCTTTTTCACTTGTTGCAGAGCCTTGACTAATCGAAGCGGCGGACACTTGCTGCTGTCCCGAAAAAAGCAAGTTAGGCGGCGGATAAGGTGTATCAATGAGGGTTGATAAGAGGTACATGGACATGAAAACATGTTGGTAGACTCGTTGGAAGACGTAGGGAATCTGCGTCTCAGGATCTACTTCCAGCATCTTCTCAATTTCAGAGTCCCTGCCCTCCAAAATGGCTATGCCCTCCACCTCAAACTTCACCACGCTCGGCTTAGTCCCGACGCTTAAAGAGAATCCCACGGCAACCCTGCCGCTGCGTCGCTCTTTTTCTTCCATCCGAGCCTTCACGTCGAAGCTGATGGTTTCTCCGCTGCCCAAGTTGTCAGCTAGCTTGACGCCTAATAAACTGCGAACCTCAACACTAACCGCAACATTGAACATGCTAGCTGATGGACAAATCTTGGATACCCCATTTATTGCTTGTTTAACGTCTAGTCAAAGGTTGCATTAGCTCTTCATGCGTTTTTCTTCTTTGTGTGTAGGTTCCAGCGACAGACACTCTGGCTTTCTATATTGAATCGTAATGCACAATATTTAAATCAACTGCTTCCCTAGAATAACAAGCAGCCATACAAGGAGACTCTCCTCTTGCCAAAAACAACAGAAAATTCTTCAGCCATGGGCTTCAGCCATCAAGGACAAAAAAAGAAACAAGGTACCTTAAGCTTAAAAGAAACCCAATTCAGCACAGAAATAGCCGCCACACGCTTCCATGTATCCCTCGCAAAACAACCCAACGGAAAACCAACGCTCTACACGAAATACGACATAGCAAAATACGACCTGCACCCAGGCTACGTCTTCCCAGATTTTCTAGAAAGCATGATTCCAAAAAACACGCCCGAATACGTGGACCGAGGAGAGAAGTACGTAGAACGCATCACGCGAGCCCTCTACCACTTTAAACAATGCTCCTTAATAGGACCTAGCGGCACAGGAAAAACCCACATAGTCTACCTTGTAGCCGAACTCAACGGGCTTCCGATTTGGGAAGTCAACTGCGGCTTACAAACATCATCCTACGATCTCTTCGGAAGGTACATAGGTCTTGGGAAAGAGAATTGGATAGACGGTCAGATAATATCATGGTGTCGCCTAGGCGGCATTCTCTACTTAGACGAAGCTAACATGATGAAACAAGACATAGCTTCCAGGCTTAACCCTCTGCTCGACACTAGGGGACACATAGTTTTGACTGAGAAAGACAACGAAGTGGTGCATCGTCACCCCTACGGTTATCTAATCATTTCCATGAATCCCTTCTCATCAGAATTCGTGGGCACAAAGCCCTTGAATGCCGCCCTCAGACGCCGCATGTCAGTGTGGATAAACTTCGACTACCTGAGCATCGGAAATAATGTGTGCCCTGATGAAGTGACTCTTGTCAAGAAGCGCAGCAACGTGAGCGAAGATGTCGCTCATAACATCGTAAAAGTCGGAGCTGAGCTGAGACGCCAGTATAAAAGCGGTGACTTACCGTATGGGCCTTCGCCAGGTGACTTGATAAACTGGGCAGTGTTGGTTGCTGATGGATGTACATCTGCAGAAGCGGCTGAAGAGACGATTATCTGCACGACCAGCGATGATGCCGAAGTGCAAGAAATGGTTAGGCGGATAGTTCTCGCAAACTTTAGAAGTTAATGCAGTAGATGAACCATGAGCTTTTTTGACTACGCTTGGGCAGCTCTGCTCCAGATTTCACGAAAAGACAGAGAAACAGTGAAACTTCTTCTCCGAGACAACTTGAAGTTTCCAACACTGAGCTACGATGACGTAGGCTTTGTCCTCTGTTTGGTAAAGCCGCGCAGAATCACTGATGGCTTAATGGGTTATCAAGATATGGTCTTAGACTATAACAATCCATTTCATAGAAAACTGATGTGGAAACTGTTCAAAGCATCAACTTTTCATCTGAGCATGCATGTTGCAGTTTCGGACTATAAAACCTACGACGACTGGGCTAGAAATAAGGATGTCAACCTCGCCACCTTCTCGGCAAACCTTGTAGAAGATGCCGTAGTGAATGCCTACCTCAGGGCAAAATGGCCAAATTTGATTCAAGATATCGTTTATGCAAACGCTGTTTCATACCTCCGAATGCGCTCTTGGAGTCATGTGTCAAATAAGGCTCTTCTTACCATGACTTCCGCTTTTACACAATATTACGTGGGAAGGGTGAAAAACAAAGTGCCAGAGGACGTGATGAACGATGTTAACACAATAGTTTCTCTGGCAAGGGAAATCGAAGGTTTCGCTTTCCAGAAGTTTCAGGAGTTGAATGAAGTAAGTGGAGAAGACTTGTTACTTGCCATTCCCAAAGAATCTAGAGAACTCAGGTTAAACATTGCAACGAAAATTTTTAACATTCTAGCCAAATACCGCAAAACTGCAGATGCTCCCTTCATGCTATACAGTGAGAGCCATGGAAAAAATAGTGTTCTTTTCAATGACATTCTACCCACCGAAGACGAGGTCAACGCTTTTTTGCAAAGCACTTCTATTGAGTCGGGCTTTAACTGTCAAGAGAATGTGAACGTGGAGGAGAAGGAGAACGTGCTAGAAGGCGAAATCTACCAAATCTTTTCTGCTTGGGAGGCTAAGGAAACTAAAGAGAAGAAAATACTGGAGAGCTACAAGCCTCTTTTGGAGAACACGAATTTTCAGTCCATAGAATTCCCTAAAGAGGACTATGTTGACTTTCTGCGCCATCGAGCCCTTCTAGGAGGACAGATTAGACGTATAATGGAGAAGCTTCGTCTTCTTAAGAACATCACGGGCGAAGACTTCAAACATGAAAGCGGTCTTCTCGACTTGCAAGAAGCCATCCAAATAGTTGCCAGCAAGAGTCGTCGCACCGACATTTTCGTCCGCGAAGAATTGCAAACCAGCGAGCAAACTTGGGCAGTACTCGTGGACGCAAGCCACAGCTTAAACCTCGCGATGACCACAGTGCGTGGGATCGCCCTGTGCTTAGGCGAGGTGGCGAAAAGCATTATTCAAGACCAACGAGCGTGGGGAATGTTTGCGTTTAACAACAAGTTCTACATAATAAAAGACTTTTCGGAAAACTACACAGTCGGTTCTCATGCGAGGATAGGGGGGTTATCCTATAGTGGAATGACTTACTTGCCCGATGGAATATTGGTGATGAGTAATATACTAAGAAAACGTGGTGAGCAGTCCAAAATTTTGATAGTGGTTTCTGATTTTTTCCCATCGGGCTACAGCGATATAGAACAGAAACTCGTACAGAACGTGAGAAGGGCTGAAAAATTGGGTGTTGGAGTAATAGGAATCGGTGTGAAAAGCAGGGCGGTGAAGAATTATTTCCGTTTCAACTGCGTCGTGGACACGCCTTACGACTTAATGAAGAAATTCACCAAAATCTTCACCCAGTACAGCGCAACAGCCTAGCTACTACGTCACATTTACTGCTAGGAAATCAGCTATGTACTGGAACTTCTTGGCGAACTCTTCTTCTTTCTTGTGGCGGAGGACGATTTTCTCGGGCACCCCGTCGCAGATGTAGGTTACATAAGTTATGTCCTTGCCTAATCCAGACTTCTCTAGTTGCAACAAGGATTCCTTGACTTTTTCGAGGCGCTCTATTTTTGTGTTGATTTTTTCTATGGCTTCGAAAAGGATTTCAGCCTCGCTCTGTTCGGAAGCACTGAGAGCAAGCTCTTTCAACTGAACCCACTCGACTGAAGCTTGTTTCGTCTTAGCTTTCTCTTTTTTCTGTGTTGGCTTTGTTTTTCCCTTCAGCTTTGATTTCTGCAGTGTTGCCATCTTTTTAAGCCATTCTTCGTCTTCAGAAGTCTCTTCTAAGTCTCGGAGGAGGGAGCCGAGCCATTGGCTGTACTCGTCTGCCACCGACTTGTACTGTTCCATTTCTTCTTCTATTGCTTCGGTCATCTCTTTAATCGAATAAAAACTGCGGATTTCGGTGACGACATTCCTCAATTTCTACACCACGGCTCGGCTAAAATGCTGCGTCTAGCTTTCACCTATTACTAGGGGTCTGCTTGTTCCCTCTCCGAGTTGCTCACCGCTTTCTGCTTCGGTCGGCGAGAACGCTTTTTCAATATTCTTTAGTTCCTGCTTTATCTTCTCGAGAAGGCTTACTCTCTTGCTTATTCTGCTTCTGTAGGCTTTCATCGCCTTCTCAAGCTCTGGGATGATAACCCACGCAACAGTCAAGATAATGTCAGGGGGATAGTCGCTTAAGAGCTTCGAATCCACCTTGTCCCGCTCTCGGATGATTATCAGGTGCCCTTCTCTGTTCAGCTTGATCTGTCTCGCCTCTCCAAGCTTTGCAACGTATTCAGGTGAGATGTAGAAGGAGATATTCAACCGTCTAAGAGTCTGAGTAAGTAAGCCACAAAGTTCGTCAGTTAGCTTTTTCTCTTCGATAAGGAATTCGCTCAGTTGCAAGGTTTCCTCGTTTATCGCTGTTAGAAACTCGTTAAACTTGTTTTCAATCTCTCCGCGTTTCTCTTCTAATTCCTTGCTCTCTTCAACTTCTAACTCGCTGTTCTGCAGTTGGCGTGTGTATGAAAGATAAGTTTCATTCTGGGCATCCTGTGATGGAACGTTTTCGCCCTTAGCCTGCTTAGACTTTTGTTCTGATTTTTCTTCTGGCTTCTCTTCCATAAAGCAACCCACCATTAGACATTAATGGTTACATGTTTTTCGAGAGATAAGAGAATTTGTATGTTGTAGAGTTTTACACACCAATAGAATAGCCTAGAAAACCAAAGTTAAGAAGTGTGGTGGCTTAACTGTTTTGAAGTCGATTCTTCTGAAGCGTTGGAAGGCTTTGACCAAAGGTTCATGTGAGTGGAATGTCGAGAAGACTTTGAAAGAGTTGGACCATCTTTCGAATGGAAAACGCGAAAAAGCGATAACGACGATAGTTGATGGTTTCTAAGTTCCGTCTACTTATTTGCAATTCATATCGTGAATTCAGAAGTATAAAATAGAGCTTGAACTCAAACCCAAACTTGCTTCGGTTCAGATTCAGACTTAGAAGATTTGGGATGGTTTATTCGTGGAAACAGTTGAAGATTCTGAAGAGGTCGTCAAGCTTTACGACGAATATGCTGGAGTATGGAAATTCGTCAGAAAAGACAGAGGACCTTTAAAGTCTATAGAGCTCATTGAGAGCATGTTCCAGAAGCTTGGCCTCTCGAAGAATGAGATTCGAGTATACGTCTATTTAGCTCGTTCCAAGGAGCGGAAAGCTAGTGAGGTTTCGGAGGCGCTCAGTCTCCACAGAACAGAAACCTACAGGATACTGCGAGATTTGGAGAAGAGAGGGCTGGTCTCGTCAGTTTTCGAAAAGCCTCTTAAATTCATCGCTACGCCTTTCGAGCGTGCTATCGAAGCTCTCATTGAAGCCAAGAAGCTGGGGATTCAGCGGTTGGAGAGTAGGAAGCAACGCCTCGTCGATATTTGGTTGTCGTTGCCTCAGCCTCAGGTGGAGTTCACACGTAAGGAAGTTTTCCAAATTCTTGAGGGCGAGGAACAGATCGACTTGAAAGCAAAAGAGATAATTCAAAGAACCGAGAGAGAAATAAAAGTTTTCGCTTCCAAGGAAGACCTCGGGAGACTGTACTATTCGGGCTTTATTGATGAGCTTGAGAGGCTTTCGAGGAAAGACTTTGACGTTAAACTCATGACAACTAGCTCATCTAAGAGCCGGTTTTTTATCGAGAAAATTAAGCTTGTCAATGCAAGGGTTGCAGTTTCAGACGTCGAAGGCGTTCCCACTTTCATCTTAGTAGATCGGGGGCAGCTTCTTTTCATGATAAGGAAGAACGGAGACGATTCGGGAGAGAAGGTTAGAAGGGAAAAGGTTGCTGCATTATTGACGAACTACGAAGCTTTCATCAATGCTTTAGAGAAGCTTTTCTCAGAATTATGGGACGCTGAAAAACCTTTGGAAATCGTCTCTCCATCTTAAAAAACCATATCTAACCATATTATTTTGAAGAGTAAATATCAATTTTTACCACTAAGTTGCGTCTTTCTTCTTTACACACAAACAGACATACTTCACGAAGGCATTTTTTCTTTTAAAAACTGTTCGGAGATAGTAAAATGAAGCAAGTTTTAAGGAACAGAAAAGGGCTTAGCACGGTAGTTACTACGTTGATTATTCTAGTGGTTTCGGTGTTGCTTGCCACGGTTGTTACTTTCTACGCCATTAACGTGACCACAACTAGAGTACAAGAAGAAAATCTAAGAGTAACTAAAGCACACATATGGACAAACAGCACTGTAGCGCAAGCCGCATTTGTCATTTCTAACATTGGTGGTAGGGACACTCTCATTGACAAGATCCAAGTACGAGGCCAAGAAATGGACTGGACAAGTTACAGCATATATTATAACAGGACGACTACGGCACCAACTGCAGACTTGGAGTTTCTAACCGACTTCACAGGTTATGACAATGCCACTGACGATCTATCCTTGAAGTCAGGTCAATGTTTGGTCATCTACATCGAAGACCCGGGCACCATGTCCGTTCAGGACATTGGAACTACGGCAAGTATGACTGTTTTCACTGCTAGCGCACAGTACAAAATAGAAGTCAACGTAGAATCCGCCAGTTAAGCTACCAACGCCTCCCTTTCTTTTTTACTATCAGGCCAATCTCAAATCGAATCAAGCAATTGCAGGCTTTATATAAAAACCATGTTGACAGACCATTGGATAAGCGAGTGTAGTACACAAATACACACAAATTTTCTAATTCTCATCTAACTGAACCTTTCTGCCACGGAGAAATCAAAAAATGAAGAGTCTCCTAAAAAACAGAAAAGGGCTTAGCACGGTAGTTACTACGTTGATTATTCTAGTGGTTTCAGTTCTACTGGCAACAGTCGTCACTTTCTATGCCATCAACATTACCACAACTAGAGTACAAGAGGAAAACCTGAAAGTAACTAAAGCACACATATGGACAAACAGCACTGTAGCGCAAGCCGCATTTGTTTTAGTGAACATTGGTGGTAGGGACACTCTCATTGACAAGATCCAAGTACGAGGCCAAGATATGAGTTGGACAGCGTACACAATATACTACAACAGAACGACTACAGCACCAACCGCAGACTTGGAGTATCTAGCCAACATTACAGGTTATGACACTGCCACTGACGATTTGTCCTTGAAGTCAGGCGAATGCTTGGTCATCTATATTCAAGACCCAGGTACCATATCCGTTGAAGACATCGGCACCACCTGCAGTATGACTGTTTTCACTGCTAGCGCACAGTACAAAATAGAAGTCAACGTAGAATCCGCCAGTTAAGCTACCAACGCCTCCCTTTCTTTTTTCTCTTTTTTTATGAGTTTTAGGCTTCTTTTTTGCATGGTTTGTTTCGTATTCCGTCTATGCCACACTTTGCGCAAAGGAATGGTGTGTCAGAATACGTATGCTGTATTCTGATGTGTAGTATTGTTTCACACACAAATCGTCTTATGGATTTATCCATGAAGCAATGGTTAGCTTGGTCGCTTACGGTTGCTATTGAGGAATAGATGAATGCAGAGTAAAAAGGTTAAAGCAGCTTTACGATTCTTTCTATCGAAGCGAGCGACTGCTCTGCCCGTCTCCTTCCTCATGCTTTTTGTCTCTCTCACCTTAATCGTCTCAGCCACGTACTACGTCTCCGTAACGAAAATCCAAGCAAGAGGGCAACTCCTCAACATTTCAGTAGCCAAACAAAGCATGCTCTCCTTCGAAGACTCCATAGACTCGATAACATGGTCTCCAGGCACCACCAGCGTGTATCATTTCGAAGACTCAGGGGGAGTCTTCAAAACTTTTCCAACAGCGAAAAGCCTTCTCATAAATGTCACAGACAACATGACTTTTTTCGCCCTAGTCTTCAACAGCAGCGTTGGAAAAGCAGTTTACGAGCTACCCGCGGCTGAAGAATTCGTCTACACTCTATACCTCAGGGGTGACAAACAATCGATAATCAACCAAAACGTCTTCACGATGGCACAACTCTACCTAGCCTCAGGAGCATCTACACCTGAGTTGACACTCACCTATCGTCCTTTAGTAACCATGAGTGAGACTGGCTCAAGTCAAGGAAAACCGGTCAACACCCTCAGAATCTACATAATCAACTTAAACACGTCTTCTAGCCTGAACACTTCGGGCGAATTCAACATCAAAGCCACATGCCTAAACGTAACTTCAACTCTACAAACCTACAACTTCACCTCTCCCATAACCAACCTCACAGTAAAAGCAACCCTAGACGAAAGAACCGATGCCATCGTGCTTCCAGTAGCAAGCAACTCAAACGGAGCTTTTGTTAAAATCGAAACCCTCGTATGCAACATTAAACTGGAAAGAATCCAAGGAGGAGGCTGAGAAGTGCCAACTCTCGCGCCCAGCTACATCTACGCCTTCTTCGCTCTAGTCACCGTATCCAGCATCCTCATCTCTTCCTACGCTGCCTACACCACCACCCTACGAACAATACCTGAAATAGAACAACTCAAGAATCTACTAAACCACGTAGCATCGAAAGGCTACGAACTCACCGCCCTAACAGCGGCAACCAACTCCACCCTAGAAGCCACTCTGCAACTTCCCACAGCCATCGGAAACAAACAATACTGGATAAGACTTCGAAACGAAGGCTCAAAGGCATGGGTGGAAGGTGCCTTAGGAACTATCCACGCGGGCAACGTAACCAACCGAGTGTACCTACCCAAAACAATCGTTGCCATGGGCAATTATTCCAGCGGCTACGGACCAGTTCTCTTAGAATCCTATTTAGACGGCGCAACCATCACCCTCAGCCTGAGCAGTTGGAGGGATAACCGATGAAATTAAATTTGAACAAGAAAAGAAAAAATGAAACTTTACAACAAAGAGAACAAGAGTTCGGCGTGTCCGAAGAAACCCTAGCAGGATACTTGAACCTCAAGAAATGGACAGTCCCTGAAGGTTATGTTGAAGTTGAAACCTATCCGCTCAAGGCGCCGTTCTCCTACGCATCCATAGTCCAACATGAAGATACAGGAACATTCCTCTACATAGTCGACGAACTTCTCCTAACGAAGGAAGAAAACGACCTCTTCCATAGAATGAAGAACATACTAGAGTACGAGTTGAAGGCTCCAGAAGGAGAGGAAACGATCAGCGAGTCCTTCAAGGCTCAAATGCCCAACATCATTGATTCTCACCCTAAAGTCTTCAAGGACGTTTCTCCCATAAGCCTCAAAAAAATCCTCCACTACTTAGAACGGGACATAGTGGGCTACGGAAAAATCGACTCGTTGATGTATGATCCTTACGTGGAGGATATAAGCTGCAGCGGAGTCAACAAACCCGTATTCCTCTGGCACAGACGCTACGAAAACATCCGAACCAACGCCTTGTTCAAAGATGAACAAGAGCTAGATGATTTCGTCATGAAAATGGTGCACAAGGCAGGAAAACACGTCAGCATAGCGTTTCCCATAGTAGATGTCACCTTGCCAGGACAGCACCGTTTGGCAGTGTCCTACGGAAAAGAAACCACTCCATCAGGAACCAGCTTCACCATACGAAAGTTCCGCGAAGACCCCTTCACTATAGTAGACTTAATCCAGAACGAAACTATAGACGAAAATATAGCCGCATATCTCTGGCTTCTGATGGAGAATAAGATGTCAGTCATGATCATGGGAGCCACAGGCGCAGGAAAAACCACCGCCCTAAACGCCATCGCATGCCTTATCAGACCCAACCACAAAATAATATCAGTAGAAGAAGTGGCTGAAATCAACCTCCCCCACGAAAACTGGACTGCAACCATCGCCCGTTCAGGGTTTGGAACAGAGAGCGAGGGTGAAATCTCCCTTTATGACCTGATAAAGTCCGCTGTAAGACATCGTCCCGATTTGATCATCGTGGGCGAGGTTAGAGGAGAAGAAGCCTACGTCCTATTCCAAGCCTTGGCAACGGGACACGGGGGTTTATGCACGATACATGCAGAAGACGTGGAAACGGCGATTAAACGGATGACGCAGCCTCCGATGAACATTCCTTCGTCTATAATCCCCCTGATGAACTGTGCCATCATCGTTAAGCATGTAAGATCGCCCATCTTCTTGAGTGGGGAGAAGAGACTTTCCAGCAGAAAATTCATCCGAGTGACCGAGATTAAGGATGCAAACTCGATTAAAGACGTGTTTACCTGGAGTGCTTCTACCGATGCTTTCCAAGAAAACTTTGGCGACAGTTACTTAATAACTAAGATTGCGAAAGACTTGGACGTTTCTGTTGAGCAGGTTTTGGATGATTTGGAACAGCGAAAGAAGATGCTGTTGGACATGGCGGAGCACAACATTCGAGACTATCGCAGTGTGAACGACGCCTTGAGTAAATATTACTTCAACCTTAAAGCCAAAAAGACAAGGTAGAGTGAATGCCGTTGGCGTCCAGACTCAACCCGTCGAAAATGCTTAGTTCCTTGATACGCTTGCTCTCTGGGAAGCAGAAAGCCTCAGAGATCGATAAGGAGCTTCCCTTCACAGTCATGCTTTTCACGCTGATGGCTGCCAGCGGAATCGCAATCTACGACGCTTGGAAGAAAATGAGTCGAGTTAGCCTACTACCTAATACAAAGAAAGAATCTCAAGAAGTCGTGCGACAAGTGGAGGTTTTGGGACGTGACCCATTAACGGTGATGTATAAAAAGGCAGAAGAGGCAAACTCCAAAACCTACCGCGACTTCCTCGCAGGATACGTTTCCTCAGTTAAGAGCGGCATCAATGTGGTTAATTATCTAAGGAGCAGGCTTCGTTCGATTTTGGATCTGCAGAGTGCGGCAGCTTTCAGATCTATTGAAAGGTTGGGAACGTTGGTTGAAGCTTATGCTGTCATGCTTATCGTTACCTTGTGCGTGTACATTCTCTACGCTGTGACGTCTACGACCAGCTCGTTTGAATATTTGTCTTTGGGCGTGTCCTCTTCAGCAACAGAACCCCTAATGTACGCCCTAATCTTCCTAGCAACACCCTTCATCACATTTGTCTTTATGGCAATAGCCAACCTTGCACGCCAAAGCAACCTGCTCTCTGTTAAAGAGGCTTACAGGAACCTTCTAATTTCGGGCATAGCATCATTAGCGGTTTTTGCCGCCGTAATGTTCCTACCTCAGCTTGGGTTCATAATCGAAGCTTTGACTTTGCCTGGATTCGTGACTTTAAGCCTCTTGATGATTTCTCTGCCACCAGCTTTTGCTTATCAAAAGATTGCGAAGGAAAACTTTGTTGCAGAAGAAGCCATGCCCAGTTTTCTCAGAGATGTAACCGAGTCTAGGAAAATTGGGCTTTCACCCGTGAAGAGCATTATCCATGCCACTGAGAGGAAAGCGTATGGGTCGTTCAGCGAGACTTTGAAACTTGTTCGCAGCCAAATCGAATGGGGGGTTCCTTTGAGGAAGATTTTTGAGAACATAAAGAGGCGCATTAGAAGCTGGCCTGTTCTTGTCTACTTTCTAATTCTAATTGAAACTATCGAGTCTGGAGGCGGTTCTTCTGAAGCGCTGGAGATATTATCTGATTACAGTGAGAAGAATAAGGATATCGAAGCGAACAAAAGGTCTACACTCAAGCCTTATGTGCTATTAGCTTTCGTCTGGAGTGTACTCATCGCCCTCACGACGTCAATTGTGGCGATAACCATCTTTGTCCTAACCCAAATCACCGTGCCAGGCGCTTCGCCTACCATGCTCAACTCCATGCAACAGCAGCTCACCATGTTCTCCATTGGGATAATTTTTCAATGTTGGATGTCCGGGTTCTTCATCGGCAAGATAAGCGAGGGTACCTTTGCAGCTGGTTTCAAGTACTCAGCTATGCTGGCAGTCACAGGCTACGTTTCCCTCCTCCTATCGCAGGGGTATCTAGCAGGGATGCTGGGCGCTACACCTGGATAAGGAGTGAAGCCAGAACATGCCCACGTCGTCGATAGATACTTTTTTCGCATGCTCGCTCATGGTCATCCTCATAGCCTCAGCGATGGTGGGCACGGCTAAGGTCATGCAACCTTACATAGAAGACTTGGCGAACATGAATGGAGTTGAACATTACAGAAGCTTAGCTGAATACCTACTCTTAAGCAGTGGTAATCCATCCGATTGGGGAAAAAACGGCGATGTAATTCCATCAACCTTCGGGTTAGCGTCAGAAACTCGACGACCCTACGAGTTAGACTTAGACAAAGTCAGCCGTTTGAACACCGACAACCTATATTCCCTTGCCTACAGGGAAATTCTAGCCATTTTAGGAACCGAAGATATATCTTTCAACATAAGAATTCGTCCCCTCTTTGAAGTTGCCATAGAGTTGACCAGTAGCCAAATGAGAGAAACTGAAACCATCTACACTTTCAGAGTGTCAACCGACAAATCTGGCTATCCTCTTGCGACATGGCTGAAGGGCTACATAGTCGTAGGAGCCTATGTTGACAGCGTTTCTTCCTCAACCAACTCCGGAGTGGGCATAATAAACATTACTTTACCCAACGTGTTGGGTGGAACAGCATTACTCGTAGTATTCGCAAAATCGCAAGCACATCCTCAAATGATATCCCTCAACGCATATTCTTTCGGTCACAATTCCGAAGCTTCCGAACCCAATCAAACTTTTCTTAGACTCAGCCCTCTTAACTATGTCTTGAACGCTTCTTTTCGAAACTCAAACGTGGAAGTATCGAACGCCTACGTCTTCACTTACAGCTGCAATTCCAGCCTCTCCCAAACAACTGTTGGAAACCAGTCCGTAGAATACAGCATTCCCCATCTTTTGGAAGCAAGCCCAATGATGCTCGTGCTTAATGGTAACAACGCCTCTGAATCATTCGCAGAATGGACAGCTTATCCCCAGTTGCCCTTAGAAATCGGCGCAGATTTCAGCGACTTGACTTCTCAATCAAAGGCAGTTGCAGTGGCTTATGCTGTGAGTGTAAACTCTGTTTTGTACGAGGCGGTCATAACGAGCAGGAGTGTGCAAAACTTCGATGTTTGACGATAAGGGACAGATGAGGACAGTTGAAGCATTCTTGGCAATACTGCTGCTGTTCTCAGCCTTTGCCCTCACCACCTTGGTCACTCCAGCAGCCACACCGACAAACAACGACGATTTAGCAACCATGGGCACACAAGCACTCATTTCCATGGACAATAACGGAGAACTCGATAAGCTGATAGACGAAAGAAACTGGACGGCTATAGCAGATGCGTTAAACATTTTGTTGCCGGTGGGCATGTCTTACAACCTCACAGTCTATGATGAAAACCGACAACCCCTCAATAACGTCACCATATCAAACGGCATAATCCCAAACCAAAACATGGTCTCTGTCCAATATCCATGCGCTAGCCAAAGCCCCCAGGGCAACTTATACTTACTACGTCTGCAACTAACCACGGCAGGGTGAAACTTGTGAGAAAAGGAAATCGAAGGCAACGCTCGGGTCAGATTCTCGTCATAACAGTCTTAGTCGTGAGCCTCGTTCTTTTGTCGACACAAGTTTACATCTACGAAGTCAGGAATTCGCTGAAAGAAACACGGTCCACACGTGTGAACGATTTCGTACTTGCCGTAAAGCTCGGCTCTAACAATATAGTCAGTGGCTCGTTAGCCAACATCACAAGGGGAGGAGACAGTTCGGTTCTCTCTGAAAACTTGGGAAGGTGGGCATCTTTCATTGACAGTTTTTACCTGTTTGGAACACCTATTCTGAATTTCACGCTCAAGAATACATCGCCATACATAAACGGAACCTATCTTTTCTGGGGCACTGAAGGCTCTGGCATCTCAAGCGCCTATTCTGAATTCAACTTTTCACTCGTGGATGGACAAGTTAATGTTCAGCTAGTCTACTCTGTTAATGTCACCACATCTATTGTAGTGGAGAGTGTTTATCGAACGTTAAGCGGCAATCTACGCCAAGTAAACGTGACTTGCAGCTTGATGAATCAGGGAAAACCCGCGCTTGCTGAAACCGTGACAGTGTTGTATGAGAGTTCAGGCTTTTGGAACCGTGCAGACCAACAAAGCAACTATGCCTTCACAGATTATGGTAATGGAACCTACCTGATCTCCTTCGAGGCAGACATTCCAGAAACAAATGTGAACGTGTCTGCCCAAGTCTACGATTCAAGAGGAGTATATGTACAAGCCAACGCAACATCCACAAACACTCCATAAAAACACGTAGATAACGGCGACGTACTTACAAATTGATGGTATGGAGAAAAGTTTGAACCGAGAGTTTGAAGCTATCCCGAGCTACCATTGTCAAGTTCGAACTTCCTAGCTATACTTGACTGGTTTTATTGTTGATTAACGCTTTTTTTTAGTAGCCATGGACCATCACAGATGGCTGTGTTCAAATGGCTTAAACCTTCTCTACAGGTCCCAAACTTCACGTTGTGTTTCTCAGCTAGCGCGCCCACCGTTTTCATTAGTTTAAGCCGTAAAGTTTTAGGCAAGTAAAAGTATCCGCCAATTTTTTCGCCTTTTTCAAAGTAAATTGGTTTTAGTTTCTTTGCAATTTTCGGTAGTGCTATGTTGAATCTTTGCCAGTTGTCTAGCTTAACCTTGTAGGTTGACACTGTAATGTGTTTAACATTCATAGATGCGAGAGTTTTAATCAGATTTTCCATATTGTCGTTGACAAATGGAATTATGGGGTCTATGCGTACAGACGTTGGAACGCCTTTATTGATTAGCGTTTCAACAGCTTTCAAACGTTCTGATGACAATGGAGCATGCGGTTCAATTAGTTTTGCAATGCTATCATCGTCTGTTGTTATGGTTAAAGAAACCATTGAAGGCATTTTTTTCAAAAGGTCAATGTCTCTAACAACAAGGTTAGACTTTGTAATTAACTGAATCTCACAATCATTTTGCGACAAAATTTCCAGGCATTTCCGCATTAAACCCGTCTTGGCTTCCAAGTTTGGATACGGGTCTGAAGAATTGGCTATCGATAATAATTCGCCCTTAAGCTTCGCGGCTTCCCTTCTTAATCTTGGAATCAAATCTTTTTTTGGTCTGCAGTTGAAGAATTTTGGAATGTAACTTGAGGCATAGCAGTAAACGCACGCGTGGTCACATCCAGTGTAGGGGTTAAAAGTCAGTTTAAGGGGGCAAGTGCAAAGCTTGGAATGCCAAGGATCGAATCTTGAGATTAACGTCACAGGTTTTCACTGTTACTATTATAAAATGAAACGTTAACAAAAACTATTTGTTCTTCATCTTCCAGAAATTCTAAGATGGTGCGGGGGAAATGGTTTGAACCTCCATTTCTGATAACTAACTCAGCCGAACACAAAAATATCTATCCTCCAAAAAGCATGGACCACTTGCCAGAAACTCCCAGTTGAACCTATATAAAGCGGTCTAGCACCGCAAAGAGCAAAACTCCCCAACAAAAGTTCAGATACACAAACACCATGCACAGACACCTCAGACGCACACCATAAAAGTTCACCATTAATATCGTCCAGACACCGTTTTAAGCCCGACACCTCGAGCGGTTGGAGGCCGCAGGCTGAACCGGTCGGCCGAAGCCTTCCGGCTTAC
>CAYVGZ010000035.1:0-16022 GCA_964450845.1 uncultured Candidatus Bathyarchaeia archaeon | reverse complement strand
ACTGCTACGACAAAGTTCCCATTTATAGAAGAAAGTTTAAGGATGCTGGAATAACCCCCGATGACGTAAAAACTCTAGATGATTTGGAGAAAGTGCCTTTCACTGAAAAGGAAGACTTGCGGAAGGCTTACCCATATGGAATGTTAGCCGCAGACCTAAGCGACGTTCTCGAGCTACATGCAAGCTCTGGAACAACAGGACACCCAACAACATGCGCATACACCAAAAGAGACCTAGAAGTCTGGTCAAAGGTAATGGCAAGAATCTACGCTTCTGCTGGAACAAGAAAAGGCGACATAGTGCAAAACGCATACGGATACGGCTTATTCACTGGCGGCTTAGGCTTCCATTACGGAGCATTAGAAATAGGAGCAACAGTTCTGCCAATCGCATCTGGAGAAACAGAGCGACAGATAAGCCTTGCAAAAGAATACGGAACAACAATACTTGCATGTACACCCACCTATGCAGCCCACATGGGTAGGGTTGCAAAAGAAAAAATGGGAATTGACCCAGCAAAGGAGCTTAAATGGAAGAGCGGACTGTTTGGGGCGGAAGCATGGTCTGAAGAGCTGAGAGAAAGAATCGAAGAGCTTTTAGGATTGGAAGCCTTCGACATCTATGGCTTGTCAGAAGTGATTGGACCTGGTGTGTCGGTGGAATGCTCCGAGCATGATGGACTGCACATTCAAGAGGATCACTTCCTACCAGAGATAATTGACCCAATTACTGGTGAAAAAGTTGAAGAGGGCAAAACCGGAGAACTCGTGTTAACAACTTTGACTAGAGAATCAACCCCAGTTCTTAGGTTCAGAACAGGTGACACTACTTCCTTCAAGACTGACGAATGCGCATGCGGCAGAACTTTTGGAAAAATGGGCAGAGTCTTTGGCAGAGCAGATGACATGCTAAAAGTGAGAGGCGTCAAATTCTGGCCAAAAACCGTGGAACACGCACTTCTGCACGTGAAAGGAGCATCTGAAAACTATGAAATAATTATCGAAAGACCCGAAGAACTAGATATCATGACACTGCGCTTAGAACCAAGCAAAGAACTCTTTGAAAGCATAAGCGGAGACTCGTCAAAACTGCAAGCCTTAGCAAAAGAAATCGAAGAACAAGTCAAATCCATTGTTGGCGTAAAAGCAAACATTGAGCTAGTTCCGTATGGAGCTTTACCAAGATTCATGGGAAAAGCAAAAAGGATAAAAGACTTGAGAAAAAGCAGCTGAAATCAACAAGCCAGAAAACTGTATGAAAACGTTCAATTCAGCACATTGCTATTCTTTTTGAAGCTCGGGAAGGATTTTTTCATAAAAGTCCAGCGATTCTGGATTAAGCAAAGCATCCCTATTTGTGACTGCCTTACCATTTATTATGTTCGCAACTGCACTTTCAACTTTCTTCATATTAAAAGTGTAAGGAATGTCAGACGCTTCAATGATTAAGGCTGGAACATGACGTGGAGAAGCTTCTTCGCGCAAGGCTCTTTTAATCTTATCTTTCAAATCCTCCGTCAATTGACATCGTTCAGCAAGTTTGACAAAAAGGATAATGCGCTGATCCCCTTTCCAATCCTGCCCAACAACCATGCTGTCGGCAATTTCTTCGAATTTTTCTACAACACTGTAGATTTCAGCCGGACCGATACGTACTCCAGAGGGTTTTAAAGTGAAGTCAGAGCGACCTAAGAAAGTTATCCCGCCCGTGTCGCCATGAATTATAATCCAGTCGCCGTGCCGCCAAACACTGGGATAAACACTAAAGTAAGCATCTTTATACTTTTTACCGTCAGGGTCGTTCCAGAAATAAAGAGGCATGGAAGGAGCAGGCGCTTCACAAACAAGCTCTGCTTGTTGATCAACCACGGAATTGCCATTTTCATCATATGCCTTAACTTTCATTGCTAAAGCTGGACCTTGCAATTCGCCGGCATACACTGGCTGGATAGGCGTTCCAGCAGCAAAACAACCGTTAATGTCTGTGCCTCCAGCTATGGAATTAAAATGCAAATCCTCTTTAATCTCCCTATAAACATATTCAAATCCTTCAGACGAAAGAGGAGAACCAGTCTGGGATATTTCTCGTAACGATGCCAAATCGTAGTCCCTTCCAGGTTTAGCCCCTATGCTTCGGAGATAATTAACATAGCTTGCACTGCAACCAAAGATGGTTATTTTCTCGTCTTGAACTAATCTCCACATGGCACCCCAATCGGGAAAATTGGGATTACCATCGTACAACACTACAGTAGCCCCTACAGCTAGCGAGCTTAGCAGCCAGTTCCACATCATCCAGCTAGGAGACGTAATATAGAAAATCCTATCCTCACGTTTAAGGTCAGTATGCAGTATTAGCTCCTTTAAGTGATTGATGAGAACGCCGGTTCCTTGAACCATACACTTTGGCTTACCTGTTGTTCCAGACGAAAACATAATATATACAGGATGACCAAAGGGCAGTTGCTCAAACCGAATTTCAGGTTGCCTTTCTTGAGACATAAAATCGTCATAATGCACAGCGTTGGGAATATGGCTGATGTCGAGTTTTTCTTCCATGTAGGGAATTACCACAATTTTTTCAAGCGAAGAAATTCCTTTAGCGATTTCCTCAACGTTAGCCAAAACGTTAAACGTTTTCCCTTTATATGGGTATCCAGCAACAGCGAATAAGACTTTTGGATCAATTTGACCAAAACGGTCCAGAACAGCTGCTGGTCCAAGCTCAGTGCCACAAGAAGACCATATGGCACCTATACTTGTCACGGCAAGCATGGCAATAGCTGTCTCCGTAATGTTGGGCATATAGGCAGCAACGCGATCTCCTGAAGCAACCCCTATTTCGCGTAGCGGTTTAGCCAAACGTGCCACAGAATCATACAGCTCCGCGTAGGTCATTCTGGCTGATTTTTGATTTTCTCCTCTAAAAATAAAAGCCACATGATCATCCCTGTATCTTAGAAGGTTCTCGGCGAAATTCAATCTTGCACCAATAAACCACTTTGCGCCGGGAAACTTGCGTAAATCATCGACTACCACACTATATCTTTGGGAAGCTTTTATTTCTCCAAATTCCCACATAGCCGCCCAGAAATCTTGTATATTTTCAATCGACCAATTATACAATTGATCATAAGAGTCAATTTCAAGACTGTGCCTTTTATTGATGAAGCTGATGAACCGAGTTGTATTAGCCTGATTTACGCATTCTTCAGAAGGTGTCCAAAGGGGTTTCCTCATTTTTCCAACAACCTTTTGAGCAAAAAATATGTTGCTGCTAAGATAAGGTTTGTGAGTGTTTTTATGTTTTAATGCATTACTAGGCTTTCCAGCGTTATGAAGTGATGGAGATTTTTGGTTTTTGTCCTGTGATTTGTTCAACTATCTTCCAGAAGTCATCTTCGGTTAAGCCTCTTCGCAGTTCTTTCATAAGTTTTTTAATTTGGTAAAAGGTCATTTGTGTTCCACCTTTGTCTAGGCTTTCCTGCGCTCCTCTTATTCTTCTAACTATTTCATCTACCTGCCGTGGTGTCGCTTTAATCCTTGCGGATGCCAAACGGCTTTCAACCACATGTCTTCCAGTTTGTGTGCCAGTATAGAAGGTTGTTTCTCTATCAACGATTTCGGGTGGAAATGGTTCACATATAAGGGGGTTAGCCAGCATAGCGTGGACATGTTCATCTGCTTCGTAGGAAAAAGCGTTTTCACCTATTATTGGCTTATGAAATTGTATGGGCAAAGCATAACTTTTCTCAGCCAGCTGTGAAAGCCTATAAAGCTTCTTCATGTCAATGCCCGTGTCTATGTTATAAAGCAGTTCCAGCGCAACAACAACTTCTTCTAATGGTGCAACTCCCGCCCTTTCGCCAAACCCAGCAGTGCAGGTGTGCACGTATGTCACTCCTTCCTCAACAGCTGCCAAAGTGTTTGCCGTTGCCAAACCAAAATCATTGTGGCAGCGGACTGAAAGCGGAACCTCTTTACTGACTAGCCCTGAAAGGCCTTCTCTGATATGTGAAATGAGATAGCGCATTGATAAAGGTCTTAGGAACCCAACAGTGTCTGCAATTACCAATCGGTCTGCTCCTGCTTTTATCGCAGCTTCAAAAATCTGTAAAATTTCTTCAAGCGGTGTTCTTGAAGCGTCTTCCAAGACAAAACTCACCGTTGTCCTGTGTTTTTTTGCATATTCAATAGACTCGACAGTTTTTTCTAAAACCTGTTCCTTAGTCATTTTCAGCCTGTACTGAAGGTTTAGCCCATTGAATGGCGTGAATAGTAGGATTTCTTTTATGCCGCATTCTAGGCACGCATCTATATCGCTTTTAACTATACGCGCTGATGCGGCTAATTGCGCTTGTTGAAAGTTCTCATTCGCTATTCTTCTAACATCATTTTTCTTTTCTTCAGAAATGGCTGGAAACCCAACAGTTATTAAGGATACTCCCATTTCATCCATCGTTTTAGCCAATTTGACCCCTTCCACATAAGTCAGAAAAACCGTTGGAGTTTGAACCCCCTCCCTTAAGGTTCCATCCCAAATGGAGACCCTTTCGGGGAGTTTTGGAGGCAAGTTTTTCCTCAAACGGTTATAATTTGCTATCAATCCTTGAGCCTCAAGTTTTTTGAATATCGTTTTTCTCATTCAACTCACTTTCCAATAAAGCAAAGTAAGACACATATTGTTATTTTGTAGCCACTCATATAAAAATTGACACATTCTAGCCATTTCACATTTCTGATTTGTTCAGATTTATAGAAAAAGGAGTATGCGATTATTCTGGCTCTAATCTAGCATTTACTTTTCCTGACCCTTCTTCCATAATCACATAATTCTATAATTGGGCATTCTTGGCATTTTGGGTTCTGGGCTCTGCATGTATACTTTGCCAAAAGCCATAACAAACCGCCTGTTCTTTCTCCTTTCTCCCACGGTACAAAAACCTTAAAGGCTTTTTGAATCTCTTCATAATTTGCGTCTGGCTTAACCAAGCCCAATCTTTTCGCTATTCTATCCATGTGAGTGTCTACGACCATAACTTCAGCGTACGAATGCTTCTGCGCAAGCAAAACGTCAGCGGTTTTCTTGCCAATTCCAGGCAGTTCCATGAGCTTTTTCCTTGCTTCTTCTTTTGGCAAGGCAAGAACTAAGGAAACGTTTCCCCCAAACTTTTCCAGGACTGCTTGAGAAACCTCCTTAATCCTCTTCGATTTGACATTGTATAGGCCGCCGCTTCTGATGGCTTCCTTTATCTCCTCAGTTTTTGCCTTAGCTAAGACTTCTGGTTTTACTTCGAATTTTGTGGCTAGGCCCTTGTATGCTCTTACGCAGTTTATCTCGCTCGTATTCTGGGAAAGAACAGTGAGTATTAGGTTTTTGAATGGGTCTTTTGAGATTTCTTCTGGATATTCTACTGGCCACCAGTACCTGCCATATTTCTCTTCTAGAATTGGAATGTATTTTGGATCTAGGTTTTTCATTGTGCTTCCCGCAAGTAAATGATATGCAATTTTGGGATATAACAATTGGCAAAGTGCCATAGGTACCGTGTTAGTTTTTGAATGTTTCATTGAAAGAGTTTATATAGAAATCGAAGAATATTTGGCGATAAGTTTGGGGTTGAGGACGCATTGGATTTTGAGTTAACCACTGGGCAGAAGATGATTGTTGAGACAGCCACCGACATTGCGCGTGACTTTGGTCCAGAATATTGGAGAGAGAAAGACAAGAAACACGAGTTTCCTGAAGATTTTTGGAAGAGTTTGATTGAGGCTGGTTTTCCTGGTATTGTTATTCCTGAGAGTTATGATGGAGGCGGCATGGGATTGTTTGAGATGATTTTAGCTATGGAAACTTTGGTTTCTGAAGGCTGCGGTTTGGCTGGAGAATGGTTTTTGTGTCTATCTTCTGTTTTTGGGGGTTTATCAATAGCGAAACATGGTAATGAAGACCAAAAGGCGAAGTATTTGCCGAAAATTGCCAAAGGCATGGAGTTTTGTTTGGCTTTAACTGAGCCTGATGCTGGGACTAATACTTTGAACACGAAAACTGTGGCTGTGAAGGATGGAGGCGAGTATGTGATTAATGGCCAGAAAATGTTTATTTCGGGTGCTGACCGTGCGAAGGGAATGTTGCTTGTTACAAGGACTACTCCTTTGGAGAAGGCGACTAAGAGGACTTTAGGTTTAAGTTTGTTTGTTGTGGATTTGCCTAATCCAGCGGTCGAAATCATTCCGATTGAGAAGCATGGAATTAATTATTCAAAGACTTTTGAGGTTTACATTAGCGATCTTAAGGTTCCCGCGGAGAACTTGTTAGGCGAAGCGGATAAGGGATGGTATTTTGTTTTGGACACGCTTAATCCTGAGAGAATGAGTTTTTCTGCTGCTGCGTGTGGTTTGGGGCTTTTAGCCATTAAGAAGGCTGTGGACTATGCTAAAGAGCGTAAAGTGTTTGATGTGCCTATTGGTTCCCATCAAGCGGTTCAGTTTCCGTTGGCTGAGACTAAGGCTAGAATTGAAGCTGCTAAGCTTTTGAACTATAAGGCTGCTTGGCTTTTTGATAAGGGAATGGATTGTGGTGCTGAAGCGAATATGGCGAAGGTTGCTGCTGTGGAAGCGGGCACTCAGGCGGTTTATTATGCGATGCAGACTTTTGGAGGATATGGCTATGCTGTGGAGTATGATGTGGAGCGCTGGTGGAGAGAAGTAAATCTGATACGGTTGGCTCCTGTCACTCATCAGATGGCTCTAGCATTTATCGGTCAGCACGTTCTGGGTTTGCCAAAATCCTACTAAACATTATTCATATCATAGCTTGTGAAGGTCAGCTAATCCCTGAATCTGCTAAGAGATTAGCTCCGATATTGAAAGCTTGATTCATTTTTCGATGGTCTTTTTTGACGCCGCCTATCTCGTTGTCATCATGAGCATAGAAGAAAGTCTTAACAAGCTTAATGTTTGCCCAGTTGAAGAATCCTCTCACGGTTGTCAGAATCGTGTTGAAATCTTGGTCTGTGCCTGCGACAGCAATGAAGACGCCTTTCTTTCGTTTCTTTATTCTTCTTTCAAAGCCAAATGTTCCATCAGCTTTTTTAACATAAGGCATCAAACAGTTGCAACGATCTATCATGAGCTTTACCTGTGCACTTACACTGTCAAAATAGACTGGTGACCCCAGTATAATCGCATCAGAAGTTTCAAGGATATAATAGACCTGTTCCATGTCATCGTTAAAAAGACAATGTTTAGGCTTGGGGTCAACTCCACAGCTTTGGCATGGTTTGATTTTCAAGCTGTTAAGATAGATCTTGCTTGTCTCTGCACCTTGAGAAGCGGCACCCTTCAAAACTTGAGAAACTAATATGTCAACATTTCCATTCTTGCAAGGACTGCCTACGATTCCACAAACCTTCATAGCAGTTACCTGAAACAAAAATCACGCATTTCACAAACTTATATTTTCCCAAGGTCAAAGCCACATGCGGAGGAAAAAGCGTATTTGCCTTTCAACCCTATGCTTGTGTTTTTTCAGGCAATACATTTTTATGCACTTCAGTGCAAAACTTGTTTTGTAACCTGTCCTTCCTTCATGAACTGGCTATTGTCTGCTTCTATGGTTGGTTTGTAGAGAATGAAATCTATGTGTATTGATGCTTTGTTGGTTCCGCCTAGGTGCGTGTTGTTGCCAATGGCTATGTGCGTTGTTCCAAGCGCTTTTTCATCATAAATTCGAAGACCTATTGGTTTCATTTCATGATTTATTCCAACACCAAATTCAGCTATCCTGTCCTTGTTTCCTTGCGCTTTCTTGAGCAGGTTTTGAAATGAAGCCTCTCCTTTTTCAGCCCTAAAACGTATTATCCTCCCTTTTTCAAAGTCCATACGAAGCCTTCGAATATTAAAGTCTCTAACCTCGTCAGTTACAAGTGTTCCATAAGCTGAATCCTCTAAAGGAGCGACGTACACTTCTCCCGCGGGAATTTCCACCTCACATTCTCTTCCAGTCGAAAAGCAATCCTCTAAAGTCCCAACCTCTATGCCTACTCTCCTGTTTTCAATGCTAAATGATAAGTCGGTACCATTCGGATCGGTGACATGAATCAGTTTTCTTCCATTCAGACTCGCAGCAATGTTCAAACCAGTTTTTCTGACTCTATTATAGTCTACATTTACAGCGTTTGCGAACGTTACAAGAAACTTTTTGTACGCTATTTTCATGGTTTTTAAGCATTTTGCCGATAATAGGTTCATGAGCAGAAGAGGCTTGGCTTTTATACTCTCTTCCACTCGATCCCAGTAAGAGCAAACGGCTTCTCCAAGAACGGTCCACGCAGTTTTGGGGTTTTCGAATTGAGTAAGCCAAAAAACCAAATCCGAGTTTTCTAGAAGAGAGCGCATATGTTTAGGAAGTATTGCTCCAGTGTTTCAGCGACTTTTGGGGTTTTCTTTGGTAACAGATTTTCGTCGAACACCCATAAGTGAGGATAAGAATGTTTTGCGTAGCATTCTCGCACTAAATGTTCAGCGAAGGCGCTATTGTGTTTGCCACATATGATTAGTGTGTTTGATCCTTTTTTCAGACAAGCACAGCGAGTCACAATCGAATGCGCAGCTTCTTTCATCAACTTCTCCAAAATCAACTTCACTTCACAGCACAGATTTTATGCATGCATCGGGCTTATAAAACCTCAACCTAGTATACAAAACTCGAAAGACCAGACCCTACTAGAATTTTAATGTGAGAACCTAAGGTTCAACCTATATTGCCTTACTCTGGTTAGACGCTTTAGTCTAATCTGTTGAAAACTGTGTAGGCTCTGAAACTTGAAAATGATAGTTTCATGTCTTTATCTTTAACTTGACATGTTTAAACGTCTTGTCATTGATGTATGTTTTTCGGTACTTAGCATGGATAAAATTTTTTACCAGCAAAAAAGAATATTATTCTTGTTCGACTTGTTTGGAGAGTGAATGAAATTTGAGTAAACCCATCAAATTTCTCAAACCTTTTGATGCAAGCAAAATTAGCGTAAATGAGCATCCTAATTTTCCTGATGTTTACGTAGTTGAACTACCATTAGATTCTGTTCCAGACGAAACTTGGAGGGACACTTTCGAACAGAAATGGAGGTCCAGTAGAGACTTGTGGGACAGAAAAATCTGTTTGATCAATGACAAGATAAAACTGTTAAGTGCAGCAGACTATTTTGACGAGAAACTTGATTGGATTGAAAGGGTGGTAAACGACACAAATAAGGCAGTCAAAGAATATGCTCGTACCATTCAGCAAGAAAAAGAGTTAATCATAGGCGAAACTGCAAAACAACTTCTTCGAATGGAAACCAGCAAAGCTAGCATATTAGATACCATTTTGAAAAAATTCGCTTAATCAAAAGGTATCTTCGCACCACTAAAACGGCGCACTACATTTTCCAACGTAGCGCGCTTCTAATAATAGCTATAATTCTGTATCCACGTAAAATCTTGTTTTTTGTTTGAAAAAGTTTTTAACAACACAACAAACTAGTAGCTTCTATCTAAAAAAGGTGGAATAGTTATGGAAGTTAGGAAAATTGCAGTTTTAGGCGCAGGCTTAATGGGACATGGCATCACGCAAGTAGTCGCTCAAGTAGGGAAATATGAAGTTTTCATGCGTGACATAGAACAAAAATTTGTTGACAACGGCATGAACATGATACGCGACAGCCTACAACGGTTCCTCAAAAAGGGTCAAATAACAGAGCAGCAGATGAACGAAATCCTCGCAAGAATCCACCCAACTCTAGACCTCAAAGAAGCAGTTTCTGAAGCTGACCTCATAATAGAGGCAGCACCAGAAAACATTGAACTAAAGAAGGCAGTATTTCGTGAAGTAGACACTTATGCACCATCACATGCCATAATCGCCTCAAACACTTCATCTGTAAGCATAACAGAACTTGCATCCGCAACAAAACGCTCCGAAAAAGTCTGTGGAATGCACTTCTTTAATCCGCCACAACTAATGAAACTCATCGAAATCATAAAAGGCGCAAAAACATCAGACGAAACAATCCAAACAATCCAAAACGTAGCCCAGAAACTAGAAAAAGAAACAGTCCTCGTCAAAAAAGACTCCCCAGGCTTCATCGTCAACCGCATACTCATCCCAGCCCTAAACGAAGCAGTAGCCTTATACTGGGAAGGCGTAGCCGACAGAGATGACATAGACAAAGCAGTAAAGTTAGGCTTAAACTGGCCCATGGGACCGCTTATGCTTTTGGATTATATAGGCGCAGACACGACTTTAGCTATTGCGGAAGTGTTAGAAAAAGAATTAGATCCGAAATTTCATGCATCCCCAGGATTAAAACAAATGGTTAAAGCGCAGATTCTGGGAAGAAAAACAGGTAAAGGCTTCTACGATTGGACACAAAAATAGAGAGGTGAAAACAAATGGAGTTTAAATATATACTATACGAAAAAACTGAAGGAATAGCAACAATTACTCTGAATCGGCCAGAAGCATTAAACGCCTTCAGCAAAGAAGTCACAGATGAAGTTTTGCTAGCCTTAGAAGACGTTAGAAACGATGAAAACATGCGCGTTGTCATACTAACTGGCGCTGGCGAAAAAGCATTCTCTGCAGGTGCGGACATCAAAGCCATGAAAGGAATGAACGCTCTAAAAGCAAGAGAACTCTCGCTTATGGGCGAAAAACTTTGTTGCTCTTTGGAAAATCTGGAAAAGCCCGTGATAGCAGCAATAAACGGTTACGCGTTAGGTGGCGGCTTAGAAGTTGCAATGTCATGCGACATACGCATAGCCTCAGAAAATGCTCGTGTGGGCCAGACAGAAATAAACATAGGCTTAATTCCAGGATGGGGCGGAACACAGAGGCTTACAAGATTGATAGGCGCAACAAAAGCCAAAGAACTTGTATACACAGGAAGGATAATTGACGCAAAAACTGCTGAGCAATTAGGCTTAGTGAACATGGTTGTTCCAGCAGACAAGTTCAAAGAAACCGTAAAGCAATTCGCTTCAGAACTAGCTCAAAAAGCACCAGTAGCCCTGAAAGTGGCTAAAGCCCTAATCAACAAAGGTGCAGAAATAAGTTTAGACGCTGCCATAGCCCTAGAACGCGAAGGCTTCGGCGTAGTAGCTTCAACAGAAGACCTGCAAGAAGGAGTTTCAGCATTCACAGAAAAACGTAAACCAACATTCAAAGGCAAATAGACAGAAGCCTTCATTAGCTCGTGTAAAACTTCTCCCCCCCATTTTCTAAAGCAAGCCTGCCATACAAAATTTTATGAAATTACGAGTCACTTGTTCCCGATTTTGAACATTACCGCAGCACTTAGAAGTATTAATCCTACTCCGAAATAGCGAATCAGAGACACATATTGTTGAAAAATGAGTATTGCCCAGAGATTGTGGAGAAATGGGTCTAGAAGCAGGATTGTTCCTTCAGTTGTAGGCGAGACTTCATTTGGTTTGATGTAATTTAATAAGCCGTAAGGGAGTGTAGTGCTGAAAAAGGCGAATAAAGTTAGGAGTAGAAGTTGGAATGGATTCAACATAGAAAACCCTATGAAACTGGCGTTGGATGTAAAAAGTCGCAGAGTTAAACCTAAAGTCAGGGCGCATGGTACCGCCAGAACAAAAGTGTTGAATAATCCTTGAAGCGGTGTGTAGCTTGCTTTTCGTATCCTTTTGAAGAATAGATACGTGGCGTAGAAGAAACCAGCAAGTAAGGCGAAAGACATTCCAGTAATGTTGAGGTTCGAAGCTGGTTCAGTGGCTATTCCACTTGCAAGCAGCACTCCCACTATTCCAATAGCGATTATCACTAATTTCTTTGGGGTCATTTTTTCTCTTCTCGATATTACGGCTAGTATTGCCGTGAAGAAGGGTTGCGTATAGATTAGGGCTATTGATACGGCAATAGGGCAACCGAAAACTATTGAGGACAGGGCTGAAAAGAGGAAAATGGAAAAAACAAGCCCTGTTATAATGAAGTATGGCAAGTCCTTCTTTTCCAGCTTAAATCTTCCCTTAATCAGCAGAAGTATCAGCGGAAGAGCCAAAGTTACGCGGAAAAACACTTGTTGGAGACTTGAAACTTCAGCGTTCTTGAGCAGTGTTGAAAAAACAAGTATAAAACTGAAGCCGAAACTGGCAAAAACAAGCAATAAGTGACTTTTTGTGACGCTCAACCTCTCACCTTTCTCAGCCTGTCTGCGTGAGGTTAACTTAGTCCCATCTTATATATAGTTTAAACTTTAAGACTGTCAAAAGACTCCACGTACAGGTGAAAAATAAGTTAACACCTTGTATCCTTTTTCTTCCTGCATGATGAGATAAACGCTTTTGGACACCAAAAGTTATATTTGAAACGATAAGACTATGAACGTCTCCTAAAAACTGAGGAGATGATTATTGCCAGATTTACGTGTGCTGCTAGAGGACATTCCTAGAAAGCGTGTGCTTTTGCTTGGCAACGAAGCCATCGCCAGAGGAATCTTGGAGGCTGGAATAGGCGTAGTGACAACGTATCCAGGAACACCAGCATCAGAAATCGGCGACTCCATCTCAGAAATAGCCCAAGACGCCGGAATATACATGGAATACTCCACAAATGAAATCGTCGCTGCCGAAGTGGCGGGTGGAGCTGCAAACTGTGGAGTTAGAGCCCTCACTGCCATGAAACACGTTGGTTTGAATGTGGCTTCTGACTTTGTTATGACCTTGGCTTATGTCGGCGTGAGGGGCGGTCTTGTGATTGTTACTGCAGATGACCCAGAATGTTATAGCTCGCAAAACGAGCAAGACAACCGATTTTATGCTTTACTTTCAAATCTGCCATGCCTAGAGCCTTCCAATTCGCAGGAAGCAAAAGACATGACAATTTCAGCCATTGAAATCTCTGAAAAACTGGAAGTTCCAGTACTGTTGAGAACGACTACTCGCGTAAGCCACACGCGCGGACCAGTAGTGTACGGCAGGGTTACGAACCCAATTTTGAAGGGGAAATTCATCAAAGACGCGAAACGTTTGGTAATGGTTCCAGCTAACTCTAGACCAAAGCACCGTGTGCTTCTGAAGAGCCTTGAGAAGGCTAAGAAAATCAGCGAAACATCACCTTACAACATAGTTGTATACGAAGCGAAAAACAAAGAGTTCGGTGTAATTTCGTCAAGTTCAGCATATAACTACGCGGTTGAAGCAGCAGATTTATTAGGCTTAGATGCCAGCATCTTGAAGCTTGGCATGACTCATCCGCT
Source organism: uncultured Candidatus Bathyarchaeia archaeon (assembly GCA_964450845.1). Lineage (GTDB taxonomy): Archaea > Thermoproteota > Bathyarchaeia > Bathyarchaeales > Bathycorpusculaceae > CAVZKK01. The sequence goes on along the minus strand of CAYVGZ010000035.1, from coordinate 2,755 downwards.
TCCGGAAAAAATGATTGGAGAATTTCTAAAAAAACATGAAAAAATCATTGTTGTTGAAGAGCTTGAACCGTACTTGGAAATGCAGATAAAAGCCATAGCAAAGGATTATGCGCCCACCGTTGAAATACATGGAAAAATGGGTGAACACTATTTCCTAAGAGAAGGAGAGCTTTCAACACGTGCAGTTGCGACTGGTCTGGCTAAGATAACCCATAGAAGATTGCTAATAGATTTTGAAAAAAGTGACGAAAAATTTGCCGTAGTTGCAAGGGATTTGCCTTCGAGACCACCAATATTGTGTGCTGGATGTCCTCACAGAGCGTCTTTGTATGTTATTAAAAAAGTTGCAGGCGAAAAAGCTGTCTATTCAACTGATATAGGCTGTTATGCGTTAGGATGTGCTCCACCAATGATGGTTGGCGATATGTTGACGTGCATGGGTGCGAGTGTTGGCACTGCTGAAGGAATAAGCAAAGCCATAAGCGAAAACACAATTGCGCTAATTGGAGATTCAACATTCTTTCATGCTGGGATTCCGGGACTTATAAATGCTGTTTATAATAATCATAAAATTGTTGTAGCTGTCTTGGACAATCTTACGACTGCCATGACTGGGCATCAGCCACATCCTGGAACTGGCACGACTGGCATGCATACTCCATCAGAGAGAATACCCATAGAAAATGTCGCCAAAGGATGCGGCGTAAAATATGTCAAGGTGGTTGATCCCTTCAAAATTAAAGAAGCCGAAACGGCTTTGAAAGAGGCTCTGACTCGTAGTGATCCTTCGGTTATAGTTTTTCGGTCACCATGCACTTTGATGGTGGTTAGAGAGAGGAGACGCAAAGGTTCGGAAATTGTGGCTTGTAAAATTACTGATAAATGCATAAATTGTATGGCTTGCGTTAAGCTTTTGGGTTGTCCTGCCATAATCGCTGAAAATGGAAAAGTTAGTATCAACGAAGCCTTGTGTGTTGCATGTGGATTGTGTGTTTCGGTTTGTCCTTACAACGCTATAAAATGTGACAAAATAGATTAAGTGAGCATGGTGAAATGAAAGAGTTTAACATAGTTCTCGCTGGTGTTGGTGGACAAGGAATACTTCTGGCGGCAGAAATTCTAGGCGCTGCTGCAATTAAAGACAAGTTGAATGTTCGGGTGAGTGAACTTCACGGGATGGCTCAGCGTGGCGGTGCGGTGGTCTCTAACGTGAGGATTGGAGAGAAGGTTTTGGCGCCTACGGTTTTAGAGGGGCAAGCTGATGTGCTTTTGGGATTTGAACCCTTAGAATCTTGGCGAAACTTGAAATTCGCTTCAGAAAAAACACTTGTCATAATGAACACTGAAGTGATCCCCCCAACAGAACTCACTGTTAAAATGATGAAGTGTCCAAGTCTAGAAGAAATACAGAAAAAAATTCGCCACTTCACAAAGAAGATCATAACGGTGGAAGCTGCAGAACTGGCCAAAAAGGCTGGAAGTATTTTGGCAGAAAACGTTGTTTTGATTGGAGTTTTGGCAGCTTCAGAAAAAATGCCTGTTAGGAATGAGAGCATCTTGGAGGCTTTGCGGGAGCTTATTCCACCTAAACACATGGGCGTAAATGCTAAAGCGTTTAAGCTTGGCTACGAATATGGCAAAAAGGCAAAAAATAGGTTTTAAACGTCTTTAACTGTCGATTTTCGCTGGCTTTCCTTATTAATGTCTAAAATTGCTTCTAGAATTTTTTGGAATATTTGCATGTCGGAAACGTTTACTATTGGCACTTGAAGGCTTTTTTCAACTTCGTAGATTTTCTCGTATTTTGGATATTCTGCGTAGCAAATTTGGCTTATGGGGAATTCTTTTTCTTTTATTTCATGCTCAAAGGATTTCTCGTAAACTTCTAGGCATAGGATGTAGCCGTCTATCCAGTAAAGCCTGTTCACTCCGTAAGTTGAGGCGCACCATGCGATGTCGTTTACTGAGCGTTTGTCTAAGCCTAGGATGGTGATTTTTCTTGTTGGAGCTATTTCTACGTCCATGTTCTTCACTCTTCGAAAGGTGTGCCCAGCACTTCTTTAGCTTTGTTGCTTATTTTTGGTCCAAGTCCATAGACGGTTTTTGGCCATTCATCTACGTTTGTTAGGGCGCTTATCGGGGTTTTGTAGGATTTTAAGATTGATATGGCTTTTTCTCTTCCGATGTTTGGTAGGCTTGCGACGAAGTATATTTGTGCGTCAGATGTGGTTTCACATTTTTTAATTGCGTGAATTGTTGGGGCTCTTTTTTCTACTATTTGTTCTTGGCGGGCTGCTACGTAGAGAAAATCAATGGTTTCTTTGTATGATGTGGTATTTACTATTGCTATGCCGTTTTTTGCTAGATTGAACATGGCGCCCCAGACGGCTGCGGGTTGGATTCTGCTGTATTTGTAGATTATGGGCAAATAGCCTTCTAGAAGGATTAGCGAGTTTGGATAAACGTCTTTTAGCAGAAACAATTGTTCGAAGAGGTAGCGGCGTGTGAGTGTGTAAACAAAGTCTTGGACGGTTTTTCTTTCTACTGCGCAAACGTCGGATAGGACGTAGTCGCCTTTTTCTAGTGTGGCAGTTTTGATGTTGGCGCCTCGTTCTTTTAGTCCTTTGACGATTTTTGTGGCAGTGTTTGCTTCGCGGCTGTCGATGATGATTGTTGGTTCTTGTTCTTCGGTTTTCTTTTCTTTTAGGTATGGGAGTAAAGTTTCGGTTCCAGACATTAAGGCTCAACTCTACAC
>CAYVGZ010000034.1:0-16089 GCA_964450845.1 uncultured Candidatus Bathyarchaeia archaeon | reverse complement strand
TAGGAAGAAACGTAAGAGAAGGGAAAGATACTTGAAGAGAATGCACAGGCCGCACAAGAAGAAAGTGCATGCTAGAATCACTTCTACCTAGTTTTTACAGATGGTTTGTAAAAGCACGTGTTATCAGCCTTTAGACTGAAGCTGGAAAATAGCCTATGTCTTTAAGTAAGGCTTTAGTTGAGTTGTCGCTATTTTAGGGTTTTCACTGGCGTGTTGTTGATGTAGTGTTGCAGTTACGGTTTGGTTGGTTGGGGTAAAGTCTTATCCCTAACCTCTTATTGCATTGAGGTTTATACACTACGGACTATTTACACTGTCGGAAAGGTTCGATAATCTCTAAACGAGTCCTTGTCAATTAGCACAATTATTCCTTGGTCTTTCCAAGGCATTGCAACAGTCATGTATGTCTCTTCTCTGAGACGTATCCCCAATCCACCAATTGAATAAAATTCAAAATAAACGTTCAAAGGTCTTATTCCTAAATCAATCAAAGGAGATAGTGATTTCTCTTTGATTTTCCGCATTATCTCGTTCAACAGGCTTGGCGAAAGCTTCCGCGTTTCATCATCAAAAAATACAGAGAAACGAAGCATTTGTCTTGTAGTTAAGGTTGAAACGCGAATGAATGATGTGTGAGCATCTATTGGGATTTCAGCGGTAAAAGATTTGTTGAACCAAGTCTCGAAAATAGTAGCTTTTTCTCTGTATAATCTGAGCCTTTTTTGTCCCCATCCCCATATTTGCCGTCTTTTCATATATTCCATCATTTTCTGTGAGATTTTGCAGTCAGCAATGTAAATTCCGCCACCTAATTTCTTGGAGTTTTCTCTGTTATACTTCAGGATTTTCCTGCGAAATGCATCAACTTTTTCTTTGGTTACATTGGGTTCCTTTACTTCTACTGCTGCAAGTCCTTCTTGGGAATACCGAGGTCTCGCCAATCCAACCTTAGGGCTGTCTGGTGGGGAATCTACAATAGAATCAATATCATAATCTTCGACATTAATGTCTTGAAATTCGTATCCAAGGGAACCGAGGAGAGTGCATATTTTTTCTTCCGCTTCATTCCCTATGTTTTTGGCTCTTTCCCCCATGAACGAGCCGTCCAGCTAAGCCACAACATAAGTGAAGTTGCCGCGACTCCCAAGTCTGCGCAAAGTTCCTCTCTTCACTAAGGTAACGAGGACAGTTGCTACTGCGGCTTTCTTATAGTATATCGCATTTGTCTCTAGAGCGGTCATTATCTCACCAAGGGTTCGTGGTTTGCTTCCCCATCCAGTATCAACCATTAGCTTGGTTAGCGCTTCAGACAGGTTAGCAGGTTTACCTAAAGGCGGTGGGTATTCCGTTGGGGGAGCTTCTTCAGCCGCCTTTGGCTCTTTCTTTCGTTCCTCTGCGATTGTTACCTCTCCTGTAAGGTCTTGAAGTCCCTTTATGAAGTCATAAAGACGCTTTCCCATTAGCGATTCAATGTTCCCCTGTGTTCCCTCAAGGTTGACTTCGAAATCGCCTAAACGAACTGATATTTTTGTGTGCTCATTTCGCTCTTTCTTTATTTCTTGACTCAAATTAGCTTACCTCTTGCTTCAATATTGTATGATTCATTTTAAAAAATTTCTGGTTTTTCTAGTCCTGAAATGAGAAAGGTTTCTGCTGAAAACTTTGCTTTTCATAGAGCTTTTTCGCGCGCTTTACTTGATTTCGACAATAAGCATGCTGAATTTGTCAATTGGATGAGTCTTTCCGATTACCTTTTCCAAAAAGCATACAGTAAAGTTTTATCCCAAACCCGAATGAGGATTATTACATATAAGGCAGTGTCTACCTGTATTGGCTGGTTTTCACTCCTAAAATACGCCTCAACAACAAAGCGTCAGAAGCTAAAGTTCAATGTATATAAGGGAGGGGTCTGGTCACCACAGAGACTATCAGAGACTGCTTAACTGCCGACTTTCGCCTTAATCTTCGGAATGATATTCATAAGAGGATATAAACGCGAATCAAGATATCATTCATAAGGGCTAAAGCCATGAGCGTTGAAGTGTTAAAAGACATCAGAAAAGAACCTCCAAGAATTCACACTAACTTCAAAGTAATTAAAATTAAGTATGAACCAACAGATGGAGAATACATCGAGCTGAAATGAGCGCATATGAAGAATAAGTATTATCCCATATAAAAACAGCTAAAATGTATTGCATAATCGCCATAAGACTAAATAACCATTCAACCACTAAATATTTTGAGGATAAGCAATGGTTGAAACCATAATCAAAGCTCCTCAAATAAGCCCAAAAGAATACCAGAAATACAGAGGAAAACACGTAGCCATATACAGAAACAAAATAATAGCCCACGGAAACAACTCAGATGAAGCATTAAAACAAGCCCTACAAAAACACCCAAAACTCAAACCCGAACAAATAGAAATCTACTACATCCAAATAGCGGACGAGTTAATCCTTTGAAACGATACATATTCAAATACACACTAGAACAAACAAGAAAAGGAACAATTTACAGACCCACAGCAAGAATTTATCTACAATCAAACAAAGGCGAATGGTTCGCCTTCAGAGTTTACGTAGACTCAGGCGCAGACATGTCACTATTCACCAAAAGCGACGCAAAAATCCTCGAATTAAACCTTTACCAAGGCGAATACCGACCAATAGTTGGAATAGGAAAAATTCTGATTCCAGCGTACACGCATAAAATCAAAATGAAAATAGAAGACACAATTATGCGCATTAACGCATCATTCGCAGACTCAGACGAAGTTCCAAGACTCCTCGGAAGAACAGACATATTCAAAAACTTCAAAATAACATTTAATGAACAAAACCTAGAAACAATATTCGAAAAGACAAACAACAACGCGTCAGAATGACAGCACAAAACGACCCTATTTCTCAATCGCAGAGTCTTCTCAAAGTTCAATGTATTTATAAGGGGGCTATAGTTACCGCAACGCACATCAGAGGAAACTAGTTTAGTTGCTTAGTTTTGCCCTAATCTTTGGAATAATATCCTTCTGCATCTGCACCACGCCAAAAGTCGTAATCCTAAACTTATCATCAGCACTCTTCACAACCATATCGCTTTTAACAAGCTCCCCAAGCCTCGTACTCACAATCTTCCCACTCTTCCCCAGCTTAGCCTGCAACTCCTCCTTACCAACACAGTCACTTCCAATCACGCCCAAGTCATGACCCACATGATACGCCAAAAGCCACAACAACAAAGTCTCATTATCCGTAAGCCTATCCTTACCCACAAGCAAACTCGCACCTTCTTTAGAAAACGCAATCAAACCCTCACACGCCTTAACAAGCCCCTCCAAATCCACACTCAAAACAAGCCTCCTCGCAACACTAAAAGAAGGCAAAAACTCGCCAAAAAACCTATTCAAACTCAACCAAACATCCTCAGCACTACCAGAAAACGTCTCCTCAACATCACCAAACTTAACCTGCACAACTATCTTATCACTCAACCCATCTTACCCCGTAGCCTAGACAAAACATCATCCTCAACCCAACGCTCACCCTGCACAGTCAACTTAAACTCAGGCCTACTAGGATCAGGCTTAAACACCTGACCACGCTTAGTCATCTCATTAAGCCTAGCCGGCACCATACACTTAATCCCACTAGACTCCAAAAGCCTCTGAACCTGCGCAGCCGTATTCCGCTTCTCCTCAGACGTATACAACACAAGCCCAATCGCCTCATAATGCGTAAGCTTCTCACGACTTATCAAAACAGGACCCTCCGTAGTAAACTCAACAATACCCTTCAACTGAGCCGACGACGGAACCAACCGACTAGAAACCAAACCCGCAACCTTCTCCATAAAACCCTCCGGAAAAGCCTCAAGCACACTAAGCACTTCCTGCGCACTTTCACCCTCAACCACAATTTCGCCAAAAGGCGTCTTTATCCGCGCTTCAACCTTCCCCATTCCACATCTCTCTCAAGCCAAAGCTTCACTTTCAGCAAGAATATAAACATACCCAGCATCAGTCTTCCAACGCCTAACCTTCCCCTTCCTAACAAGCCCCATAAGAACCCCCGCCAAAATACGACCAGAAAACTTTAACTCATTAGCCTTCAAAGCATCCTTCAACTCAACCACCGTACGCGGACGCCATTTCCCCCAATCACTCTCAAGAATCCTCAAAACAGCCTCATCACACTTCTCAGTCCTCAAAACCTTTGGAAACTTTTGCATAACAGCCTCTTCCCTGTTAGCTTCAGCTTTAACCGTGACCTTCGCCGCTGTTTTAGACTTTAAATCCGCAAAAGCACTGTCAACGTTTCCAATCAAATTTGGCAACTCCTCAACCGTCCTCAAAACCTCCTCACGAGTCCCACTAATCTCCAACTCATACTCACCCATCTTCACACGAAAAACAAAACCCCCACGCCCCCCACCAACAACATTACCCTTCAAACCAAACCCCACAATAATACAACGCACCAACCCCTTTTAGAATTTGCGCATCACGAAATATATCTGAAATAGGAATATCTGTATTAAATATTGAGATACGCTACTGTAATTATATACAATAAGACTAGAGGAATATGCTTGGCCAAAATAGGAATATCAGTATGGCTGTTCAGCTCCTTAACATTCATCGCCCTCCTGCATCTCGCTGACGCAATTTCCGCCCTAATTTTCAACAACCAAATCAAACTTCTCCAACTCTATCCCTTCATAAACGAAAAACTGCAAACCATAACACCCATAACATATTTTTGGACAAGCGCCACTGCAACCTTCATTTTATGGGGCACCACATGTGCAATAGCCTTCTCAAACCCCGTCGAAACTTTCCTAAACCAGATACTTTCAGACGCTAAGACACAAGGCACAGTTGAAGCCCAACTACTAGAAGAAAAAAGCGAAATACTTGACTCAATGAACGAAACAATAGAATCAAACAACGAAATTCTGGCACACGTTAGGGACCTAATATACAACGTAAGAACAGAAGTCAAAGAAATCCACCCACTAAAAGAAACCGTAGAGAAAATGAAAACAGAATTAGGCAGTCTAAGGAAAGAAACTAAAAAACTTGAAGACAAAGTGAATCTTCAAATCCTGTGCCCGACATGTGGCAAACCGTTGCTACCAGAATTCAAGATGTGCCCCTACTGCGGTGAAAACGTGAAACTTCCTGAAAAAATTATTTCCTTGAAAGAGTATAAATAGAATATCTGCTCTAAAATGTAACAAAATTTATAAATGTAAACATAGCAAAGCTGAGTTTCGAGCTAGTGTATAACATGGAAAAGAAAAAAATATCTTGCAATGCGATTTTGCTTTTACTTCTAGTGATAGCAATTTTCAGTCCTCTTAGTTCACTGCCTGTTGCAGCTGAAGACGAAAATATCTTCGTGATGGCTTATCCTTCTGATATTGGGGAGATGAATCCTCTATTCTCTCGTAGCGAAAGGACTGGATGGTACCTCATCCAGATTTATGATTCGCTCATAGCTTACGATACAGAGATGAATACGATTCCTTGGCTTGCCACGAGCTGGGAGATATCACCAGATGCAAAAAACTTCACGTTCCACATTCGGGAAGGAGTGAAATGGCATGACGGCGTAGCGTTGAACGCCAGCGATGTCGAGTTTACATTAGAGTACATAAAGGCGGCTCCAGAAGACGCATTACGTTGGACTTTGCTGCAGAAAATGGTCAGTTGCACGGTTCACGATGCGTACACGGTGAGTGCAGTTTTTAACGAATCACTCGGATTTGGCCTCATGCAAATCGGCGAAATCAACATAGTACCTAAGCACATAAGAGACTGGGGTGACTGGCAAAATGGAAATTCTCAGCATAATGAATGCTGGGACGATCCAGCCAATGTAACAGCTCATACTGGTAGCGGACCATTCAAGTTTGTCGGGCGCGTTGAAAATGAATACATTCTGTTGGAGAAGAACACGGACTGGTGGGGCAAACAGCCAAACGTGGACGGCATCCGAATCGATGTTATCCTTGGCGAGAGTGCCAGAATACTTGCAATGAGGCAGGGTACGGCGGACACGGAACGTTACGAGCTAACGGGAGCCGCTGACATCCAAGCCGTTCAATCCGCACCTGAACTCAAGGTAATTACAGGTATTGCTAGCCAATGGGACTATGTTTTAGGTTTCAACCTCACAATCCCTGGCCTAGACGACCCGATTGTACGCGAAGCCATATGCTATGCTATTGATCGGCAGGAGATAATAGATGTTGCACGGGGTGGTTATGGCACAGCAACTTGGACAACTATACCTGAGGCGTTTTTCCCAGCATACTATAACGAATCTGGCAAGTTCCCTGCGCAAAACGTAACCTACGCAAACCAGCTGTTAGATGATGCTGGATACAATGATACTGATGATGATGGCATTCGCAATTTTGCGTCCGGAGGAAACATGGTTTTTGATCTGCAGGTGCTTAGCTGGGACACTATTTCTGTTGATGCGGGAATGGCTATTCATGACGAGCTTGCCGAAGTCGGCATCAGCGTCACAGTTTCGATAACTGACGATGCCGTTATGTATCCTAACCTCTAGGCGATTCCTCGAAATTATCGAATGTACGAGATGAGTCATGGCTTCGCAGGTTATCCAGATCACGTTTGGTATCGTATGCACTCTATAAATGACAGAGATTGGGGTGACAACTGTTTTGGATTGCACAACGCTACCATGGATGCAGCGCTAGACGATTTAATGCACGCTGTTAACGACACGGCGAGAAAAGCGGCGGCGACTGAGGTACAAGAGCTGTCAGCAGAATTGGTTCCGTATATACCGCTGTTCTTGAGTGATGACACTCATGCCATCCGCAAGGAATGGGTCAACTACACTTTTGTGCCTGGCGGAATCTTTACCAGCATGAACAGGTTGACTATGATCAACATCTATGAAGCGGCGCCTGAAGAATTACCACCTACAATAGTCGTTCTGTCACCTGCCAACGCAACATACGACACAACAAATGTTTCGTTGATCTTCACTGTTGATGAGACAACCTCTTGGATTGGTTATAGTATGGATGGAACAGCAAACGTAACCATCACAGGAAACCGTACATTAACTGGACTATCTTATGGATCCCACAAAATAATCGTCTACGCAAACGACACAAACGGGAACATGGGGATATCAAACACAGTTTACTTTGTTATCGTCGCGACTCCAGTGCCACCCGTGGTAATCATTCTCTCCCCAGCAAATACAACATACACGTCGACGTCGCTAGATCTGAGATTAAGCGTCAGTGAGGCAACAGAGTGGATTAAATACAGTTTAGATGGAGCAGCAAACGTAACCATTACTGGAACCAGTGCCACGCTAACTGGTTTGTCTCTCGGAACGCACCGTATAAAAGTATACGCAAATGACACTACAGGTCTCATTGGATCGTCAAGCACTGTATACTTCACGATTGAGGAAGCAAAGGCTCCTGAAATCGACTGGACCTTGATTGTAGCTGTAGCAGTCATTTTCATAGTAGTCGGCGCGTTGGCTGTATACTTTATAATGCGCAGAAAGTAACCACAAACAATACCCCTTTTTCTTTTTCAATCGCAAGCAAGGTAGGAAAATCTTTTTGGTTTATGAATAGCCGAAAAATTAGCAAGTTATGACTGTGATGAGTGTTTATTTTTCCTAGTTTCGATTTTTATTAACAATCTGAATCTTTTTTTACATAAACTTAATCTACTTTCTCACTTATACGAAAAGGTTATCAAAGTTAAAGATTAAAAAGGCATTTGAGTGAAACAAATTGTCCATGAGCGTACGTCGATTTTTGTTAGGTCGAGCAGTTCAGTGCATTGTTGTGTGGTTTCTCATAATCACGTTCAATTTCGTTCTTTTCCGGGTTATGCCAGGCGACCCACGAATGGCACTACTTCGTGGATTGAAGGACCGGGATGTTATACAACAAGTAGAGGAGAAGTTTGGCTTAAACCTACCAATCTGGAATCAGTATGGACTTTATCTTCTTAATCTATTCAGAGGAGATTGGGGAAGAAGCCTCACGATAAGCCAAAACAAGCCTGTGGTGGAAATTGTTTTTGGGAGCAGATTGGTAAACACGCTTATCTTGATGGGGTCGTCATTGGTTTTGAGTATAATCATAGGAATGTTTATAGGTGTCTTGGCGGCTTCTAGACGAAATTCCTTGTTAGACAAGTCTTCCATTGTGTTTTTCCTAGTTACCTACAGCATACCAGTCTTCTGGTCAGGGCTTCTCATACTATTGTATTTAGGGTTTTATCTGAATCTTATTCCAGTAACCGGCGGCACAATCACTCGTGGTCGCGACTATGCCAACTTCCTAGAATATGCAGGAGACTATCTTTGGCATATGACTGGACCATTAATTGTGTTGACATTATCTTTTGTAGGCAGTTTTTTCCTTTTGATGAGAGACACGGTGCTTGACGTTTTCACGAAAGATTTTATGGAAGCAGCCAGAGCCAAAGGACTGAGCGAAAAAAGCATATTGTTTAGGCATGCTATGCGAAATGCTATGTTGCCCATGATAAGCGTGATCGCAGTTGACATGACTTATTTGATTTCTGGGGCAACTGTTACTGAAAGGGTTTTTTCATGGGCTGGCCTCGGTGATTTGACAGTTGAGGCTGTAGTGAATGCTGATTATTCCATTCTTCAGGGAATTTTCTTGTTGTTAGCTACCTTAGTGGTTATTTCAAATTTCGTTGCAGACGTAATTTATGCTCTCGTAGATCCGCGAATCAGATATGGTGGAAAAGGAAAATGAAGAGCAGAAAACACAGTTTTCAAGTCCCAAAATTCTTCTCAATCATTTTTCTGGTGATAATAGACGCTCTAATCGCGTATTTCATTGTTAAAGGAATGGTATTGTTATCCCTATCTCAAACTGGAATATGTGTTCTTGCAAACGCATTGTTTATTCTTTGGTTAGTTATTGTTTGGCGCGGCAAAACAGCCTCAGCCATAGGCATTCTCGTGCCGACGTTAATGGTCATAGGAGTGGCTCTTGGGCTAGATTACTTCGCAACGATAATAATGCAAACTACAAAACTCCAGTTTTTCGCGATATTGGGATTCAGAGTTTTTTTTGCCGTGTTAGTAGCCCTTTCCACAATATTGTTCCTTCGCAAACTGAGTGTTCAGCACAGAAAAGTGCAAGGTTTTCTATGGATTCTCTCTTCTGTCGGAATGGGATTATACATTTCGACGCTTTCAATTTCAGGTTTAGGAGGAGTTCTCCTTGCTCTAGGGTTAACTATCTTAGTTTTTGGGACAATTTTCCAGAGAAGAAAGCAAATTGGGAAAGCATTAATTCTAGCAATCTGGATTTTAATGTCTATTGAATTGGTTGGGGGTTATTTCTGGGCTGGCTTTCCAACTCTGTCGACAAGTTTGAAGGAACTAATTGCAAGCATACCTTCTTATGCTTACTTAATGCTTTTTTTTCCCGCGCTTTACTGGCTTTTGCCCAAAATTTGGAAGATGTTCTTAAACAGTAAAAGACGCATAACGAACGGTTGGAAACTTTTCAGCGAGTCATTGATGGGAAAAGTGGGATTGTGCATAGTATTGGGTATTGCGTTAATGGGGTTTTTTGCTCCCTATTTAGCACCGTACCCCTATTTCGAGTTAAACTTGAAAGAAATGACTCAACCTCCAAGCTGGAAGCACCCTTTAGGCACTGACCACTATGGAGAGGACCTATTAAGTAGGGTTATGTGGGGTAGTAGGGTTTCTCTTCTTGTCGGCTTCGCTGCTGCAACCTTATCCATGATAATTGGCACTCTTATTGGCATGATAGGTGGCTACTATGGCGGAGCCCCAGATTCAATACTTATGCGCATCACAGACCTCTTCCTCTCAGTGCCAACACTTCCGCTGATGCTTATTTTTGCTGCTTTATTTGGAAAAGGATTATTCAACATAATTATTGTGTTGTCAATACTCGGTTGGACAGGCACAGCAAGAATGGTAAGAAGTGAAACATTATCATTGAAAGAACAACCGTTAACTGAGGCGGCAAAGGCCATAGGAGCAACGGACACGCACATTCTGAGCAGTCACATTCTTCCCAACGTCCTTCCACTCATTTTAGCAAACATGGTTCTCAGCATTGTCAATGCAATACTAGGAGAAGCATGGGTGAGCTTCCTCGGATTCGGCGTATCTCTTCAAGACCCCCCAAGCTGGGGAATTATTCTATACTGGGCAGACCTGAAACTGGCGGTGATAAATAACTATTGGTGGTGGATTATACCCCCCGGTCTACTGCTTATGCTTCTGGTGCTAGGTTTCGCTTTCATGAGCCACGCCCTAGACCAAGTTATGAATCCAAGACTGAGGAGAAGACGAGCATGAAAGTTCTAGAAATCGAGAACCTCAGCACGCACTACATATTGGGCAAAGAGACTGTTTACGCTGTTGATGACGTTTCTTTCTGCATAAACGCGGGGGAAACGTTCGGTCTCGCCGGAGAGTCTGGTTGTGGCAAAACAACGGTGGCAAAAAGCATAATGCGGATACTGCCTGACAACGGTTTAATCGTTGGCGGAAAAATCTGGTTGGACGGTCAAGAAATTGTAGGCTTAAGCGAGAAGGAATCCAAAAAATTCCGATGGCGCAAAGCAAGCATGGTTTTCCAATATGCCATGAGCGCTTTTAACCCGGTTCTTCGAGTCGGAGACCAAATAGCAGAGGTATTACAGGAAAAAGAAGGATGTAGCAAGGATGCCGCTTACGAAAGGGTGAAGAAACTTTTTGCAGTAGTAGGATTAGAACAATCTCGGATTAGAGACTATCCTCACGAGTTCAGTGGTGGGATGCAGCAAAGAGCGATAATTGCCCAGGCTCTGGCTTGCAACCCGAAACTAATAATCGCCGACGAACCTGTTACGGCACTGGACGTAGTTATACAAGGGAAAATTTTGGACTTATTGAAAAAACTTAAACAAACGCTCAGTCTTGCGGTGCTACTCATTACTCATGACCTTTCTGTTATTGCAGAGGAATCAGATCATGTAGGAATAATGTATGCAGGAAGCTTGGTGGAGGTAGGAGATGTTATTTCTGTATTCAAAGAACCGCTACACCCATACACAGCAAAATTAATCGGTGCCTTTCCAAGCGTCGTAGGTGAGAAAATAAGATTAGAGTTTATTCCAGGAACTCCTCCAGACTTGATATCTCCGCCTAAGGGATGCAAGTTTCATGAGCGATGTCCCTTTGCAAAACATATTTGTAAAGTAGAGCGTCCAAAGCAAAGAGAGTTTGGCAAAGGTCATCTTGTCGTGTGTCATTTCGCTGAAGGATTGGATCTGCGCAAATAGGAGGTATGTTTTTGTCTGAAGAGAAAGTCCTCCGTGTTCACGGCTTAAAAAAGTGGTTTCCAGTGAGAAAAGGTTTTCTTGCCCTAGTTTTTGGAGGAGAACAAAAATATGTTAGAGCAGTAGATGGTGTCGACTTTGATGTACATGCTGGAGAAATCCTCTGCTTAGTAGGAGAGTCTGGATGTGGGAAAACGACAACAGCACGAACGATTTTGAGATTAATTGAACCCACCGAAGGCAGCATCCTATATCACGACAAAGAAATAACGACGTTAGATAAAGAGGAGCTACGAAAGATTCGGACAAAAATGCAAATCATCTTCCAAAACCCATTCGAAGTCTTAGACCCGAGAATGTCTGTGAAATCTTTGGTGGGAGAACCCATCGAAGTTAATAACCTGGCCTTAAATGAAAGAGAACTAGAAGAGCGCGTTTTTGAAGCTTTGATGGAAGTTAGATTAACTCCCCCAGAAGATTTTGCTAGAAGATTTACTCACGAGTTGAGCGGTGGACAGCTTCAAAGGGTTGCTATTGCCCGAAGTCTTATTCTTCGACCTGACTTCATGATAGCTGATGAACCAGTGTCCATGCTGGACGCTAGCATTCGAACAGAAATTATCAACCTTATGACCGAGCTTCAGCGTCTCCATGGATTAACATATTTATACATTACCCACGACATAGCTCAAGCTCGATACATTGGAAAACGGATTATAGTAATGTATCTTGGCAAAATTGTGGAAGAGGGCATTGTAGAAGATGTAATCCAGGAACCGCTACACCCATATACAAAGGCCTTAATCAGCAATGTACCTGTTCCAGATCCAACAACAAAAAGAAAGAGGATACTTCTGAGCGGGGAAACTCCTACCCCGATAGATCTTCCTAAAGGGTGTAGATTTCATCCACGGTGTAGCGAAGCTTCGGAAGAATGCAAGCGGAAAGAACCGAGACTGCAAGAAGTCAAAAAGAATCACTGGGTAGCCTGCTATAAGGTCTAGAAACAAATTCAACTTAATTGTTTCAACTTCTCTCTCAGCAGTTCACTAACCAATGCAGGATTTGCCTTACCCCGTACTTCTTTCATAACCATGCTCATAAGTGGACCAAAAGCTTCCATTCCGCGTTCTTCGACTATTTTTCTGTTGTTCTCGACTATGTTGTCAACAATTTTCATCAACTCTTCCTTTGAAAGAATTTTCAAGCCCATGCTGCTGATTGCTTCTTGTATGTTTTTGCCTTCATGTTTTGAAAGCCAGCCAACCACTTCTGGTACTGCTTCTTTGGTTAATTCACCATTGCCAACATGTTTGAAAATTTCTCGTATCTGTTTTTCTGAGATGGTGTTCACATGGATACCTTCACGTTTCAATGCCCTTAGGGTTTCAGTTAAAAATGCTGCAATTGTTGTTGGTGAAACACTGCTTTCTTTTATTATGGTTTCGAACAGTTCGCTATATTCTGAATCTATAATCTGCCTAGCTAATTTCTGGTTTAGCCTATACTCTGTCGTTAAACGTTCAAGTTTTTGTTCTGGGAGTTCGGGTAAGCGTGAGCTAATCTTCTTTATGTTGTCTTCTGTTATGTACGTTAGTGGAATGTCTGTTTCTGGGTACATTCTTGCTGCTCCTGGCCTCGGTCGCATGTATCGGGTTGTTCCATCAGGGTTTGGTGCTCGGGTTTCTTCAGGTACACATTTTATGGCTTCGCGGGCTCTTTCTATGACTGCTTTCAGCGAGTCTTTAGCGTTTTCTGGGTTGTCTGCGATGAATACTATGGCGTCTTGTTCTTCGGCTTTGGCGGCTTTTTTTAGCTCTTCGACTTCTTCTGCTGTTATTCCATAGGCGGGCATCTCGTCTGTGTGAAATATTCCGCCGACTCTTCCCCAGAAACGTGCCCTGTCTGCTATTTCTGTTCCAAGACGTAAGTTTGGTGTAAGCTCCCTTTTCAGGAAGCCCTTGAATTTCGGAAGTTTGACCGCGAAGACTTTTTGGTTTTTGTCTAGGGCTTTGCGGATAACCTTGCATTTTGTTTGCTTGAAAACTTCTGTCACGTCAAGAAACTCTTCTTTTATCTCTTCTCCTTTCACTTTGCGTTCTTTTAGTTCTTGGCTTATTTTTATGAGGTTCAGTTGGCGTTGGACTTCATATTCTACAACAAGCGAGAGCAGTTCAAGTTCCTGCAAGCCCTTGATTTCTATTAGTGCGCCGTTTGGGATTGATATGTTTATGTCTTGACGGATTGTGCCTAAGCCTCGCTTAGCTTTTCCGGTAGCCCTTAAAATTTTTCCAATGGCTAATGCGACTTCTTGTGCTTCTTTTGGCGAGTTTATGATTGGTGCGGTTGCGACTTCTATTAATGGTATGCCTAAGCGGTCTATACGATAACGTAGCGTGATGCCTTGTTCTTCGCCCATTTTTCTTGCTGCGTCTTCTTCTAGGCTTATGTGTTCGATGGGAACTGTTTTTTCTCCAACTTTCAACATGCCATTTAGAGCTATTACGCATGTTCTTTGGAAGCCTGTGGTGTTCGAGCCATCTATGACCGTTTTACGCATTACGTGAATTTCATCAACGAGCTTTGCCTTCATCATTAGGGCTGCTGTTATGGCTATTTCAACTGCTTCTGTGTTTAAGGGATGGGGTGGTTCTTCGTCCATCTCGACGAGGCATGAAGTTGCTGTGTTAGCCTCGTAGAGGATTTTCACTCCTTTTTGGAACTCGAAGTAGGCTGCTGGGTCTATTTGACCTAGCTCGCTCTGCGTTGGGCGGAGTCTGCGTAGAAATGTTGTTTCTGGTTCTTCTTTGAAAAGTTCTGGTTTGCAGTTGCAGAACAGTTTTGTGGAAGTGTCTAATTGTTGGTGGATTTCTAAGCCGACTTTCAAGCCAAGTTTGTCGTAATCTGTTTCCAAGGTGGTATTATTCTCCTTGTTGTTTGCTGATTTCTTCTGAGAGTGTTCGGGGAGAAATTTCGTCTGCAATGTTTGTTTTTAACAGTTTTTTTGCTTCTTCTACATCGTTGGTTTGTGCAAAAATCCACATAAGTTTGACAGTGGCTGTTTCTGCGAGCATGTCTTCTAGGGGAATCACGCCTAAGGCTAGTAAGTCGCGACCTTGGTCGTAGACGTTCATGTTTACTCGTCCCCAGATGCACTGCGAAGTCATGGCAACTACAATGTTATGTTCTACGGCGTTTTTTATAGCGTTAAAGCAGTAGCTGCCTACGTGTCCTAGTCCTGTTCCTTCGAGAACTATGCCTTTATACTTATTTTCTACGTGCCAATCGATTATTGCGGGGTTTATGCCTGGATGGAATTTTATTAAAGCAACTTTCTCGTCAAATTTAGGCTTTAAAGTGAGCTTTCTTGCTGGGTCACGTTTCTTGTAGTCTTCTGTTAGCATGGTTATTTTTTGGTTTTGTATTTTTGCTATTGGCTGCGTGTTTATGGATTTGAATGTGTCTCTTCTGCTTGTGTGGCATTTTCTGACTTTTGTTCCCCTATGAAGCGTTATGATATCGTCTGAGGGTGTTTCATGCATGGCTACTGCTACTTCTGCGAATGGAGCTTTTGCTGCTGCTGTGACTGCGCCTATGAGGTTTGTTGCTGCGTCGGAGCTTGGGCGGTCTGCTGAGCGTTGTGAACCTACGAGTATGACTGGGACTGGAAGGTCTTGTAATGCGAAGCTTAGGGCTGCGGCTGTGTATCCCATGGTGTCGGTTCCGTGGGCTATTACGACGCCTTCGGCTATTTGTTTGGCAACTGCTTCGGCTATTTCTGTCCAGTGTGTTGGTGTTATGTTTTCGCTGAAGAGGCTGAATAGTATTTGTGTGTCTATTCTTGCTATGTTGGCTAGTTCTGGAACAACGCTGTATAGGTCGCTTGCCGTTAGGGCTGGTCTTACTGCGCCTGTTCTGTAGTCCACGCGGCTGGCTATGGTTCCGCCTGTGCTTATTATGGCTATTTTTGGCAGTTCTGGATTTTGCCCTGCGAGAGGAGGTGGTGCAAATGTTGGTTTTGCTCCTTTTCCTGTTTTCTGTATTTTTGTGTTTGGGGTTATGCGTATGCCGATGTTGTAGCCGCTTTTTAACTTTATAACTAGGTGTTTTTCGTCGTCGTATTCGGAGCGGGGAATCAAGATTCCTTCGTAAACTTCCTCGTTCTTTGTGACGCGTATTATGTCGCCTATTTCAGCTTCAGCCCGTTTGATGGCTTCTAGTGTTTTGCCCTTGTAGCCTGAAAATTCTTCTTCATCACTCATTTTTGGGTTCTCCAATATTTCAATTGAGAGAAGGAGGTTGTAATGTTTAATTTTATCTTGCTTCTGGAGTAATCTGCTCTTTCATCCAATATTCCTTTAAACGTTCTAATGCACGAATATAGCTGGGAGAGAGGTTCCTCTCTCTAGCATGTTTTAACCGCTTTTCGACTGCCTCTACAGTAGGCAATGCAAGTTTGAGTTTCTCCCATCCAGAGTTTTCTTTGGTAATTTCTGCTTTTTTATTAAATGGTGTGGTCGCGATTGGCGTCAAAATAGGTTTTGGTAAGTTTTTCTTTACTACTGACTTTTGGTTTTTCACTCTTTCTTGAAGAAAATTGCGAAGTTTTTTTGAGTCTGCTCTTTCTATTATTTCCACTTTGTCTACAGAGTTATTTGTCAAGGTTGCTTGGGTATAGCCTATCTTCTTAAGAATCACATTTTTTAGTTCGAGGTCTATTTCATAGC
>CAYVGZ010000033.1:0-16170 GCA_964450845.1 uncultured Candidatus Bathyarchaeia archaeon | reverse complement strand
GGTTTATTTCTTATGTTGTTGGACGAATGTTTAAGCTTAAACGGAACGCGACACCAATAGCAGTGGCTGGATGTCAAATATCAACTGAAAAAGCTTTAGAAGTCGCTGAGGTTGCAAATCGTGCAAGAGGTTTTGGTGCCGGAAGAACCGTGTGGGATATGGCTGAAAAATTCAAAGTGGGATTAACTGAAGTGAGTTGGGAGATGCTTGAGACAGTAAAACATAAACCTATAGTAATTGTTAGAAGCAAAAGGTGAAAAACGCATGGAACCCTCCCTTAAGCAACTAGACGCCTTTTTCAACCCTCGTTCAGTCGCCATTGTCGGAGCAACAAAAAAGATAAACAAGGCAGGTCACGTGATTTTCAAAAACTTTGTAGAGAACAAGAGAAGAGGATTTTTTAAAGGAGAAGTTTTCCCAGTCAACCCACATGAAGATTCTATTCTCGGATTCCAATGTTACTCGTCAGTAACGAAAATTCCCGGAGAATTAGACCTAGTCGTAGTGGTTGTGCCAGCAAACATTGTTCCAGATATAATAGAGGATGCAGCGTCTAAAAAAGTGAAAGCTGTTGCCATAATCACTTCAGGTTTTAGTGAAGTTGGAAACTTTGAAGCTGAAAACAAAATTGTGAATGTAGCCAAAAAAGCTGGAATACGAGTTTTGGGACCTAATTGTCTAGGGGTTTATGACTCGAGAACAGGCGTGGACATGCTGTTTTTACCAGAGACAAAAATTCTAACAACAGGAGACGAAGTCATTGCAACTCCACGCCCAATGCCTGGAAACATAGCTATAGTTACTCAAAGTGGAGCATTCGGCGTTTCAGCGCTTGATTATTTGGCTGGACTGCAAACTGGAGTTAGCAAATTCGTGAGTTTTGGCAACAAATGCGATGTAGATGAGGCGGAAATGCTGCATTATCTGCTGTATGACAAGGAAACCAAATCAATATTGCTGTATGTTGAAGACATAAAATCTGGAAGAGAATTTCTCGAAGTAGCCAAAGAAGTAGCAAACAAAAAACCCATTGTAGCGCTTAAAACAGGAAGAAGAGAAGCTGGAGCGAGAGCCGCGGCTTCGCACACTGGCGCCATGGCTGGTTCAGACAGGATATATGATGCTGTTTTCTTGCAAACTGGAATTTTCAGAGCAGCAGATATGGACGAATTCTTCCACGCAGGAAAAGCGTTGGCTACGCAGTTGCCTGCCGTAGGGAAAAACGTGGGAGTAATTACGGATGCTGGTGGTCCAGGCATTATGGCTGTTGATGAATGTGAACTTAAAGGGTTAACCGTTAATCGTTTTTCCAAAAAAACTATGGCAAAATTTGAAAGGCTGAAAATTGAGGGAAAACTTCCAAAGTTTGCAACAAACCTAAACCCCGTTGACATAACTGGTTCGGGAACCTCGGAAATGTTCGTACTCGCAGCAGAAACACTTTTCCAAGACTCAGAAATTTACGGCATAATACTGCTTGGTTTACACCACCTACCAGAGTTGCAAGAAGACTACGTCGACAAAGTGGCAGAAGTCGCCAACAAATATGACAAACCTATTGTTGCATGCGACATCGGAGAAACAGAAATGGCTTTGCAAACGCGTCTAAGATTTGACAAGTTAGGCATTCCGGCTTATTCTTCGCCTGAAGATGCTGCAAGAGCCATGAATGCACTTGTGAGATATGGACTCTATCTGAAGAAAAACAAATGCTTAGAAGATTATATGCAACGTTTTCTACAAAGTAAGGGAAAAAGGTAGAACTATTAAGGCGTAATTTGGACATCGACTATGTCGCCATCTTTTAGTTTAAATTTTTCTCTTAAATTTATTGGCGCTATAACTTCTAGAACATCTTCTGGATAATTCTCAACTTCTGGAATGACAATTGCACATTTCAGAGTATCCATAAAACAAGCATTGAAACATCTTCCGCGACAAAAACCCTTGGCTGGCAGAATTTCTATCGTTTTTTCCTTCTTTAACAGTTTTTCAAGTTCATGGATGTCTTCAGTTGTTTTTATGTTTAATGTTCCGGGATACGGAAAGAATCCTAGTTTTTCGGCTATTTGCTTTTTTGCCCATGGAAGTTGGATAAACTTTGCTCCTTCCCCACTTCCGGAGAAGACTTTTCCTTTGACTCGCAACACTTTAAACCTGCCTAATAAGATGGTGCGTTGTCATTTGTACAGGTTTATTTTTGTTCTTTCAGCCAATTTGCTACTTTTTTAAACATTGGATTGGAAGACATGTCAATTACTGGAACAATTATTTTCTCTTTAGTTTCAATTGTTGGTTGATATTTTGGCATAAGCGAGTAGCCAACAAAAGTCCAGTAAACCCGCTTGTCTTCAATTAATGCTTTGGCAGCGGTTTCTGTTGAAGCTGGAAGAGGAAAATAGAGAAATACAACGCCTTCAGCCCAGTATAGCCCTGCAAGTTTGCCTCCGGCGATGACTGATGTAAATCTAGCTATGTCATCAGGGGTCAAAAAGAAGTTGCGTTCCATGACCACGATTTCTTTAAAGGGTTCATATTTTACGTCTACTTCGTCTTCACGCATGAATGTTCACCAAGTTCTTTGCTTTTCTCTCTGCTGAAGTTCCCTTTTAGCTTTACCATGTTTCTAGAAACAGTTATAGAGTAGACAATTGCTAAAACTTTGACAACAATAAAAGAGGAGAAAAGTCTTGACGGAAATTCGTGTAGCAATAGTAGGCGTAGGCAACAGTGCATCCGCCCTTGTACAAGGAACAGAATACTATAAAAACGCAAGAGAAGATACCACTGTACCCGGGCTTATGCATGTTAATTTTGGCGGATACCACATAAAAGACGTAAAATTTGTGGCTGCTTTTGAAGTTAATAAAAAGAAAATTGGAAAAGATTTGGCTGAAGCCATTTTCACCGAGCCAAATTGCTGTGCCAAATTTGCAGATGTGCCCAGTTTAGGCGTTAAGGTTTCGCCTGCTCCAATCCTTGATGGTGTAGCAGAACACATGAAAAAAACCTTTAACATCGACGGTAGTGGTGAGGGTAAACCATTGGATGTTGTCGAGATTCTAAAGAAATCTAGGGCAGAAATTCTCGTTAACTATTTACCTGTTGGCAGCAGAGATGCCACTCGGTTTTATGCTCAAGCTTCTTTAGATGCGGGTTGCGCTTTCATTAATTGCATGCCCGAGTTCATTGTTTCGGATTCTGCGTGGGCTAAGAAGTTTGAAGAGACGGGGTTGCCTGTGGCTGGCGATGACATTAAAAGTCAGGTTGGCGCGACCATTTTGCATCGGAACTTGGCTAGGCTCTGTGTGGACAGGGGAGTAATCATTGATGAGACGTATCAACTTAATCTTGGTGGAGATACGGATTTTCAGAACATGACGGTTGAGGAACGATTGAAAACTAAGCGGATCAGTAAGACGGAGGCTGTTACGAGTTTGGTTCCGTATGATTTGCCCACTCGAATTGGTCCCTCGGATTATGTGCCATTTTTGGGAAATAAGAAAATTTGTTATTTGTGGCTTAAAGGCAGAAAATTCGGCGACAGACCATTAACAATAACTGTTAAACTTGAAGTCGAAGATTCACCGAACAGTGCAGGAGTAGTAATTGACGTTATAAGAGCTGTAAAGCTGGCGTTGGACCGAAAAATAGCAGGTCAACTTATAAGCATATCTTCATACGCGTTTAAACATCCGCCAATTCAAGTGTCAGACCCAGTGGCTAAAGAGTGGGTAGAAGAATACATAAAAGGAAAACGTGAACGCTGAGAGAGCCTTTCTTATTAATCCCCTTCGTGTTGAAGAATAATGTTCTTGATGCTTTGTTTCTCTTCTTTCAATTCCTCATCTAGTTCTCGCCAAAATCGAACAGCTTTCAAAAAGCCTTTTTAACCAAGATTCGTGCTTTTTCCTCACTAAAACTTAATTCAAACCTAGCACACATTTATTGACTTTTCTCCCTTGTGATCCAGCTTTTGCGAACCGTTAATTTTTAAAGGCTAAAATAGGAAAGAGTAACAACTACTTAAGAGGTGAATAAAACATGGTAAAAGCAGACGGAAACGAAGTGCCCGAAGGACTATACTACACAAAGGATTTTGAATGGGTGAAAGTTGAAGGCGACAAGGTTCGCGTAGGCATAACAGACTACGCTCAAAAACAACTCCGAGAAATTGTCTATGCTGAATTGCCAAGCTCTGGAACAACAACGAAACAGAATGAACCATACGGCACAGTGGAATCTGTAAAAGCCGTTTCAGACTTAGTGGCACCAGTAAGTGGAACAATAGAAGAAGTAAATGCAGAGGTCCAGTCGAAACCCGAACTTTTGAACGAAGACCCATATGGAAAAGGCTGGCTACTAATAATAAAACCATCAAACCTGCAAGCAGAACTGGCTAATATAATGAACTTCAACCAAGCAGTTGAATGGCACAAAAGCCTAGCAAAATGAAGGCGAACAAATGCCCAGAAGAATAGTAATTATAGGCGCACACGCCGCAGGCGTAGACGCAGCATCAGCAGCTAGAAAAACAGACCGCACAGCAGAGATAACCCTAATAACCAAGCAAAAACAAGCTGGCTATTCACCATGCGGAATTCCATTCGTTCTAGGCAGACACATATCAGACTTTGACAAACTCGTAGTTTTTCCACAATCTTATTTCCACATGATGAAACTCAACCTCATGCTAGAAACAACAGCAACCGATATAGACACAAAAAACAAAACAGTCAAAATACAAGACAAAACAGAAAAGCAGGAAACTCTCCAATACGACAGCCTAATAATCGCTACAGGCGCATACCCCTTTGTACCTCCAATTAAGGGTAGAGAAAAACAGGGAGTATATGTTTTACGAACGATAGAAGACGGAAAGAAAATAGATCAAGCCATAGAAAATTCAAAATCAGCAGTCGTCATTGGAGCTGGATTAATAGGCTTGGAAGCTGCG
The DNA here is from genome assembly GCA_964450845.1 of uncultured Candidatus Bathyarchaeia archaeon. Taxonomy (GTDB): domain Archaea; phylum Thermoproteota; class Bathyarchaeia; order Bathyarchaeales; family Bathycorpusculaceae; genus CAVZKK01. The sequence continues at coordinate 11,213 of CAYVGZ010000033.1, read as the reverse complement.
GTTGCCTTTATCGAGCGAGGCTTAAAAACAACGGTTGTGGAGCTTCTGCCGCAAGTTCTTCCAGCAATGATTGATGAAGACATGGCAAAAATGGTTCAAAACATGCTCGAAGAGAAAGGTATGCGCATCATAACAGGAAAGGCTGTTGACGAAATTCTCGGAACAGATAGAGTAAGCGGTGTCTCTGTTGCAGGTGAGCAGATCCCGACTGAGATCGTTGTAGTAGCTACTGGTGTGAAAGCAGACACTGAGCTGGCTCAGAAGGCAGGAGTTGCAATAGGTGAAACCAGAGGTATAAAAACGAACATGTGTATGGAAACCAGCATTAAAGACGTTTATGCTGTTGGAGACTGCGCAGAATCCATTAACATGATCACTCAGAGACCTGCGCTATGTCAACTTGGAACTACAGCGGTTAAACAGGCAAAAGTAGCTGGAACTAACGCAGCTGGCGGATACGCGATTTTCCACGGAGTTTTAGGCTCGGCAGTAACAAAGTTTTTCGACACCGAAATAGGTGTAACTGGATTAACGGAATTCTTTGCAAAAAAAGCTGGACTTGAAACTGTCACAGGAACAATTACCTCAAAAACTAGACCCGAATATTACCCAAGTGGTTTGTCAATCAAAATCAAAATCATCGTAGAAAAAGAAAGCCAAAAAATAGTTGGAGCCCAAATAGTCGGGGGCGAGCAAGTAACTCAACGTATAAATGCTTTATCATTTGCGATACAGAAGCATATGACTGTACGAGAATTAGCTAAAGCAGATACTGCTTATGCGCCACCCTTAAACGAAACATGGGAACCCATGGTTCTTGCCGCAGAAATTACACTGATGAAGTTGAGACAACCACAAAAAAATTAATTAAGTAAATGATAGTTAAAGCACTCCTAACACAAAAGGTGATTTAAATGGCAATAAAAGTGGCGATAAATGGATTTGGAAGGATTGGAAGACTTCTGTTCAGAGCTGGGATAGAGAGGAACGCCAACATAGACTTTGTGGCTGTCAACGACATAACGGACGCAAAAACACTCGCACATCTACTAAAATATGATTCGATACATGGAAGATTCAAAGCAGATGTCAAAGTGAAAGATAACAGTATGATTGTCAATGGGAAAGAGCTAAAGATTTTGATGCAGCGCGACCCCGCAATGTTGCCTTGGAAAGATTTAGACGTGTATTTGGCTGTTGAATCAACAGGACTTTTCACTGACCGCGAAAGTGCCTCAAAGCATCTACAAGCAGGAGCAAAAAAGGTGCTGATATCAGCCCCTGCTACAAATCCAGACATAACAATAGTACTGGGCGTAAACGAGGATAAATATGACCACAACAACCATAACATACTTTCAAATGCCTCATGCACGACAAACTGCGTAGTGCCTGTGGTAAAAGTCTTGTATGAAAACTTCGGAGTAAAGGCAGCGCTTATGACAACTGACCACGCATATACCAACGACCAGAGAATACAAGATCTTGTCCATAAAGACCTTCGTCGGGCGAGAGCCGGGGCGATAAACATAATACCTACGACAACAGGAGCTGCCAGAGCATCTGCTTTAGTTTTTCCTGAGCTTAAGGGAAGAATTGACGGAATAGCCTTACGCGTCCCTGTTCCAAACGTCTCAATAGTGGATTTGACAGCGGTATTGGAGAAAGATGTAACTAAGGAAGAGGTGAACGCGGCTTTCAAGAAGGCTGCTGATGACCCCTTAAAGGACATACTTGAATATACTGAAGACCCAATAGTTTCAACAGACGTAAATCATAGCACGTACTCTGCTGTTTTTGATGCCCTTTCAACAATGGTTGTTGCAGGAAACCTCGTCAAAGTGCTTGCGTGGTATGACAACGAGTGGGGCTTCTCTTGCCGAATGGTTGAACTAATAGAGCTCATAGGGAAAAAAGCGGGTTTCTAGTGCATCTTTAAACGTTTGAATTTAAAACAAACCTTCCCTTTATTTTTGTTTCTAAAAGAGGTGGAAAAATGGCGAAGTATTTAACTCTAGATGATGTAAAAGTCAAAGATAAAGTGGTGCTTGTTAGAGTTGACTTTAACTCACCAGTGGACCCTGAAAGCAAAAAAGTATTAGATGACGCGAGGATTCGGGCTCACGGTGAAACAACAATAAAAGAGCTTGTAGAAAAAGGTGCAAAAGTTGTAATTTTGGCGCATCAAGGACGGAAAGGTGACTCAGATTTTATACCTCTAAAGCAGCATGCTGAAATCCTCAGCAAAATTCTAGGTAAGCCAGTCAAGTATGTAGATGATGTTTTCGGCGAAAAAGCCAAAGATGCAATCAAAAATTTGAAGAGCGGAGAAATTCTCGTCTTAGAAAATGTTAGGACGTTTGCCGCTGAAACTAAAGAGGGAACACCTGAAGAACATGCAAAAACAGAACTCGTAAAAAACCTTGCTCCTCTAGCAAACCTGTTCGTAAACGACGCTTTTGCCGCAGCCCACAGAGCACACGTTTCAATGGTAGGCTTCACAGCCGTATTGCAAAGCGCTGCAGGGCGTATAATGGAAAGAGAGCTGAAGTCCCTAAGCAGAATCTTGGAGAATCCAGAAAAACCATGCGTATTTATCCTTGGAGGCGCCAAGGCAGACGATTCTCTTGAAATCTCGAGATACGTGTTGAACAACAGAATAGCCGATTACATACTTACAGGAGGAGTTGTTGGACAAGTTTTCTTAGTAGCAAGGGGCTTCGACATTGGAAAACCAAACGTGGATTTTTTGGAGAAAAAAGAACTTACGAGTTTAGTTCCGGGCATAAACGAACTTGTTCAAAAGTTTCCAGACGAAATTAAAACTCCAAAGGATTTGGCATTAGACGTAAATGGCAAAAGAGAAGAGATTTCTGTTGGAGAACTGCCAGCAAATCATCCAACTTTTGACGTTGGAGCAAAAACGGTTGAGGACTATGTCAAGGTAATAAGAGATGCGAAGTCAATTGTTGTTAGCGGACCCATGGGAGTCTTCGAAAACAGCGAATTCATCTTTGGAACAAAGAGCATTTTTGAGGCAATTGCGAATTCTAAAGCATTTTCCCTTGCTGGAGGAGGACACACTATAGCAGCCTTACAAGAGTTTGGGCTATCCAACAAGATTTCTTATGTCAGCACTGCAGGAGGAGCATTAATAGAGTTTCTCATGGGTAAAAAGTTGCCAGGTGTCGTAGCATTGGAGACGGCATCTGCTAGAAAAACTTGACTATTTCACTTTTTATGTTCTTGTCAATTTTTCCATTAAATCTGCTACTTTATATTCTCCTTGCTCTTGCGGATGTTGAAGCATCTCGTATATTTGCAGAGTTTGTTCCGCAACCATCCTCCACGTAAAGTATTGTAGCACTCGTTTTCTACCGTTTTCTCCCCATTTTTTGGCTCTCTCAGAATCACATAAAACTTCTTTTATGCCCCAAGCAATGTCAGCTGAATTTCCGCCATTTACATGCACGCCATTTTGGTCTGGTCCAGATGAGATTACTTGTTCTCTGAAACCAACCACTCCTTGTGCTCCTACAATTAATGGTTTAGCCATTGACATTGCTTCTAGGCTTACTATTCCAAAAGGCTCGTATGTGGATGGGAAAATACAAGCATCTGCTGCTGCATAATGCAGAATGCGCTCCTTTTCAGGCACAAACTCGAACTTGCAAGCAACTTTATCACTTATTCCAAGTCTGCTTGCAGTTTCAAGTATGTCGTTTTGTTGTTCTCCCTTGCCCAAAATCACGAGTTTAATGTTTGGGTATTCCTTTAAAACCATAGGCATTGCTTGAACTAGGTTTCCAACTCCTTTTACCCATGCGAGTCTTCCAAGGAAAAGAAGCATTTTTTCGTCAGGTTTTACGCCGTACTTGTTGCGAATCGTTTCAACTTCTTCAGGCTTACAGTTCTCCGGATTATAGCGTTTAGGGTCTACTCCATTCCAGACCACACTTATTTTTGGTTTTAGCCACCCATGCCTTGTCAAGTCTTCTTGCATTGCGTGGCTTACAGTTACTATTTTGTCCGCTCTTTGAGCTGTTTCCCATTCAAGATACGAAACAACTTCGGAGCCTTGCCCTCCACTTCTACCCCATTCAGTGCTGTGAACATGAAACGCTACTGGAACTTTGGTCTCGTTTTTCACTATAATCCCTGCTATGCTGCTCAGCCAGTCATGCACGCAGACAACGTCGTAGTGACATCCTTCCTTTTTCAATGTGCTGTTTATGAACTTCGTTGCACTCAATACGTTGTAGATGAATATGTCGTTGAACAAACGGATGTTTGTTCCCCATTTTTTCAAGTCATCGATGACGAACATTGGAAAAATATTGCTAGCATCTGCAATCAGAGGTCTATGAACCTCTACACCTTTTATGATTTCTCTGGTTTTCAGGTTTCCAGGATTAAGGGTGAAAACTGTTACGTCACTGCCCATGGAAACGAATTCACGAGTGATATACTCTGCATAAGTGCCTAAGCCACCAACAAGAGCGGGCGGATACTCCCAAACAAAGAAGCCAATTCTCAAGTAAAAAAGTCACCGCTGGTATTTCTTATAGCGTTTAGAGTCTGAGAGGCTGGGAAAAAGAACTGGTTAACGAATTTTAGAAAAGCTTTAGCTTCCTTTTGGATGGTTCTTCCTTCTTTGGCTTAAAGGGTTCGTTCTCTTCTTCTGGCTCTTCTGTTGGTTGCGGCGGTGGAAACGTCGGAATTTCTTCTTCCAGTGGTTCGGGTTTAGGTTCTTCCTTCTTTTCTTGTGCTTGTTCAGGTTCCTTTTTCTTTGCAGGCTTTGGTTCGTGTTTTTTCTCAGTTATTTTTTCTTCCTTTTCTGTTGGAGCCCATGTGAAAACTGGTTGGAGGCGGAGGCCTTTGTGGTCTCCGAGCTTTAGATATTCCCATTCGTATAAGTCGATGTGTATGCCTTTCATGCTTTCAACTGCATGTCGCAGCGCGTCTGAAAAAGTGGGCGCAATTAAGATCAACCGTGGTTGTTCGTTGTCATCAATCTTGTGTTTGTTGTAAGTGGCTTTCAAGAAAGCTTTGAACCTGTCAACATAGTCTAGACTTTGTATTCCATGTAACAGCATGATGTCGTCTTCGTTAACGCTTAACTGCACAATAACAAGCTGCCCATTGTTGTCATGGCACAAAATGTCCAAATTTGTCTTGCCGTTTACTGAAACGTTACTGCAGATTACCGTTAGATCCTTCGAGACTTGGCTTATCTCCTTCACTACCATCTGCTCTAACTCTTGGTTACTTTCAACTCTGATTTTTTCAATTGACACTCAGATTCACCTTAACTGTTAAGAAGAAGGCGGGAATAAAGAATAAATAAATTATGAATTCAAAATCTAAATCCGACCTAAGCTTTCGTTATTCATCGCATTTTACATAGCAAATTAAAATAAACGCTTATGTTGAATATGAGTGAATAGAGGCTGAGGCTTTGACAGACATAGTGTTCGTATTTGAAGTTCATCAACCCTGTAGATTAAAAAAGAATTTCTTCTGGGAAAACAAAGCTTTTGAACGCGTAAAAAAGAAAGACCTTTTTGATTACTATTTTGACAACGCAGTAAACGAAGAGGTTTTTAAGAGAGCAAGTAGAAAATGTTATTTCCCATCCAACCAAATACTGCTTGACCTCGTTGATAAATACAAGAAAGAGAAAAAGCAAGTCAAAGTTTCATTCAGCATTTCAGGCGTTTTCTTAGAACAATGTGAAAGGTTTAGCAAAGATCTTCTGGAATCTTTCAAACAACTTGCAAAAACGGGATGCGTAGAATTTCTAAGCCAAACCTATTACCATTCGCTGGCAAGTCTGTATCCTGAAAGAGAAGAATTCATCGAGCAAGTGAAAATGCATCAACAAACAATGCAGGATTTACTTGGCTATGTGCCCAGAATTTTCGAGAACACAGAATTGCTCTACAATAATGCCATAGCAAAAACAATCGAAGAGCTTGGATACAAAGGAATCTTCACCGAAGGCGTAGAAAGAATACTGCATGGAAAATCGCCAAACCATCTTTACACTCCAAAAGGCTGCAAAAAAATCAAAATGCTATTAAGAAATTATAAGTTGACGGATGATATAGGTTTCAGGTTTTCAGCGAGATGGTGGAGTGAATGGCCTCTAACAGCGGATAAGTATGCAAGTTGGCTTGGAACAACATCTGGTCATTGCATCAACATCTTCCCAGATTATGAAACCTTTGGGGAACATCATTGGCCGGAAACGGGCATACATGACTTTTTAAGGTATTTGCCGAGGGAGATTTTGAAGTGGTGGCATCTGCACATGGCTACGCCTTCTGAAGTCGTAGAAAAGTATGAAACTGTGGGTGAGATTGATGTTCCTGAACTTGGTGGGACTGTTTCTTGGGCAGATTTGGAAAGGGATGCAAGTTGTTGGCTTGGAAATACTATGCAGTGGGCTTACTACACAAACGTAAGGAGGCTCGAACCACTTGTAAAGGAAACTGCTGATGAAGATTTTTTGAAAACATGGAGGTATTTCCAGACAAGCGATCACCTCTATTACATGTTCACTGCAGGCGGAGCGCCAGGCGAGGTTCACTCGTATTTTAGCCCTTTCAACTCTCCAATAGATGCCTTTGTAACGGAGCAAGCTGCAATATTGGACTTTGAAAATAGAGTGAGACTTGCAATTACTGCCTCAAACGAACCATTCCTGTTCTACACAGGTGTAGGAGAAAACCACTTCACAGGAACAACGGCATGGAGCTTAAAAGGGTTCAAACAAGCTCTTCAAAAAATCAGCATAAAATCCTTAGAATTTCACAATAGCCGTGGAGACTTTGAAAAGTGGGCAGAAAATTCGCTTTACGATAAACCATTAAAAGAAGAATTAAGGAAAATCAGAACTTCAAAAATGAGGGGAGAAATACTTAGAAAATCGCTAATCAAAACTGCCAAGGAAAGATTCAACGAATTGAACAAACAAATTCAAACAGCAACCAAATACTTTTGAAACGAGCTTATGCATGCTTTTATAAGAAAACCTCAGTAAAACTATGTTTAAGGCTAACTAGGGTGAAAACATTGAGGGAAGAGCTACCACTTTCAGAAAAAATTTTGCAAACATTGCACAATCTATGTGCAACAGCCTCTGACCTAGCCAGAAGAAGCGAAGAACTGGCACAGGTTTTACAAATCGACATAAACGAAGTGGAGAAAACTTTGGACAATTATAAAACTGAAGGCTTTGTGGAAAGCTTCATGGACAACGAGGGAAAAAAACGGTACTACTTGACTGGACGCGGAATAATCAAAGTCTGTGCACTCTTTACGTAGTGAAAGATAATGCATGCCATAATCCTCTCATGGGAATATCCACCAAGAATAGTTGGACAACTTGCAGACTACGTGAGAGAGCTTGCTGGGCAACTTGTTAAAAACAAAGTGGAAACTTGTGTGGTTACTTATCATGACTTCTTGACAGGGGAATATGATGAGCCAGATGGTGTTAGAACTTGTAGAGTAACGAATCCAGTTCGCACTCATATTGGCGTTCTCACGTGGGTTCTCACTTTAAATCAAGAAATCGAAAGGGCATCAGCCAACATCTACTACAAAACAGGCAAGCAGGTTGACCTAATAGACGCGCATGATTGGCACTTCATACCAGCGGCGGTCACTTTGAAAAAGGCGCTTAACTTACCGTTTATTTACTCGGTGGAAAGCCTGGAAGAACATCGTTCCCATGGCGCAAATTCACCATTCAACATGGCTATCAAAAGCATTGAGTGGCTGGGGATGTACGAAGCGGAAAAACTAATTGTCAAGTCTGATTGGATGCGGGATGAAGTTTATCGGTTATACAAGGTTCCACTGGAAAAGGTAAAGGTGATTCTGCCAAAATCTGCCAACTGGGTAAAGAACGTTTTAGAAACTTATCAAACAGTTGCGGGAGGCAAAACTTCTTAATGAGTCGCGAATTGACTGTTATGATGCTTACTTGGGAGTTTCCACCAAGAATTATTGGCGGAATATCCCCACACGTTTATTACTTATCAAAAAGTTTGGCGAGAAACGGCATAAAGGTCTATGTGGTTACATGTGATTTCCCTGGAGCACCTCAACACGAAATTGTTGATGGCGTAGAAATTTTTAGGATAGATTCTTACAAGAACCCTTCGCCGGATTTTGCAACATGGGTTTACTTGATGAATGTGAATATGCAGAAGGAGGCGGCTGCTCTCGTTAACAGTTTAGGTGGAAAGGTTGATGTTTTTCATGCTCATGATTGGCTTGTAGCCACTGCAGGAATTGGTCTAAAGCATGTCTTTAGAAAGCCGCTTTTGGCTACGATGCATTCCACCGAAATTGGACGTAGAAATGGAATTCATTTTGATTATGAAAGGATGATACATGAAACAGAGGCATGGCTTACATACGAGGCGTGGAGGGTAATATGCTGCAGCGATTACATGGTTTCACATGTCCAATGGGCTTTTGGACTTCCCAAAGATAAACTAGTTATGGTTCCGAACGGCGTAGATGCTGACGCATACGCAAAAATTGGAAATGACGATTTAAGCGGTTTCAGAGGCAAGTTTGCTTTGCCAGAAGAGAAAATCATTCTTTTTGTAGGAAGATTGGTGCATGAGAAGGGAGTTCACGTGCTTGTTAACGCCGCCCCGAAGGTCTTGGAGAAAGTTAATGCAAAGTTCATAATTGTGGGCAACGGTTACATGAAGGAACAGCTTTCAAACATCGTAAAAAACATGGGATTTGGCCACAAAGTAATGTTCACAGGGTTCGTAGATGACGAAACCCTTAGAAAACTGCAGAAATGCGCCGACGTTTCTGTCGTGCCATCCCTTTTCGAACCATTTGGAATTGTTGCTCTTGAGGCGATGGCGGCAAGAAGCCCAATTGTAGTTTCAGATACAGGCGGTTTATCGGAGATAGTTGAGCATAATGTGACTGGCGTTAAAGTTTACGCAGATAATCCAGAGTCGCTGGCTTGGGGAATAACAAAAGTTTTGACTGATGATAGCTATGCGAACTGGTTAAGAAACAATGCATACAAGAGAATTCAGGAAAAATACGATTGGAACAAAATTGCTCAGCAGACAAAGACCATATACAACAATGTCTTAACCGAATGCGCAAAAAGCTTCTGGACATAATCAATCACATATAACGCGCCCTTCTCCATTATCAAAATCGCTGAATAACACCTAAAACCTAGCCAAGTTTCAAGCCTTAATTCAATCTATATAAAGGAGGGATTTAGACTCAGCCGAGCAAAGGCTTCTTCTACACAATTGAAAAGCTATGGATACTTTAGTTTGATTGCGCCGTTTGGGCAAGCATCCACGCACTTAAGACAGTAGATACATTCTGGGTCGCTGAATTTCTCCCATGGCAAATCTAGAATAGGAACACGCATGGGACACACTTCAACGCATAGACGACATGTGCCTTTGGGACATTTATGCAGGTCTCTACGCAAACCAAGAAAACTAAACCTGTTCAGGATTGCCATAATTGCGCCGTGGGGACAAAAGTATTTGCACCAACCTCGTGGAATATAAGCAGCAAAAACAAGAACGGTAACCATAATGAATAGTTGAATCCAGAAAAGCGGAGACAAACTCGTAATCCCAGATAAAATATCCACTTGGTTTGCCAACGCTGCAGTGATAAAATCTCGAACCATTTTGGGCAATGTTCCAAACAAAGTTTCAGCTGGACTGAGCGCAGTAAAAGGTACTTTTGCAAAAATACCTAAAGCACCTTCATAACTTTGACTGACCCCTACAAGTTTGGCAGCGGAGAAAGTTGCACTAATGAACAAGGTAATGCCTAAAATGGCATATTTTACGTAGATCATACTTTCATGGGTCCGCGGTGAAAACTCGTTCTGTTTGCGTTTTATAAAACTGACTAAGTCTTGAATGAAGCCGAAGGGACAAACCCAACCACACAGCGATTTACCAGCTAAGATGCCTATAACTAGAAATGACGCCATTGCGAGCCATGGAAAAACAACGTCATAAAGCATCAGCTGCAACGCGGTGAAGGCGTCTCCAACAGTGTTTTGTTCGAGCCCCTGTGTCCATAGAACTGGAAGCAAAAGTGGTATTACACCCAAGATTATTGCACTGAAGAGTATGAAAGAAATGAATTGGACTATTCTACGGAGAGTGTTAAATTCAAGTAGGCTATGTTTGATTTTGCTTCTCAATTTTGTGCCTCTTTAATGCGGTTAATGGAAGTCTGAGTTATTTATTTTCCTATGACTTTAACGTTTTCTACAAGAACCCATGGTGCGACCAACTGCCCAATCTTCCGTTCATTGTCTGCAAGCGCCGAAATATTTTTTAGCGTTTGAAAGATGTTGCCAGCCAACATTGCTCCTTTAGTAGCATAGGCAATTTCGCCATTTTTGATTCTCCAAGCGGGAGTTGCAACTACGGAAAATTCTCCGCTGGTTGGATTGCTACTGTGTGCACCTTGCAAGTAATAAACAAGCAGGCCGTCATCTACTTCGCTGATAAGTTCTTCTGGCGATTTGTTTCCAGGCGTGAAATGAAAGTTTGTGGCTTGTAGGCTTGGTGTAGATAAATATCCAGCTCTTGCAGCGTTTCCTGTGCTTTCCTTTTCTTCTTTTTTGGCAGTGTAATTGTCATAAAGAAAGTTACGCAAGACGCCTTTTTCTACAACGGGTGTTTTTTGCTGAGGAACGCCTTCGCCGTCAAATTTCCATGTGCGAAGACCACCACTAAATAAGCCATCATCATAAATTGTCACGATTTCGGAGGCAACTTTTTCTCCTATCTTCCCTTTGAATGCGGATTGATTTCTCTGCACAAAATCTGCTTTAACAGCATTGATAAGTGTGAAGTAAAGAAGCTCTTGAAATGCAAATTGCGTGAATATTACGTTAGTGTTTTTTGTTTCTATTTTCTTGGCTTTTAATGCAGAAGTTGCCAGCCTTGCAGCTTCTTTTCCAATCCACTCAGGGTCAATGTCATAGCTTCTTTCGGCGTTAAATTCGAAGCACACGGGTGTTACTTCAGCACCTTGCTTACCTATGGTTGCTAAGCTACATTCAATAATTGTTCCGTGGTCAAAGTTTGCAATATCGTTAGAGTTGGCAACAGCCATAGACAAGTAGGATGCGCCTGCTCCGCCTTCTATTGGAAATACTTTTTTGTCCGTTTTTT